>NZ_JAKKRW010000020.1:0-114319 GCF_025653905.1 Shewanella sp. SM71
CTAATCCCACCTAGGTTCATCCAATCGCGGAAGGCCCGAAGGTCCCCTCCTTTCCCCCGTAGGGCGTATGCGGTATTAGCAGTCGTTTCCAACTGTTATCCCCCTCGACTGGGCAGATCCCTAGGCATTACTCACCCGTCCGCCGCTCGCCACCTCAGAAGTAAACTCCCTTGTGCTGCCGCTCGACTTGCATGTGTTAGGCCTGCCGCCAGCGTTCAATCTGAGCCATGATCAAACTCTTCAATTAAAGTTTTGTTGCTTCCGTCTTACGACTTCAGCGGCTCAATGAATTCTACTGTTTTGATTCGCTTTGCTCACTAAGAAGCATCGCGTTTCAATTCATACATTACTGTATGTACATATTACTATGAACACTCAATCACCCTTTCCCGTTAAGGAGAATGACTTGAAAACATTGATTTAAATTTTTGACTGCCAACCCGAAGGCTAAGCAGTTTCGATTAACTCAACACCTGTGAGTGTCCACACAGATTTGCTTGATAAATTGTTAAAGAGCGTTGACCACACACTGAGTTTTCAGCGGGTCAGGGCTGCGTATTCTACGCATTCCCGTTAGTGCGTCAAGTAGTTTTTTCAACTTTCTCAACACTCATCGTTTAGCTCGCTAACCGATGAACTGCTTGGCTTTCTTTGCTTAACTTGCGTTTCGCGGTCTGCCGTGTCAGTGGATGCGCATTATAGGGAGATTGAGAAAGTCCGCAAGGGCTTTTTATCGATCATTGAATCGCACGTCGATATTTTAAACGTTATGTCCATTTTTTAGCTTATAAGCTCTATTTATCGGAGATAAGTAAGGTTTTTTATCTAATAATTGATAATTCACGCTCAATATTTCAGCAATGGTCTAGTGTAAAAGTAAATAATTCATTACCATATACTTGCTGTTAACAGTTATTTATCAATTTCCCATTCATCAGAGAGCATTCTTATGCAAAAGTCATTTCTTATTGTCTTGATTGTCGCCATTATTGGCGCAGTAGCACTATCTCAGTTCGCAACGCCATTATCAGCTATTGCTTTTGTCGCTGGCGCTATCATTGCAAGTCTTGTTTTTAAATTTGTTCCAGAGACTTCATCATCTCATGCTTCAGAAGAACAATATGTTGGCCCTACTATGACCTTATATGTAGGTAACCTGCCTTATCGTGTTCATGAGGGTGAAGTAAAAGTATTATTTGGCGAATTTGGTCCAGTAAACTCTGTGCGTTTAGTCAGAGATCGTAAGACGGGTCGTCGTAAAGGTTTTGGTTTTGTGGAGATGTCAGAATCAGGCGCTCAGAAAGCCATGGTTAAACTGAATGACTATAGTTTCCAAGAAAGAACCTTAAAAGTAAGAGAAGCAAAAACACAAGATTCGGAAGCTGCCGACCGTACAGGGACAGACGAGTAGCATTACCGCTTAAACTGTTTTGCTTTATTTTGTAATTTAGTTGGTTGTGGTGATTCGTTCGATAGTTGAAAAGCCACAATCAATTAATGTTGTTGTTAACCCTTCGCTGATTCCCACCTTAGTATAGAAAGCTTGCATAACTGACTCCCTTACAGCTTCTCTCTCATCTGTTACTCTGTGCTCTTCCACAATAAGATTCTGTTGCGTTAAAAGAGTAACAACTCGCTTTGCAATAGCAGCGCCAGAATCCATTAGTTTTACGCCAGCACCGAGCACTTGTTGTAATTCAGCTTTGATCATAGGGAAATGAGTGCAACCTAGTACCAGAACATCCAATTGTGCGGCAACGACTGGTGCCAGTAATTGTGCCAATCTATGCATATCCAACATTCCAGTCGCCACTTTTTGTTCTGCCATCATCACTAATTCAGAACACCCAAAGAGTTCGACATGGCAATCATCAGCAAATTGGCTGATGAGTTCATGGGTATAATGACGCTTAACTGTGCCTGGTGTAGCCAAGAGTCCAATACGTTTACTCTTAGACATTAGAGCGGCGGGTTTAATGGCGGGGACAACACCTACGACAGGGACTGTAAGATGTGCACGTAATGCCGGTAACACAACAGTACTTGCAGTATTGCAGGCAACGACCACTATCATTGCATTGGTACGAGCCACTAGATCGCATACTAATTCGACACAGCCAGAAATTAATACCTGCTCTTCCAGCTCACCATAGGGCAACCTAGCGTTGTCGAAAAGATAGCAATAGTCGCTATGGGGCAAACTCTTGCGGATTTCAGCCAGTACAGATAGACCACCAATCCCAGAATCAAACACTAATATAGGTCGCGACAAGCGAATCTCCAGTTTCGGATATATAAATAAACTATACAGATTGGACGCATTAACGATTCGATGGCTGCTTTACCGACGGAATCCAGCCAAATACCATAGAACCACATTCAAGTGCGCGGATTTTCCCATAGCTTTGCGAAAACCGCAAAAGCAAGGTACTGGACATTCGTGTCACCTAGTATAATATTTGCGCCCCAATTTACAGCAACGGTGAATCAAACAATGAACTTAGCAGCAATGGACCCTCAGACTTATGATGCGCAGTTAGAACACAAGCGTATCAAGCTAGAACAAGCCTTTGCCCAATTTGAAACACCGAGTGTTGAAGTTTTTGCCTCAGAGCCAGCTAACTACCGTATGCGCGCCGAATTCCGCATGTGGCATGATGGTGACGACTTATACTATTACATGTTCGATAAAGTATTGAATGAGAAAGTACGTTGCGATCAATACTTACCAGCTAGCGTACTCATCAATCAAATGATGTCGGCCTTAATCGCCGAGCTGAAACCGAATCCGAGTCTAAGGCACAAATTGTTCCAAGTGGATTTTTTGTCGACTTTAAGCGGCGAGATTTTAGTGTCTTTGCTTTATCACAGGCAGCTTGATGACCTATGGCGCGCCGATGCGACTGCACTGAAAGCCAAGTTAAGTAGCCAGTTTAACGTCAATATCATCGGCCGTGCCCGTAAGCAAAAAATCGATTTAGATAAAGACTTTGTGGTCGAGTCATTACAAGTAAATGATAAAACCTTCTTATATAAGCAAATCGAAAACAGCTTTACTCAACCCAATGCCAAAGTTTCCGTAAAAATGCTGGAGTGGGCTATCGATGCGACTCAAAACAGTAAGGGGGATTTACTCGAGCTCTACTGTGGTAATGGCAACTTCTCTATCGCACTAGCGCAAAACTTTAATCGCGTATTGGCCACCGAACTCGCTAAGCCTTCAGTCGATGCGGCGCAATACAATATCGAAGTGAATGGTATTGATAATCTGCAGATTATTCGTATGTCAGCCGAAGACTTTAGCGATGCCATGGCGAAGAAACGCAGCTTTAGACGTTTAGAAGGTATCGATCTTGACAGCTATGTTTGCAACACCATTTTTGTTGACCCACCACGCGCGGGGATTGATCCTGATACGCTGGCGTTAGTCCAAGGTTATGAGCGGATTTTGTATATATCCTGCAACCCAGAAACCTTAAAAGATAACCTGCAACAACTGAACGAAACCCATAAGGTGACCCGCTTTGCCTTGTTTGATCAGTTCCCTTATACAGATCACATGGAAACGGGTGTACTACTCGAGCGTCGTTAATCACTTCAGATAAACTGAGCTCGACTGCAGAACACTTCAACGTAAATTCGCTAAAAATAATGGAGCCTTAGGCTCCATTATTTTAGTAAATCTGCATCTCACTCAGATTAGCGGTGTTCAACCTTATGCTGCAAAGCCTCGGCGCCTTTGGCGACCATGCGCAATTGCATGACTAATTGATCGGCAAGAATTTTGCGGTCAGCCCGTTTCATATCTAATGCGGAAGCGCCAGCATTAAACACCAGTGTCACTAACGCTTCAGCCTGTGCACGGGCTAGCAAGGGGGTTCGACCCGCTTTGGCTTCGGTATAATGAGCCAATTCAGAAATAAAATGTTCAATTTCGCGGGCAACTGCCGCACGGAATGCTGCCGAGGTTCCAGAGCGTTCATGCAACAAAATACGGAATACGTTTGGATTCGAATCAAGCACTTCCATAAAGGTATCAACGGAAATACGGATCACACTGCCACCCACTTCAGCTCGCTGACGGCCTTTACGCATCATCTGCCTTAGGGTTAACCCGCCCTCGTCCACCATAGTAAGACCGAGTTCGTTCATATCTTTAAAATGGCGATAAAAAGATGTCGGCGCGATATTAGCTTCCCGAGCAACCTCTCGTAAACTCAGACTTGAGAAACTGCGCTCAGCACTTAGCTGATTAAAGGCCGCATCGACTAAAGCTCGACGAGTTTTCTCTTTTTGCTGTGCTCGAATACCCATTCTTAAATCCGCTAACTGAATGTAATAACGCGATAATACCGCTTTTAGGCATTAAACACAGCCCCATCGTCCTTGACCAAACAATATAGCTAAGCTAAATTAGCTTACAGATGTACGCTCAAAAGCGAATTTTGGAAACCTATAATGAAAAAACCCCCTATCATCTGGCTTAATGTCAGTCTGTTTGCCATCACTTTTCTCAGTGCGGTAATTTTAGTTCCATGGCGCGGTATTGTTCATGGCTATGGTGCCAGTGAATGGATCGCTTTTATTGTTTTAGCCTTTGCCAGTGGCCTGTCAATCACCGCAGGTTATCACAGACTCTGGTCACACAAGGCCTATAAAGCCCATCCGGCGGTGCGTTTTATATATGCCCTTGGTGGTGCTTTAGCATTACAAAACAGTGCATTGCACTGGGCATCTGATCACAGAGTTCACCACAAACACGTAGATGATAACGACAAGGACCCGTACTCAGCCAAAATGGGATTCTGGTACAGCCATATCGGTTGGATGCTGCGTGAGTATCAGTCGCAACGCTATCACGATTATCAAAATGTGCGTGATCTGCAAAATGACCACATTGTCATGTGGCAACACAAACATTACCTCGCACTCGTGTTGCTGATGAACATTGGACTGCCTGCACTGCTTGGTTGGCTCAATGGTGACGTGCTGTCTATGTTATTGATGGCGGGGTTACTGCGTTTAGTGGTGGTGCATCACTGCACTTTCTTTATCAACTCTTTAGCCCACGTGTGGGGCAGTCAGCCTTATACCGATAAGAATACCGCCCGCGATAATGGCTTCTTGGCCATGTTGACCTACGGTGAGGGTTATCATAATTTCCATCATATTTTCGAAAATGACTATCGTAATGGCATTCGATGGTGGCACTACGATCCGACCAAATGGTTGATTAAGTCATTATCTTGGTTGGGATTAGCTAAGGATTTGCGTACGAGTCCACAGGAACGTATCGAGAGCGCACGCTTACAGATGCAGTTATTACGTACCAAACGGAAAGTTAATAACCTGCCTAATGCCGATGAAATTATTGAAAAAATCCAAGCAGAGTATGAGTTATTAAAGCTGCACTTAATGGATTACTATCAAGCACAGAAAACCTTGCTTGAGGCCAAGCGTAAGCAACTTGTCGATCAGCAACTATTGCAACAAGTTGAAGAGCTAAAGGCGCGTTTCTTAGTCCAGCAAAAACATTGGCGCAGCCTGACCGCAACTTATAGCTAAACCACAATTCTGCCCGAAAGTCATACGGCCACCTTGCATGGTGGCCGTATCTGATTATGATGATGCCTTAATCACTTAAATAGGCTGTTGAGATCATGTCAGATTCCCCAGTTACACTCCCAGAATCAATCAAGCTAACAGAATATAGTCATGGCGCAGGTTGTGGCTGCAAAATATCCCCTAAAGTGCTCAGCACTATCTTAGCCTCGCAATTACCTGTATTTACCGATCCAAATCTGCTGGTTGGTAATCAGAGCCGCGACGATGCTGCAGTGTACAAACTCAATGATGACATAGGCATCATTAGCACTACCGATTTTTTTATGCCAATTGTTGACGATCCATTCACCTTCGGTCGTATCGCAGCGACCAATGCGATCAGCGATATTTATGCCATGGGCGGCACGCCTATTATGGCGATTGCAATTTTAGGTTGGCCAATCAATAAACTACCCGCAGAAATCGCACAGCAAGTGGTCGATGGCGGCAGACAAGCCTGCATGGAAGCGGGGATCATGCTAGCCGGTGGTCATAGCATAGACGCACCCGAACCTATTTTTGGTCTCGCGGTTACCGGGCAAATTGCCTTAAGTGATTTAAAACAGAATGATACCGCTAAAGCCGGCGATCGTTTATATCTCACTAAACCTATCGGCATTGGTATTTTAACCACAGCGCAAAAACAGAAAAAACTCCGCGATGAAGATAGTCTCATTGCGGTAAATGCCATGTGCCAACTCAATACTATAGGCGCGACCATTGCAAAAATTAGCGGTGTAAATGCCCTGACCGATGTCACAGGTTTTGGACTGGCGGGACACTTACTCGAAATGTGCCAAGGCGCCAACCTCACTGCGAAGCTTAAATTTGATGCAGTGCCATTGTTACCACGCGCCTTAGATTATTTAGCCTTAGGTTGTGTTCCTGGCGGAACTCACCGTAATTACGATAGTTATGGCGAGCATCTCCCCGAGCTCAGCGAGCATCAAAAAGCGATACTGTGCGATCCGCAAACCAGTGGTGGCCTGTTAGTTGCCGTCTCGGCCGCAGCTGAAGCGGAATTAATTGCCCTACTCGATGCGAACCACATAACCCCAATCTGCATTGGGTCACTGGAAACACCGACCACTGCAGCGAATGTGGTGTTGTGCTGATGCCAAGCGCTATTGTAGCCGCAGAGCAATATAGGGAAATTTTCCTCAACCAACATCCGATGATGGATGTGCGAGCGCCCATAGAGTTCACTCGGGGCGCGTTTCCCAACTCGACCAACTTGCCCTTGATGCTGGATAGTGAAAGGGAAAAAGTCGGTACTTGTTATAAGCAATTTGGTCAGCAAGCCGCGATTGCATTAGGTCATTCACTGGTGAATGGTCCCATCAAGCAACAGAGAATCGAGGCTTGGGCTAGCTATGTTAAAGCCAATCCTAATGCTTACCTTTATTGCTTTCGCGGCGGCCTGCGCTCGCAACTCACTCAGCAATGGCTCAAAGAAGCTGGGATCGAAGTCCCCTATATTCAGGGTGGCTATAAGGCCATGCGCCAATATCTGATTGGCGTGATTGAAGCGGCACCCGCTCAGCAACCGTTATTGAGTTTGAGCGGGATGACGGGCTGCGGTAAAACCGATTTTCTACTACAGCGTAAAGAAGCGGTTGATCTTGAAGGGATAGCCAATCACAGAGGCTCTAGTTTTGGAAAGAATATCGACCCACAGCCAACGCAGATTAACTTTGAAAATCAACTCGCCATTGCCTTGCTACAACACCAAACAAGTGGCGCGGCGTGTTTACTGCTCGAAGATGAAAGCTTCCTGATTGGGCGTTCGGCGCTGCCGCAGACATTTTACAATGCCATGCAAGCCGCTAATGTTTTAGTGCTAGAAGAGTCGGACGATGCGAGGCTCGAACGCTTACGCTATGAATATGTGCATAAAATGTATAGCGGCTTCTGTGAGCGCCTAGGGCCGGAAGCAGGTTTTGCGGCTTTCAGTGAATATCTATTACAGAGTTTAGTGAGCATTCGCAAACGTCTAGGCGGAAAACAACATCAAGAACTGCAAGATTTGATGCAACAAGCCCTCGATCAACAAATTAACCAGAATGACACTTCGCAGCATTTAGTCTGGATAAACCTGTTATTGCACAAGTATTACGATCCTATGTATCAATACCAATTACAGAAAAAGTCTGAACGTGTACTCTTTAAAGGTTCGCACCAAGCCATGCATGAGTGGCTGGATAGCTATCAAACACGATAAATCGCCACCCTAAAATAACCGCGAACATTAGCTTCGCGGTTATCACTTCACTTTATTTCATACTGCCATAACAGATTTAAGACTTGCCCAGCAGGCTCGCCACTTGGACTCTCAAAGATTCCTTATTCGCAAGCTTACCATCGACGGCATCCGTTAAATCCACCGACACCCTTGACCAAAAACGCTTGGGCATTTTAGCCAAAGCATGTCCGCCCTTGTGGCTAAAGTAAGATCCCCATAATCCGTGTAGTGCCATAGGAATGACTGGCACTGGATCTCTGGCCAAAATCTTATCAATTCCGGGACGAAAATCGCCAAGTTCACCGTCAGGTGTGAGTCGACCCTCAGGGAAAATACATACCAACTCGTCATTGGCGAGCGCTTCATGAATCGCCTCAAAGGCACGATTATAGGTCTCTTCACTTTGCTTAGGCGAACAGATAGGGATCACACCTGCATGGCGGAACAAATACTTCAACAGAGGAATTTCGCTGATGGATTTATCCATCACAAAGCGGATTGGCCGTGTCGACGCTCCCATAATAATCAATGCATCCACATAACTCACATGGTTACAAACTATGATGCCAGCCCCTTCCTTTGGAATTTTCTCTCGGCCTGTGACTGTCACTCGATACATAACATGACTGAGTAAGTAACTGATAAATCGTTGTGTAAATTCTGGTACTTGTGAATAAACATAGAGCGCGACTACAGCATTCATCACGGCGAGTAGCAGAAATAACTGTGGAATAGTCCAACCTGCAACGCCCAGTAACAGCATAGATAACAGTGCCGAAACCACCATAAACAATGAGTTCATAATGTTATTGGCTGCAATCGCCTGAGCACATTCGCCCTTAGCCGAACGCGATTGAATAAAGGCATACAGAGGTACAATAAACAAACCGCCACTAACGCCAATCATAAAGAAATCTAGCATCACGCGATAATGTTGGGACTCGCCAATAAAGGCCTTTAATCCATAGACAAAACCAGCATCCACTGGCACAGGTGGAATAGCCCAAAGCAAATCGACACCAAAGATAGTTAATCCCAATACCCCAAATGGCAGCAAACCGAGTTCCACATGGCCGTAGGAGAAACGTTCACAAACGAAGGAGCCAACAGCAATCCCGATGGAAAACATGCCTAATAATAATGACACCACAGTCGCACCAGAATGCAAATGCAGCTTAGCAAAGTTAGGAAACTGAGTCAGATAGGTCGCACCTAAAAACCAAAACCAACTGATCGCGAGGATAGCCATCCAGATTGAAGGCGTTTGACGGGCTTTTTTGATGCTACGCCAAGTGCCCGATAACGGCCTGAAACGTATTTTTTCAATGACGCCCTCTGGGGGTAATGCAGGAATCGCTCGGCTCGATAAATATCCTGCAAAGGCTAATACAGCAACAGTAATCGCCGACCAAAGCGTACCGTTTTCATCAGAAACCAAGATCCCCGCACTCAAAGTGCCCACCAGAATAGAGAGAAAAGTGCCCATTTCAACCCAAGCGTTGCCTGTGACTAACTCGTCCTCTTTCAACGCTTGGGGTAACAAGGAATATTTAACAGGACCGAAGTATGCAGACTGACTACCCGTTAAAAATAACAGTAATAACATCATCATGTAGCTCTCACTCAGAATCGCAATCGCGGCGCTAAACATGATGATGACTTCGAGTAATTTCAATCGGCGAATAAGTTTAGCCTTATCCATATTATCGGCGACTACACCCGCATGGGCCGAAAAGAGGAAAAATGGTAAAATGAACACCCCAGCCGCCAAGTTCACAAACATATCGACGCTTATGGGTAGGTCTTTCACTTGGCTAAAGGTCACTAATAGCAGCAACACATTTTTATAGATGTTGTCATTCAATGCGCCTAAGCACTGAGTCGCAAAATAGGGTAAAAAACGTTTTGTTAGCAGCATGATAGTTCCTTCTGGTAACCCATTCCTTGTAAATACGCTTGTACGTGACTCTCGAGTAAATCCTGCAGTGATAATGACTCAGCGAAGAGCTTATTATCGAGTGACAGAGAGGTCAGCCCATGAATCCCCCCCCATAATACCCGGCTCATACTGAGATGCTGTGTCTGCGTAACTTCGGGAAATAGTTGCGCCAATTCACACTCAATCAGAGTAAATAACCCCGCTATCAATTGCCCTTGCGATTCAGGCAAGGGTTCAGAATCGAGTAATTGCAGCTCAAAAACCAGCTTGAAAGCTTGGCGCTGCTCATGGGCGAATTGACTATACTCCCACGCCATTGCAATAATTTTACCTAAACTGTCGGCCGCACGAACACACGTCAATCGGTCGTGCAAAGTCCTAAGCGTTGACTCAGAAACCGCCAGTAATAAATAGTTGTAGCTACCGAAAATATTGATCAAGGTACTAGGGACATAACCAATTTGGCTGGCCACTTTGCGTAAGCTGAGCCCTATGGCACCTTGATCTATCAGTAACTCAGTTGCCGCTTGTATTGCCATCGCGCGAATTTCATCATGGCTGTGTTCTTTTCGTCTGGCCATAGGTCTCATCCCCTGTTGAATAGCAAGAGACTAACAGCAGTTAAAATAAAAAACAACGTTCAAAATAAGTTTATTTTACGTACAGAAGAGGGTAAATAATGAAGGATATTATTGAAGATGATGGATAAAGATAGGCACTCGAATTAGATTCCCTCAGCAAGCCGAACTGGATCCGTGGGATGACATCACCTAAAAGAGCATAAAAAACGGCGCGCTCAGTCAGCACACCGTCCATTATTTTGATTTAAAAATCATTCTTAATTCAAAGGTGATTTTTATTTGAGGATAATCTTTGGTTCAAAGATAAGCGCGCGATTTAAGGCCTGCGATAAGTCATCACAACCCTATCTGCGCCATCGCCAAAATAATCGGCCTCAAAAGTTGAATCAATGAAACCTAAATGCTGATATAAGCCATGGGCAGGGTTACTCGGATCAACGGTTAAACACACCCGCTCAACTGACACGGGCAACTCGGCTAAACATTGTTGCATCAAACGTTTGCCGAATCCCTTCCCGCGAGCATTTTCACTCACTGCGACAGATAATATCCACATGCAGTTAGGATCGCTACTCTGGGCACTGAGCAAATAGCCTTGTAGCTGATTATCTGCATCCACGGCCACTAAAAATTGCTCTGGCCAACAATCAAATCCCTGACGGAAGAAAAAATCGGGATAGCTGTGCTCGCCAAAAATAGCCTGTTCGAGCTGATAAACCGCGAATAACTCTGACTTTAATACCGGACGTATAGACTGCATTCGAAAATCATTCACCTATTAAAATCTTATCCCACTCTAAGTTGGGTGCGCCCACGACGATGAAGTTAGGGTTCTCTAAGCTCTCGCGCTCATTGTAGGTTAACGGTTGAAGCTCAGTATCCATCAACTGTCCACCCGCTTCCTCGACGATAATTTGCGCGGCTCCCGTGTCCCACTCACCCGTTGGTCCGACTCGTACATAACAATCAGCACGACCTTCGGCAACAAGACAACTCTTTAACGCTGCGCCCCCCATAACGACTAACTCACAGTGTTTAGGATGGTTGAATAGGGTCAACACAGATTGGGGGTCCTGACGGCGACTTACGGCCAATCTTAGCGATACCTTTTCACGGTGCTCAATTTGGCGACTGCTAATACGCACTTCTTGTTTATCCGTGCGTTTGTACGCCCCTAAACCAGCAATAGCGTAATAACACACTTGCGTCATCGGCACATAAACCACGCCCATCACGGGACGATTGTGTTCCACCAGCGCGATAATGACTGAAAAATCACCGCTGCCAGCGATAAACTCCCCCGTACCATCGAGCGGATCCACCAACCAATAGCGCTTCCAAGATTCACGCACATTCAACGGAATGTCAGCGGCCTCTTCAGATAACACAGGAATATCAGGCGTTAAGGCGGTCAATCGGTCACAAATGATCTTGTTCGCCGCTAAATCTGCGGAAGTGACAGGGGTATTGTCAGACTTCATTTCTCGCTCAAAATTACCTTTGAGATAAATGTCACGGATAGTTATCCCTGCATCGGTCGCAATCGCAATAACTTCGTCGATCAACTCTTCTGGCTTCATAACAACTCCAATCGCCTGCTGAGCGAATGTTTTGCAAGCGTGCAAACTCTGAACGCTTAAAAGGAAAAAGATTATTTATGTAAATATTTTTGCGCCAAAAACAACGCGCTCACACTACGGGATTCAGAAAAATCGACATCATCGAGCAAGGCTTCCCAATCGGCGAGCGCCCAAGGCACCACATCAATTGGCTCAGGCTCATCACCTTCAAGGCGACTCTCATACAGATCTTCTGCAAGAAAAATTTGCATCTTACTAGAGAAATAACCCGGAGCTAGGCTGAGTTCTTTCAGTAAGGTGAGCTTATTCGCTCCAAAGCCAATTTCTTCCTGTAATTCACGGTTAGCAGCTTCTATTGCTGTCTCACCGGGATCGATCAAACCTTTTGGGAAACCGAGTTCGTAATTATCAGTTCCTGCAGCATATTCGCGTGCCAGTAGCATTTTCCCTTGATGAATAGGCACTATCATCACAGCGCCACGACTACCGCCTTTCATGCGCTCATATTGACGCTCTACACCATTGGAGAACTTAAGATGCACTTGCTCAATTTGAAATAATCGGCTTCTCGCGACAACTTCGGTATGCAATATTTCCGGCTTATTCTGCCGTTGCGACATAACTGCCTCTGGATAAAAAAGCGATAAATTAAATAAGGTAAGTGACAATCTTACTATCCTGTCTTTAATCTACAACCTGAATTTATTACATGCTCCTAATGGTAAGCCACAAATCCTTTGCGATATGCATCACAAACCCAGCCCAGCCTTAAGTGAACACCTTCAAAATATTCTCAAATATGATGTTTTTATTGGATAGTAAAAAGGGGCGAATGCCCCTTTTGATATGCTAACGTTTAAAATTGATATCGTAGATTGAGCTGGTAACTGAGGAAATCATTAGGCTCGATATCCACATATTGATACCCCAAACCTACAGACCATGAATCACTAAATTGATAGCTAAAACGCACGCCCGCATACCAATCTGTACCATCAAGCTCTGTAGTTAAACGGCTATTGCCCATAGTGCTACTGATATCCGCTTGCCACCTAAACAATCCGATGGGTACTTCAAACCGCCAAGCTTCATGTTGGAGTAAAGTGAAACGTAATCCCAGCATGACACCATCGGCCAGTACTGGCGTTACGGCTTTGACCTGCTCATGATATTGCTCAGGGGTGAGACTTGCGCCCTCAATCCGCGCACTTCCATTACCAAAGTCGGCATAGCCTAATTCGATGGCAACAAAGGGAGTCCATTGATAACCGATACTCACACCCAAAGCAGTATCTTTATCATCAACCGATGTTACAAAGCCTGTCCCCGCTTGTGGCTGTAGATCTCGCCTGCTGCTATCAACCTGAGCTTGACCTACAAATCCCTCGACGTACCAGTTATCAGCCGCATTTGCTTGATTAACGGAGCCTACGAGCAACACAGCGCCCAAGACTAATTTATGTAATTCCTTACGGCGAATTAAACCCATTGTAAGAATCAAACCTAATGCCCATAAGGACATACTGCCTCCACCCGACTTGTTATCTATCACCACATTTTGGTATGCCTTAACTGTGATTAACGCTTGCCCAGTTGCTTCGCCGCCCAATCCATCACTAATCTGATAACTCACAGTATCTACTCCATCAAATCCAGTTTTAGGGATATAACGTAGCTTATTAGATTCAACAGAAACCGTTCCTTGCTGCGCGGTTGCGCTGACTAAGGTTAAAACGTTGCCATCGGGATCGCTGTCATTACTCAACACATCGAGTAACAAGCTCGTTCTGTCATCTATGGCAGCACTATCGTTCACTGTCGTAGGTGCCGTATTGCCATTAACAATCACAGTCAACTCACTACTCGCAGTACCACCTTTACCATCGGTAATGCTATACACCAGCACATCTGTACCGATGAAATCGGTTGCTGGCGTGTAACTTAACTGCTGATTAGCCAAGATAACTACGGTTCCGAACTCGCTGGTGACTTGTGTTACCGTCAAGGCATCACCATCGCTATCCGTATCATTGGCGAGCACATCGACATCGAGACTCTGATTCCAAGGTAAAGATGCCGTATCTGGGTTCGCCACAGGTAAATGGTTACCATTGAGTATCACTGACACGCCACTTGGGTCGACAATGGTTCGGTTAGCGACGCCATCGTCATCGTTTGGCCCACCATCTTCTATGGTTAACTGCACACACCAATGGCCTTCAGTTAATCCAGAAGTCCAACGACTGTCTCCTGGTGGAGGACAGAAACCACGCTCACCTTCACTACTGGCGACACTATTGCGCGCATCAATCACAAAATCCTTCCAACCATTTTGGGCTTGATACTTACGATATACCGCATTGGCAGGAACTGGCGAACGTTGTGGTATCACCAGACTGTAACTCTGCCCTTGTTGCGGTAGTCCTGTAGCAATGAAGTCAAAAATCCCCCCCACATTGGCCGCGATACTGTCTTCAGGAACCAGATTAGGTAATAGTTGAATACCACTTTGCTCTTGCATCAGTGCAATATTACCTAAGCGTAAGCACACGCCCGCTTGCCCCTCTGCCAAGAAGTACACAGGCTGCAACTCACCTTCAGGCATCACGTTACAATCATTGATTGCATCCAAGTAATCTGGAATGCCATCGCGGTCTGTATCGGTAAATCCCTCTTGGTTATCAGGGATCAAATCACCGTCGGTATCAGTCCCCGTCAGAGGTGGCAAAGATGGGCGCACAACAATATAAACTTTCTCCGTGGTAGACAGCGCGGGTAAGCCGCTATCCGTCACAGTCAGGCTCACAGGATAAATGCCCGGTAAGACCTCTGTCGGCAAGAAGAACATCCCCGCATCATCGGACTGCAAGTTCAGCGCGCCACTCGACCATACAGATGTCAAAGTATCGTTCATGTTGGCATCGCTAATCTGCGCATGAATATGAACCTCGCCACCATTTTGTGCCACGATCAACTGACGTTCACCCGCTTGAGTCACCTCAAGAGTCACACTCGGGGCAATGTTAGCCTCAGTGATCGACACTTGTGTTTGCTTCTTACTGCCTAAATTCAAACTTGGATCTAGGCTGATCAACACATCTTCTTCAGCCTCAACTTCCCCATCCTCTATTGTTCTAAAGTGAATATGGGCCAATGTACCTGAAGTAATCTCCACTACCGCATCGACTAAGTCATGATCATTGCTGTCCGCGGAACCTGCAACCGTATAAGGAACTGATATTGGATACTCAGGCGCATCACCGTTTAAGTGAATACTAACAACAACCTCATTACCCTCACCCACGACTTGATCTTTACTCAAGGAAATTAATGGATGCACTTTTACTTTCTGAGCCTTAGTCGCTTTGTTGCCATCACGATCTACGGCTTGCCAGTAAGCAAGATAACTACCAGGGGCAAAGAATAAACGCTTATCGACCAAAGAAACGGGCAGTGGATGACCATTACGATCGACGGCCTTCGCAAACCCTAGATCCACCCGAGTGAACAAGCCTGTTGCATTAACCTCAACATCACTAGGTACAGTAATAACAGGTAAATTGTCAGCCTCCCCACCTTCTACCAGTAAGTTGACTTTTGCACTTGCGCGCCCTTTCTGACCATCACTAATGGTATAACGAAGTGCGACCGGACCAACATAAGCTGCAGGGGCAGTAAATATGAGTCCATCATCAGTAATCTGCACACTACCTATGTCTGCTGCCGCGCCATCGATAGTCAAAGTATCACCGTCCACATCAACATCATTCTCTAGCGCAGGTAGTGTGTATTTATCATCCGCTGTGCTGGCTAGAGTGTAATTATCATCTACAGCTTGTGGGTCATCATTCACTGGGGTGACATTCATGGTGATAGTCGCAGGCTCAGAACTCAGTTCAGCATCCTTAGCAATAAAGCTTATCTGATCTGCACCGTTGAAATCTTTCTCCGGTGTGTATAACCACACAGTTCCATGCTGCTCCAAAGTGCCCGATTCAGGTTGGCTCACCACTTCATAGGTAAGAGGATCACTATCTGCATCCTCCCCAGTAAGCGTGATCATCACAGAGCTATCTTCCTCTAAGGTCACACTTGCACTCGTCGCAACAGGCGCATCGTTAACGTTAGTCACTGTAATGCTAAAGCTTTGCTCAGCCGTTAAGCCATCCGTGTCCGTCACTCGTAAGGTGACCGCATGACTGCCCACATCAGCATTGCCAGGCGTGCCACTGAGTAACCCTGTCGCCGCGTTGAAGCTCAACCAGCTTGGTATCGTCACCGCACTAAATGTCAGTACGTCGTCCACATCGACATCTGTAGCGGCAAAGGTATAGCTATAAACAGCATCTTGCACTGCGGCCATAGTTGCTGTTGAAGTGATGGTAGGAGCGTCGTTGCTATTAGTGACTGTAATACTAAACGATTGATCTGCTGTTAATCCATCCGTGTCCGTCACTCGCAGTAACACAGCATGACTGCCCACATCCGCATTGCTCGGCGTACCACTGAGTAAACCTGTCACCGAGTTGAAACTCAACCAGCTCGGTTTGGTCACTACACTGAGGGTTAACACAGCACCCACATCTAAGTCGGTAGCTATCACTGTGTAACTGTAAGCTATATCTTGAGTTGCTGTAGTGATGGCTGGAGAGCTAATCACAGGTGCATCGTTGACGTTGGTCACAATAACCATGAAGGATTGGTCAGCCGTTAAGCCATCTGTGTCTCTAACCCTCAGTGTCACTGGGTGAGAACCCACATCAGCATTTGTAGGCGTGCCGCTTAATACACCAGTTGCGGCGTTGAAGCTTAGCCAGCTAGGCTTAGTTATCGCGCTTAACGTAAGTACATCGCCCACATCAGTATCCGCAGCCGCAAAGATGTAGCTATACGCTGCATCTTGGGTCGCTGCAGTCATAGCCATAGAACTAATCGTCGGTGCATCGTTGACGTTCGTCACAGTTAAATTAAACGCTGGTAGACTCGCGGATAAAGTGCCATCAGAAACGCTGATAACAATTCCGTTAGTCACACCAACATCTTGATTTAATGGAATACCAGACAACATGCCTGTCGCGGTATTAAATGTTGCCCACGTAGGTTTATTACTAATACTAAAGCTAAGTGTATCTCCCACAGAGTCAGACGCTGTCGGCGTAAACTGGTACGAAGCATCCTGATTCACGATTAATATCGGCGAACCACTAATAGTCGGTGCACCATTTGGCGTCACAGAGTTACTCGCACTTGAAGCATTACCACTTCCCACAGTATTCGCCGCAGTAACACTAAATGTATAGGCCGTACCATTTGAAAGCCCTGTAACTGTAATTGGAGATCCTGCTCCCGAACCCGTAAAACCACCGGGGCTAGATGTCACTGTATAAGCTGTAATTGATGAACCGCCATTAAATATCGGTGCAGTGAAGCTAACAACCGCTTGGCTATCCCCAGCGATTGCAGCTCCTATGGTTGGCGCTCCAGCCACGACAGCATTTACCGCAAAGGTTCTGCTCACCTGTGTAGCAGGTAAATAGCTACTATTACCTGCTTGATCTGCATTAATAGTACAGCTACCTGCCGTCACAAAGGTCAGTGCACCACCGGAGGTAATAGTACAAACGCCCGTAGTGAATGAAGTAAAGACAGGTGTTAAGCCTGAATCAGCTGTAGCCGTTAATGTTGGCGTAGTACCAAAGTTTTGCGCTCCAGGATTAGCAAAAGTAATGGTTTGGATTGCTGCCGGAGTAATCGAGTTGGATGCGCCCGATGCAGGGCCAGTACCCGCCACATTATCGGCAGTTACGGTAAAGGTGTACGCTTGGCCATTGGTTAAACCGGTCACCACAATCGGAGATGAACCACCGTGTACTGGAACGACATCTGCCGGGTTTACCGTCACGATATAACCGGTAATCGCCGAGCCACCAATATTCACTGGGGCAACAAAGGCAACACTTGCCTGGGTATCACCGGCGATTGCAGTCCCTATGGTTGGTGCACCGGGAACTACGGGGCTAACGCTGAAAGACTGGCTCACCTGCGGTGCAGCCAGGAAAGACAAATCGCCCGCTTGATCCGCATTGACCGTACAGGTTCCTGTCGTTATAAAGGTCAACACACCGCCACTGGTAATAGTACAAACACTGGTGGTAGATGAGGTGAAAGTGACAACATAACCACCACCTGCCGATGAGCTTGCGGTCAGCGTTGGCGAAGTACCAAAGTTCCGTGTTCCTGGATTAGCAAAGGTAATCGTCTGTGGTGATGCCGGAATGATCGAGTTGGAAGCTGCCGATGCTGCACCCGTCCCCGCCGAGTTGGTCGCGGTCACTGTAAAGGTATAGGCCACTCCGTTAGTCAACCCCGTTACAGTAATCGGCGAACTTGATCCTGTACCAGTTGCACCGCCGGAGTTAGCGGTGACTGTGTAGCCTCCGGCAAGGATCGGTGCGCCGCCAGTGCTTACCGGTGCCGAAAAGGTCACAGTGGCCTGAGTATCACCAGCAGTTGCAGAACCAATCGTTGGGGCACCGGGAACTATCGCATTCACAGTAAAAGTTTCGGTTGCAGTAGTGGCTGCATTGGTAGCCGAGTCACCCGCCTGATCTGCATCAATGGTACAGCTACCCGCTGTTACGAAGGTCAGTGCACCGCCGCTGGTGATAGTACAAACACCAGTGGTGGACGAGCTGAAAGTGACAGTTAAATTATCAGTTCCTGTGGCAGAGTCTGCTGTCGCTGTAAGGGTTGGCGTAGTGCCAAAGTTTTGTGCCCCGGGGTTCGGAAAGGTAATGGTTTGATTACCTTTAGGGGTTGCCTCGTTGGAGGCAACGGAAGCAACGCTGTCACCGACCCCATTGGTTGCTTTCACTGTAAAGGTATAGGCAGTACCGTTAGTTAAGCCAGTCACCACAATCGGCGATGTTGTAAAGCCATTGCCACCGGCAGTGATATTTCCCGGGTTAGAGGTCACGGTATAACCTGTGATTGCCGAACCACCATTATTCACAGGGGCCATAAAGGCTACAGAAACCTGCCCGTCTCCCGCTGTTGCCGTACCAATCGTTGGCGCATCAGCTACTGTTGGAATTGCAACTGTATGGGATGAGCCACTGGTAAACGCTGCCGGACCAATATTACCTGCCCCATCGGCAATATTGGTTGATGCATTGAGGTTTACTTTGATAGTACCGTTGCCAACAATACCACTCACAGTAACCGTGAAACTGGAACCAGACCCGGAGACACTGGCAATAGTGCCATTGGCTGTTCCGGTAATTCCTAACGCAAAGTCGTCGGTTGAAACGCCGGTCACCGATTCATTAAAGGTCACAGTGAAATTCACACTGGTAGCGGCCGCCGTTGGACTCCCGCTTACCACAATGCTGGATACCGAAGGTGCAACACCATCAATAACCAAGGCTTTATTGTTACCTAATGAATTGGCTGCACCCGGTGAAGCCAGGGTCAAGGTCGCGTCATTACCCGCAGCGTCCCTGATAGTTCCCCCGCCCAATGCCAGCGAACTGGTAGCTACATAATCAAGGTCACCGGAAATATCCCCAGCCTGAACGGTATAGTTAAATGTCAGCGTAGAGGTGCCACTACCGCTCGCATAGTTGATTGTCCGGTCGGTTGCACCCGTCTCCAATGTTAGTTGTGGAGTGCCGGTCACGGTTACGGCTTCACTGAAGTTGACCTGCACATCAATCGAATTCCCCGTGTTATAGGTTCCATTAGCTGTACTGGAATTTACTGATGTCACTGTGGGCACCACGCCATCAATAACCAGCGCTTTATTATTACCCAGTGAATTTGCAGCACCGGGGCTAGCAAGTGTGAGGATGGCATTGTTGCCTGCTGCATCGCGAATAGTACTGCCATTCAAAGCCAGGGCAGTGGTCGTGGTGTAATCCAAATCAGCAGTGACATCACCCGCCTGTACGGTATAGGTAAACGTCAGGGTGCTGCTGTTGGTGCCGCCGGTATAGTTGATCATTCTGTCGGTAGTACCTGTTTCCAGGGTTAATTGCGGAGTGCCGCTGGCCACAATCACGTTTTCACTGAAATTCACCTGGATGCTGATTGGATCACCCACTTTATAGGTGCCATCTGAAGTACTGGAGGTGACGGAAGTTACCGTGGGCGGTGTAGTATCAGGCATGCGTGGGCTGGTAATTTCTATGTCATCTACGGCAATCTGCAAACCAGTATTGACCGTAATTCGAACACCGTATATGCCGTCAAAATCTGTATTACCGGATACACTGAAAGTTCCATAGTTGTTAAACGGAACACTATTTAAAGTAACTGCAGCCCCCGCCGGAGAAAACGAGCTATCAAGCGCCTGGAGAGTAAAGTTATAGCTTGTCGCAGTAATACTATCTCCACTAGCTACCTTAATTGTCGTGAGATCAAATATTCCTTGATTGGCACGTAATTCGAGCCACTCTGGCGTATAACCGTTAACCGCCCCTATGCGCACAAAAGGAGCGCTGGTAGCACCTGTCATCCCTGTCGTCTGGTTGCGCATGGTAAAGTTCTGTGAACTGGGGTCAGAGTTGTTCTTCGCGTAGATGTCAAAGCCACTACTTAAATGGTTAGTTACGGAGATCAGACCACCAGGAGTCTGACCAGTGGTTGCACCTGCAATAATTCCGTTGCTTATGATTGCATCCCAACCGATAGTGCCGTCAACACCGTTATTTACCAGCGTCGCGAAAGCAGCTCGCGGCGTTAGTAACATCATCACGATGGCAAGCCAAAATAATTTATGCCATTTATTGTGGGAGGTGTTGGCAAATGGTTTGGTCTTATCGAGGTTGGTACGCAACATGGTATTTCCTTGAAAATTCATTAACGATATTTACATTACAAAAATTTCCGAATCGCATTAAGCAGCTCACTTATCGATCCAGGAACTTACCTTCCGCACTCTTTAACCGTTTGCTTTAACAAATTGCACAAGCGCCTGTGCAAACACTCTAAAGAACATTTACACAGATGCTTTTAACTCATACTTTTACTTAATTACGCGATGGGAATATCCCCTCAACCGCAATAATGAAGCTAACACCCAAATAAGGCTGAGCGATTGAAAAGGGAAGACCGTTACCTGTTGCGCCCACAGTAACCGTACCTGCTGGCGTTACAGTACCACCGCCATGAACTCCACCCAAGCTACCTGTAGCACCACTTGCCGGCGCAGTGCTGGTAAATAGCCCATGGAAATCAACAGTATCACCAAGGTTGGTGGCGGCGGTTACGGCAGTTAGATAAGTGGTTGAACCATTGGTGGGATTAGCTAATGCGTTTGCGGATGATGTGCCCACATCAATCGTCGGGGCACCAACCTGGCTGGCACTTCCCTGGAAAACTGCCGAGTGGTTGTGAGTCGGCAACTGGTTGATGGTGAGCGTAGTAGAGGGAGTACCTGCAACTTCTCCCAGAACAACCGCAGGAAGACCAGGCCCTTGCCCTTGCCCTGTCGGCACACGGCCACGTAGATCCGGTAACCCAAAAGTCGCTTGACCATCACCACCATAGGTAGTGCCCAGAATTGCAAAAAGCGCAGAATTTTGCGAAATGGACAGTAATTGCCCATTGCAAAAGGCCCAACCACGGGGAGCGAAATTACCAGCGAACATAGAAATTTGACCGATAAATGGATCTGACATTGTTTTTCTCCTTAAAATCACGATTTTGTCTGTTTAACGTTTTTCAACAATTTAAATACTCACGACATTTAATCGACAGCGAGTTCCTTTAGCTGATTTCAACATCACACGATAAAAGGACTATCTAGATAACATAAACCAAAAATAAAACAAGTTAATTACAATTAAACATACATTAAAAATTGATAAACACAATTGGGTAAAAAAAAATCAATATAGATACTTTCACTTCACTCCACCCCATAGCATCAACTCGTGAGTGTCAGAACAACTCTGGAGCTCAAACCCATACTGTAGATAAAGCTTTTTAGCTTGAGTATTTTCGCTCTCCACAGATAAACCAACAAGCAAATGGCGTTTCAGCGCTTCTTGCTTAATGGCCTCTAAAATGACCGAGCCAAAACCTTGTCCTCTCATGCCAGGTATAATAATTAAATCAACAATATGGATTTTATACTCACTGATATCGAGCATCACTTTCCCTACGGCTTGCTGGTGATAAAACAAGATATAAGTGTTGGCATTTGGATATTGTTCCCGATAAGAGGCCTCCTGCAGTCGATATTGTTGCTCCAGCATGGTTTCAACGACTTCACAGGACAAACCAAGTTCATAAAAGAACGTTTTTGTGGAATAAAAAAGCTGCGCCATAAATAAGCTATCGTTTGTATTAGCGGCTTTAACACTCAAGCCTATTGGTAGATTTAACTCACCTAGCATCATGCCTTTTTATCCCAATATAAACGCTGTAAAAGTTGGTTATAGATCATTAATAATTGCTGCCACGATGGGCTTTGAAATTCACGGAGTGGGACGAGCTCATTTGACACAACAGGTGTAAATAGTTGCCCCTGCTGTTTCGCATCAAAACACCAATGGTTTTGCCAGCGCTCAATCTCACCTTCAGATAATGGCCATCCTAAGATGGTAGAGAATGTTGTGGGTTTAAAATCTTTTAATTGATGATAATCAAGTAGAATAGCTCGAGATGATTGGTATAAAGCGGCAGATAATTGCGCAAAATGCTGTAAGACGGTGGTACGAAATTCATCTAAGCTAGGCTCAGTATCCGTATTTTTCATCTGTTGAGTATGCAGTTCAGTTGGAAGTAAACTTTTCCCTCCAGCCATATGTCTCCCAGCAACTCGTTGATGAGAAAACATAATATGCTTAGGATTGCGTATCAAGCATAACACTCGGCTCTTAGGGTAAAGTTCGAGTAACATGGGCCAGCAGGCCAGATCCCATGCATTCCACTTGATCACTAACTCACGCTCTCCCAGCCTCAATCGCCCCTGTAGTCTTAAGCATAAATCGACGAGCTGAGGTTTTAGTTCCAAAGGCCAATGGTCATCATGCATAACATCGCTGCATAGCATAGGTTCAGAGAGCACTCGGCAAGTTTCTAGCAGAGCAAAGCTGCTCGACACTAGTGTCGAACCACAACGGGACCAATGAAAAATCATCAAACTTGGATTTACGATAGGCAAACTTTCGCGTTGGGATAATAGGGGTTCGAGCAAAGTTTTAGGTTGGATAAAACTGGCGAGCAAACAACGACGAGCATCACTGATATCATCCTCTAAGAAGGGTTTAGATAACCTATGAAATGCCGGAACCCAACTCACCGTTTTATGTTGTGAGTGATAACGACAAGGGAACCAGGCTTGACTGAAGCGATCTAAATCTGGAATAAAGCTATCTTGCTGCAAAGCAATAAATGCGAGCATGTGTTCCAAACTAAGCTCTGGCCAAGCAAGAAAATCCGTCATCAGCGCAATAAAATGCTCAACATCATTCGCTTGATGCAGTAAAAACAATGAATCTGGTTGATGCAACAATTGCCAATAGCGTTGCTGTTGTTCTTTAAAATCAATCATTAGGAAGCCATAGGGTAAAAGTTAATGTATTGCACCATACGCGGTAACGTCCCACGATTAGGACTGGCGCCGTGGGGCAAGGCATGGTGCCAAATGATTAAATCGCCCGCTTTAGCCGCTATAGGTTTTACTTGCCAGCGATGCCAATCCTGTTGCTGAAGCTCAATATCAGGCTTGTTCTGTTCGAGAAGCCACTCCTCTATCTTGAGATGAAATCCGGGGACACAACAGAATGCGCCTTGTTCCTCGCCAGTGTCGGTTAAATAAATTAACCCTTGCGTCGCAAACTTAACGGGGAGCTGTAGCGGCATATCCCAGTGCATATCAGGACCGGGGAAATGCCAAGTTGGCGTTTCAGGTGGATTAAAGCTGACTCTATCGGTTGTCATGACTAAATCAGTTCGCTGCCACAACTGTTCAAACACTTGACGGATTTTGGGGACTTGTCGATTCGCGTCCAGTTGCGGATGGCGAAACAGTTGCAGCATAATTTTCTGCATAAAATCATGAGGTTGATACCAAGTGGTGGGATCTTGTTCATTGGCTCCTAACTGCTGCCAAATAAAATCTCGTGTTGCGGCGCATTGCTCTGCCGTGAGTACTTGCGGGATCACTAAGTAGCCTTCATTTTGCCAAAAATTAAGTTGTGACTCGCTAAGTACTGCCGCCGGATTTGAGTCTTCAACCTCTGTAGAATTTAAGTCTTCGACTTCTGGTACTGTGACCGATGGCATTAATCCATGGGAAATAGCGCCTAATTGCTGATTAATCCCAGCAATATCCGCGGCTGTCAGCTTGGCGATTTGCTGAATGTAAGCAACAAAAGCTGACTGATGATCGTTTTGATATAAAGCTCTTAGACCCGGCTCGAGCCCTATTCCACAAAGATCCAGCAAGGTTTTATCTAAGTGCCATTCATTAGCCGGTTCAGTGAATGGCACTCCCCGTTTGCGTAGCTGTATCTTTTGCCAAAGCCGCTGCAAATGATAAATGCCTAAGCAGCTCAGATCGTCACTCGACACAAGCACAGGTTTTTGCTCTATAACATCAAACACAAAATCGGGATGAGTACCCTGCTCATATCGAAAAGCAAGGCATGAGAGCGGCTTAAGCCAATGTTCACGTCGATATCGAGGTAACGTGAGTTGAGATTGGTTTTCGCTCAGCGTGGAATTACCATAGACTTGAATGGAAGTCGTGAACTTAAGCGTTACCGCACTCGGGCTGAAATCGGGGAGCAGTAAAGTACCAGCCAAGAAGCTACGGTCTCCACTGGCAAGTAAGCGCGCTGTTTGTAGGTTGAGCGCGAATAACGGTCCTAAATAATGCGTCTCCACAAAATCCTGCACAGTACGACACTCAAGCCAAGCGTCTAACTCAATATTTTGCGGGATGAGCACACCATCATCGGCAAGATACGCCTGTAAATGGGTAAAAATTTGCACTTGCGGCTCCTGTTGCAACAAGTGCTTCATGGTTTCGGAAAGAATCACATCAAACTTTACGACTGTATTTGGCTGCCAAAGCGTGGCATCCGCACAGACACGCTCCACCACACGATCAGCCAAATCAAAGCGTTCAATAAGCTTAGTGACTTTATCTAACGAGGCTTGATGAATGTCGAGCAAGGTCACTTGAATTTGACTCGCAGAAAATAACGGCAGCAGAGGTAATAATAACCAAGCAAAAGGTCCAGTCCCCGCATATAGGATGTTCACAATCTGCCCGGGATGAGCCTTTAGACGATCTTGTATTGCTTGATAAATCCCTTGTATAAAGACTCGGCCCCGCTCGGGATCTTCGGCACACTGCGCCGCGGTAGTGAGTGACACCGCCTTACCAAAAGGCGTATGGCTCGCCTCAGTATCCAAAAAAGACTCGGGGTGTAACTCCACTGCCGCTATTTGGCATAACTGCTTCAACATGGGATCGATGAGCCGTTTAGACTCCCCTGCTGAGGTTGACAGTAGTAGCGCATTAGCAAAATGCGTTAATACAGCTACATCCAAACTATGCCCTAATTCAAGCTCTGATTTTTGCAGCATCGATTAACTCCCTTAACCAAGTATTGACCTCGCAATCAATCACTAAATTGATCCGCGCATCCTGCCCTTTATTTTCAACCCAATGGACTTGGTCGGCATTGATATACCAAAGCTCTCCGGCCTGCATGGGTACACGTTTATCGTCCACGTAAAAGTTGAGTTGCTCATTCGTTTGCAGTGGCAAATGCAGTCTTGCTTCGCCTTGTTCTAGGCAGAGTCCTTGATCTCTATGGGGTTTGATTTCTGCCCCCGCATGTAAGCGCATCAAACGCACGGATTTCACTGGGCAGGCTAAAGATTGCAGAAAATGGCATAACGCAGGGCTCGATTCGAGTTGAGGCAAATCTTGCCAGTGCTGACCGGTAGAAATTGAGAAGGCTTGCAAGATAGGATGAGCACCGCGATACTCTGCTGCACAGCGTAAGACGAGAACATCCCAACCACCCATATAATCACGCTGATTTACATGGGGTAACCAGTCTTGTTGCAGCAAAGCATTCAACTCTTGCTGTAAACTAAGGGGGTTTGAAACTTGAGCTAATAGGGCAAAAGAACAGATATCCATATCCAACCGCTTAATTTTCAGACTAAAAATAATTAATCATCCAAGACTAGCACAAAGATTTGAGCATACAAGTGACTCGAATCATCGTCATCACTGAGTATTACGCAGTGCAACAATCAATGCTAAGCGTGATTCAGTTTTGCAAAAATAGGAAATACCCATGTTTAACTGGAAGACTATCGATACGGTTCTGCTCGATATGGATGGCACCCTATTGGATTTGCACTTCGACAATCATTTTTGGCTGAATTTAGTACCGCAGGAATTGAGTCGACAACAAGGTGTGAGCCACAACGAAGCGCAGCAATTAGTTGTGAATGCCTATGAGAAAGTCGTAGGCACACTCGATTGGTACTGTCTCGATTATTGGCAGGAGCAACTGCAGCTCGACATTATGGGCTTGCACCGCACTTTAGTGGATCGTATTCAACTGCGCCAAGACAGCATGCCATTTTTAACGGCCTTGGCCTCTGCGGGTAAACGGCGCATCTTAGTGACCAATGCGCATCCCAAGAGTCTTGCCTTAAAGCTTGAACATACCGAGCTGGCCGCAGGGCTCGATGCCATGATCTCCAGCCACGAGACAGGTTACCCTAAGGAACACCCACAATTCTGGCTCACCTTGTTTGAAAAGTTTCAACTTGAGCCAAGTCGCTGTCTCTTTATCGACGACAGCGAAGCCATACTCAAGGCCGCTAAACTTGCTGGCGTGGGCCATCAATTGGGGATTGCTAACCCAGACAGTAAAAAACCAATCAAAGTCTTTCACGATTTCCCCGCGATTACCGACTATCACTCACTACTGACTGATCTAACGCGATAAAAAAGACTATAAAAAAGGCACCTAAGGTGCCTTCGTTTCTATTCATCGCATTGTTTTATGATCGGACATTTAATGCAACTCTCGCATTACGGCCTTCACATCTGAGCACTCACATTAAGTTTAAGTGCTCATCTAAAACAGCGCTATAACCCAGGGATCCGCCCCTGATATACCACAGGGAAATAGCCATCCGCACCACGCTTACCTAAAATATTCAGCGACTCACGCATATCTTCTGGTTGCTCTGCCGTTTCTTTAATCTTAGCCTCAACCTTCACCATATTACCTTCATCTAACTGTAAGGTACCAACAATACCAAGCTGGTTCTTGGCTTCATCTGTGGCTAATTGCGCTTTGCCATCAACGCAACTAAGGCCGAGTTCGATATTGCCTAGTGGATAGTTGCCAAACTGGTTTTTAACATTGGTTTGATTCAAAAACAGCTTACCAGACAGCTGCTCGCACCAAGGCTTACCTTGCTCTAACGTCTCGACTAATAGGCTAACTTCACCGGATATTTCGGTTTTAAAAGGCAGTTTTGCATTGCCGAGTAAAAAGCTATCTGGCGCTTCGAAACGTAAACCCTGCGCACTTAAGCCTCCCATAGACCAAGAAATTAATCCCTTAGCACTGACAGGTGTTGCGCGGCTGCCCACTTGAAAATCCACTTTCACTTTACCTAAAAATAGCGCCCAAGGACTCAGATCCCAACGCACTTGCTCTACCTGGCGCTGCGGCATACTTAAGGTTTCTATGCTGCCAGACCAAATACTGCCACTCACACCCGAAACACTGATATTCGCGGGCAATAGGGCTAATGCTATCGCAATCTTAGCGGGGAATAGAACGACTAAAAATATTAAATAAATCAGTACGCCTATGATGACTTTTTTTATCAAACTCACAGCTACACCTTAATTTATTGCGCTAATTGGATACGTCTCACTTTGACATAGCCAGGTACATCGGCCTCAGCCAAATCAACACTTTCGAGTGAAAGTCCTTTCTTCTGTACTAACTCACTCAAATAACCTAACAAGGCATCAAAAGGAACATCGTCCATCCACACTTGGATCTTATCGCCTTGGGGCTGCATGCGAGTAATCACTAACCCATAATTGCCCGCAGTTTGATTAACCACTGAGCTTAAACTGCCCGACGTAGTCGGCTTAGCACCGTTCTGCTTAAGACTCGCTATTTTATTCGCCGTTTGTTTTACATAGTTCAACGTCTGTTGCTGTGCATTGAGGTTACGTAATGCATCGGCTTCAGCATTGGCAATCGGCGTCCAAACACCCCAATAAAAAATACCTATAACTAAGAATACCGAGCAAAAGCCCACTAATTGCTGCTCGCGCGATGCGAGCCCTTGCCACCAAGTCCGCAAATTATCCATCTTATTTGCTCCTCAAGGTTAAGGTACTGGTGACTTGCTCTTCACCGCTATTCATAGTGCCGCCATCGAGTTGAAAACGACGACCGACAATCTCTTTAAACTTCTCGATCTGCGCGTAATTTTTCGCACTCACTTGCATGCGGATCTCGTTACGCGCGCTTTCGAATCTTAAGCTATTAGGTTTAAGTTCAGGCACTTGCTTAAAGGCATCCTGTAAACCATCGAGCATGGCAAAAAACTCCGCACCACTACCCTGTCCCTGCAATGCACGTAACTGACTTTCCATCTGCGAACGTAGGTTAACAATGCGCGAATTTCCCGGGATCACTTGCTGATAAATGGATTCACTCTGGGCTTTAAGATCGGCAACCTGACCATTGACTTGATGTATAGTCAGCCCTTTATTCACTAAGGCCAGCACACAAGCGATGGCGATAACGATGGCAGCGCTCTTCCACATCATCAACTGTTTGCTGTATTCACGCTTCGGCGTGTAAACGCCGCTCAGTAAATTCACTGGCGCATGCAAAATACCACGGGCTAACACTAACATAGGTAGCTCAAGTGACTGCGGCTTAAGCTCAACACCTTCGAGTTGCATATCGGTATAACTGGCGACAGACACTTCGCCCTGTGCAGGCCTAAGTTGCTCCAGCGCAATCGGTAACCAAGGCAAAGGTAAACTCTGGCCTGTGGCGAATCCGGTACGCAGTAATAGTTCATTACCAAAATTCATTGCCGCCCATTGGCACTCTTGCAATGGTAAGGCTAAGCAGTCGGGTACGATGCGCTTCACCTTTAAACCCGCTTCGGTCAAACAACTCAGCCAAGTCTGCATTTGCTCATGGGCCACGGCGACCACGCTTAAGGCATCACCGTCACGTGGACCAACAGTAAAATGCATGGCATCGACATCATCGGCTAAGGCTTCTTCGAGCATAAAAGGCAAGGCTTTCAAGGCTTGGCGTTGGCCTTTTTCGGGCAAATGCACACTAGTGAGTGTCATTGCCGCGGCGGGCACTAACACATCGACGGGACGATTGCCCGCACGCTCGGTTAAGGTCGACAAACCTTGGGCATTGGCGAGCTCACCAGAGGCGATAATTTCCTGTTCTTGCTCCGACCAAACGAGCCAAGAGCACGCTTGCTCTGCTGTTCTGCCTAAGCGAATAAATAGCCGTTCACTCACAGTTTTTCTCCACCAGTCCCAGTCAAGAAAGCGTGACTGAGCTCGTTGCTATTATTTTTGTCCACCAGATTCTGCCGGGTGAGCACTTCCATTATTTTTGGCCACCAACATCAAACCCTGCCGGGTGAGCACTGCCATTATTTTTGTCCACCAACATCAAACACTGACGGGTGAGCACTGCCATTATTTTTGGCCACCAAACTGACGGGTGAGCACTTCCATTTTATTGCCGCCGCTCTTTTTGAGCACACTTTCCATTCTAAATACGGCGTTATCAACCTTCGCCCCCGAGGCCAATAAAAAATATTGGCTATCGATGACAAAGCTCGACTTCATGGCACCTTCCCACTTGATCGATCCCATGGATGAGCTTTCATAAAAATCATCTATCTTGGCAAAGCCATCACCGGGGCGTTGGTTGATGATACTTTCTGCTTCGCCTACCGAAATCTGATTTTCGAGCATGCCAGCTAACAGTGCCGCTTGCTCGACTTCCAAGGTATTCACATTCAGTAATTGCCTGTCATTGCCTGGGATAACGCATACATAGGGCAAGAGTTTCAAATAGATATCTTGGGTGTATCCCATCACTGCCCGTAATTCACTGCGATGATTCATCAGCGTATTGGCCGCACGGTAAGGCACATTTCGCGCTTCGTATTCCGCATCTTCGGCACCATAAGGGCTAGCAGTGGTGTCTTCGTCGATATAATCTTTTAAGGTCTGGGTCAGACGGTCCGCACTAAAGTCGTCCATCCCTAAACTCACCAACAAGGCCTTATATTGCTTCGCCGCCAGCGGCAGCTTAGGTTGACTGTTTTCCACCTCTTTCGTGGTCACAGACAAGGCATTTAAGTTAAAACAGGCGCGCATATCAGTGATCTTGCCAGCAATTTCACCGTATTCCGCCGGAAACACAACATCGGCCATGGCCCAATATTGTTGCCTGTGGACCCGACCTTCCGAGTCGTCTAAATCTTGTTTTAAAATCTTCTTCGCCAGTTCTTCGGCAGAAATAGCATACCAATAGGCTTGATCGTACTGGGCCAAGTTCAACGTTCGACGCATGGATAACTGATTACGGCCAGTGATATTTGTCGCGATGATCACCACCATGGCAACTATCAAGAGCACAACTATCAGTGCGACACCGCGCTGTTTAGACCGATATTGGGTTCTCATTCGCGACCCTCGTCTTCAGGGTCACCATCACCTGGATCACCAGAACCGTCACCAGGATCGTTCCCCGAGCCATCATCGACTCCATCTCCATCTTTGTCTTTATCTTTGTTCGTATCGTCAGGATTTTCGTCTTTATTATCGTCATCCTTAGACTTTTCTGGTGCAACAGCACCCAGCGGCAACAAGAACTTACGTTGGATCTTGCCTAAACCTTCAATCTCAATCTCCATGGCGATCGCTTTAGGCAACTTAGTCGCCTCGACTTTACGCTCCCACTTGTCTTCCATGAAGAAGGAATATTCCACCGACAGCACTTTGTCGATAATCACTGTCTTAATCGGCTCGGCGCCAAATTCAGGCTCAGGATAAGGAAAATACCAACGTTCCAGCCGCCCTTCATGCACCACATACGCCACCGACTGTAAGCTGCCTCGCGGTAATAAACCGTCGGGATTTAACCAGCCTAAGCGGTAAAACACTAAGGCTTCTGATTCCGAATCTAAGATATCATTGCCCGTTTGGAAGACGGTCGAACCTCGACCACCTTCGAGTAATCTTGGCGTGCGCGCCACCATTTGCGCGAGATCACGCTCAATCGCACCAAAGCCTTGTTGTAGAGCTTTAAGCCGAGTTGAAAAAGCGCGCGTCACTTCATCGTTAGTCAGCACTGTGCTGAGTACCGCATTAGAAGCCAAACCTATCATGGCGAAAATCGCGATGGCGATCAGCATTTCCAACAGGGTGAATCCCCGCTGCGCACTAGTTAGTTTTAAGGACATAACTGCTCACTTGTGCGGCAATACGCTGATATCGTTCGTCTTCACTCACACTAATGCGGATCATACGAAAATTATCGTCCGTCGTTTTCACCACTTCTTTACGCCAATACCAATCCTTTCCTGCGAGCTCAACTTGACCTTCTTTTTTACCGATTTCAGGAAACTGTGGATCAAGTCTGGCATCGACCATCTGATTATCAGCCACCCACTGTGCCAAAGTGCGCGATTCCAGAATCGGCATGTTTGCCATCTGCTCGCCCAAACTTTTAGTGATAGACACGGCCGCAATCGAAAATACGGCAAGGGCCACAATCACTTCGAGTAGGGTCATGCCCTTAACGCGTTTCATCGGGGCGCCCTATGGTTAATCTGCCCAGCGCATCACCGATCACTAACGTTTCGGCCTGCTGGCCTTTGTTAGTTTTAGCGATAAACGTCAGCTCAAAAGCGCTCATTTCACCGCTCGGGAATAGCATGACCTGTGGCTCAGGGTGTTTCTTCTTATCATCGGCAGAGGGTTCAATCAGCGGTTCTTCAAACCAAGAATCGTCTTTCTCATCCTCTTGTACCAAAGGTAAACCATCGAGCACTAAGTTCAGCTCAACCCCTTGCTCCATTTGCTTTTCAGATAAGAGTCTGTCTTTATCCAAAGGCTCCCACTTACCTTCTTTATAAAAAACAAACTGATAACTAGTTTTCTCAATCACAATACCAATAAACTGGCCACTTAAAACAGTTTCATCAAGCACCATTTCAGTGGCCGCAATAAACTGCCGCGCCGTTCTATCTAAGGCCTGTTGCGGCCCAGAATTGCCGATAGACATAGTCACGGCCGCAGCCGTGAGCCCCATCAACAAAATCACTAGCATCACCTCCATTAAGGTGAAACCAGCGTGACGCAGCTTTAGCATCTTATTGGAAATTCTGTAAATTCCAGTTACCGATGTCATCTTCGGTACCTGGTTGACCATCGGGGCCTGCACTGAAAATATCTAACTTGCCGTTTTCGCCAGGGCTTAACAACAGGTAGTTATTGCGCCATGGATCTTCTGGCAAACGTTTTACATAACCATCTTCACGGTAGTTACGTGGCTCAGGCGAAATCGTAGGCTTTTGCACTAATGCTTCTAAGCCTTGTTCGGTCGATGGATAGACACCGTTATCTAACTTATACATATCTAAGGCATTTTCGAGTGCAACTATGTCAGACACGGCTTTTTGTTGGTCAGCCTTATCTTTGTTACCCATCAAGTTAGGCACAACCATAGAGGCTAAAATCCCTAAAATCACGATAACAACCATCACTTCGAGTAAGGTAAAACCTTGATGTTTCTTGTTCATTTGCATCGACTACTTCTCCTAAAAAATCCTATGCCAATCGACTTGGTCATAATCCATAAATTCAAAAATTAACCGCTAATCAAGTTATTCAAGGCTAAAATTGGCTGCAAAATTGCCATCACGATAAAGAGCACAACACACGCCATACTGACCACCAGCATAGGCTCGAATACACCCAATGCTATGTTGACGTTACCTTCGAATTCCCTGTCTTGGTTATCGGCGGCCCGCTCTAACATCTGCTCAAGTTGACCACTCTTCTCGCCCGACGCAATCATGTATAACATCATAGCCGGAAACAACTTAGTATTAGTCAACGCTGCACCTAAGCTAGTTCCTTCCCGCACGCGTGCGGTCGCATCGTCAACTGCGGCGCGCACTCGCATATTCTGCAACACTTCACTGGCGATACGCATACCATCGAGCAAAGGCACTGAACTGGCGGATAAGATACTTAACGTCCGCGCAAAACGCGCCGTATTTAATCCCTTACTCACGCGGCCAACAACCGGCATGCTCAATAAAAAATTATCGTACTTCATCCGAAACGCAGGTGACTTTAACATGCGCCGAAAGAGTGCGAACAGCAGCACTAAGGCGATGACCACAAACACACCATAGTTTTGAACAAAGTCAGAGGCCGAGATCAAAAATCGGGTCGAGGCGGGAAGCTCCGCGCCCATGTGCTCAAACTGTCCGACCACTTTAGGCACAACCGCAGCTAGCAGGATTGAAATCACCCCTATCGCCACTGTGGTCAAAACCGCGGGATAAATCATGGCTTGGGTCAGCTTAGATTTAAGCTGTTGGCGTCGCTCTGTGTAATCTGCTAACCGATTAAGCACCACTTCTAAGTGACCGGACTTTTCACCCGAGGCCACCATGGCACGGTATAAATCATCGAAAATATGCGGAAATTCAGCCAAGGAATCGGCCAGACTATAACCTTCCACCACCCGAGAACGTACCGCCATGATCATGCTCGCGAGACGATCTTTCTCGCACTGCTGACCAACGGCTTTAAGGGATTCTTCAATCGGTAAACCCGCGGCCACTAAGGTCGCAATTTGGCGGGTGATCAAAGCTAATTCAGCAACTGAAATGCCACGTTTGAAAAACGAAAAACTGCTGCTCTTAGCTTTGGCTTCTTTTTCAGTAACAGGCAGTATTTCCAAGGGCATCATGCGCTGATCGCGCAGTTGGCTGCGGGCATGTCTGGCGGTATCCGCCTCAATCACGCCCTTAAGCTGCTTTCCCTTGGCATCCAGTGCCTTATATTCAAATGCTGGCATAAATTACTCCTCGCGAGTCACACGTAGCACTTCTTCGAGAGTGGTGATGCCCGCGAGCACTTTGCTCATGCCATCGTGACGAATGCTCGGTACAAACTGACGAATATACTTTTCGATGGCTAACTCTCCGCGGCCGCCATGGATCAATTCACGCACATTATCGTCAACCAGTAATAGCTCATGAATACCGGTTCGACCACGGTAGCCATTGTTACCACAGGATTTACAACCATTGGCACGGAAAATACGCCTGTCATCATCAGCGGCTATGCCCAGCAACTCACGCTCACGCGCATCGGGCACATGCTCGATTTTACATTTAGGACAAAGGGTTCGGATCAAACGTTGAGCCAACACGCCGAGTAAACTTGAAGACACGAGGAAAGGCTCTACGCCCATGTCTTGCAAACGTGTAATCGCGCCAGACGCTGTGTTGGTATGCAGGGTTGAAATCACCATGTGGCCAGTGAGTGACGCTTGTACCGCAATTTGCGCGGTTTCGAGGTCGCGGATCTCGCCTATCATCACGACATCGGGGTCTTGACGCAAAATAGCGCGCAGACCACGGGCGAAGGTCATGTCGGCCTTAGTGTTAACTTGGGTCTGACCGATACCGTCTAACTCGTATTCGATAGGGTCTTCTACTGTGAGTATGTTGGTGTCTTTGGAGTTGATCTCCGTCAAACCCGCATACAAAGTGGTACTTTTACCCGAGCCCGTTGGGCCAGTCACCAAAATGATCCCGTGAGGGCGACGAATAAGATCTTCAAACTTAACCCGAATACTGTCGGTCATCCCCAATTGCTCTAAATCGAGGTTGCCAGTATTTTTATCCAGCAGACGCAGTACAACACGTTCACCGTGGCTCGATGGCATAGTCGATACCCGCACATCCACCGCACGACCTGCGATACGCAGCGAAATACGGCCATCCTGTGGCACACGTTTTTCGGCGATATCGAGGCGAGCCATAACCTTAATCCGCGAGACTAACAGCGACGACAGTTTACGGTTTGGCTTAAGGACCTCTTTGAGCACACCATCGATACGGAACCGCACTACAAGCTGTTTCTCGTAGGTTTCGATATGGATATCCGACGCTTCTTCTTTAATCGCTTCAGATAACAAGGCATTAATCAATTTGATGATAGGCGCATCATCATCACCTTCAAGTAAGTCTTCGGTCTGCGGCAGCTCTTCGGCAAGGGTGAATAAATCCATCTCGTTGCCTATGTCTTCCATCAACTGCTGCGCTTCAGACGAGTTCGCCTGATATGCTTGAGTGAGTTTGGCCTCAAACTTTGCGACTTCGAGCTTAACCAAAGGCAAATCAACACCCGAATAACGCCGCGCTTCGAGCATAGCCGTTAAGGGTGTTTTACTCGTATAGAACAAGCTTAACTCGCCCGTTTCGCCCAGCGCGAGCACCACATCGTGGCGGTGTGCAAAGGCAAAAGGTAAACGCTCTTTACTGCTCGAACGAAATACCTCATCACCTTCAGCTTCAAGGCCTAGCTCATTAGAGACTTGACTGAGGTCATCGACTTGGGATAGTTGAATTTCACTCATTGGTTTTATCTTTGTTTTTGTTTTCATCGAGCGTTTTGAGCGTTGGATCCGTTTTACGCATCTGGGTCTCTAAACCTTTACCTTCTTTATAACGCTCTAAAATCTCGTTAACTTCAGGTGGTAAATACTCAGACTGATTCCATTCATCTAGTACAGGCACTTTAGTATCAGGCATTAAGTTAACGCCACGCTCTTGCTGTTCAAGCTGTAATGCTCTGAAATAATTATATTTACGTCCAGCAATCCCTTCCATCGTGATGCCATCACGTATAATCGTTGGCTTGATGAAGATCATGAGGTTTTTCTTCGTTTTTTTGCTCGAAGAAGATTTAAACAAATGTCCTAGAATAGGGATATCCCCCAAGAACGGTACTTTTTGTATACTTTCTTGTACTTCTTCGTTGATCAAACCACCGAGTACCACAATTTGACCAGAATCCGCCATAACGGTAGTGGTTAAGCGACGAGTCGCGAAGGAAATATCCACGCCTGTATTACCGTTAACCCCAGAAACTTCTTGTTCAATCGTCAGCTTAACTGAGCTGCCTTCGTTGATCTGTGGCACCACTTTCAGTTTAACCCCAACCTCTTTACGCTCAACGGTTTGGAATGGGTTGCTGTTGCTCGAGCTGGCGGTAGAACCTGTCAGAATAGGCACTTCGTCACCCACAATAAATGAGGCTTCTTGGTTATCTAAGGTCGTAATAGAAGGCGTTGCCAGTACGTTTGAGTTAGTGTCACTCGACACTGCTTGAATTAAGGCGCCAAAGTCGCCCATGGCCACGCCCCAAGCCATACCGTTAACTTTGCCTAAGGCTTGGGCAAGTAAGGTAACATCACCACGCTTGTCTGGGTTGGTGGTCACTACGGGCTTTCCTTCAGGGTCAAGCGTTGTGATTGATGAGCCTTTTTCCCCCTGTGCCTGCCATACACCAGCGCCAATCTCACCTATGGTTGGGCCTAAGTTATTAAACTGAGTGCCGCCGCCCGCTTTAGCCGCCCATTGCACACCGAAGCCAACGTTATCGCCCTCAGCCACTTCCACGATAATCGCTTCAACTAACACTTGAGCACGGCGGATGTCGAGTTGATTAATCACGCTCTCGATAGTACGCATCTGATCAGGTTCAGCACTGATCACTAAGGCGTTGGTTTCAGTATGCGCCATGATATTAATTTCATTACGGCGTTTACCACCACCCGCAGCCTGAGCGCTCGGATCTTTCTCGCCTTCCAACTTTTGGGCAAAACCGGTCAGCACTTCAACTAAATCTTCGGCTTTGGCATAACGTAGATAACGGACTTTTGTGTTACCTGTGCTGGCTTGTTCGGCATCGAGACGATGGATAAGCTCGACCACACGTTGGCGGCTCTTCTCATCACCGCTCACGACCACGGCATTGATACGTTCGTCAGCAACCACTTTTGGCGCTTGGCCTGGCAATTGAGATTGGTTAGCGGTAGCACGATAAAGGGTATCGATAATTCGTACCATTTCACCCGCAGAAGCAAATTCTAACGGCACCACTTGCACCGAGGTATCGCCTTGCTTATCCACTCGGCGGATAATTTCGACTAACTTGTTCACTACAGCAGCACGGCCAGACAACATCAAGACATTGGAAGGGTCGTAGTTCACTACGTTGCCGCCACCCGCATTATCATTAAGTTGGCGCAATAACGGCGCTAATTGCTTGGCCTCAGTGTTATACAAGGCCACGATACGCGTCACCATTTCATCACCAAGGCCGGGGTCGTTATCGTTAGCGACTCGAATTGCTGCGGTTTTGGCATCTTTGTCTTTAATGACTTTAATAACGTTATTTTCCATCTCAACAATGGCATAACCGTAAACTTGTAAGACGTTGAGGAAAAACTGGTAATACTGTTCATCGTTCAACAGATCATAACTGCGAACGTTGATTTTGCCGCGAATTGTCGGGTCAACTATGATGGTCTTATTCAGGTTTTTACCAACGATATTGATAAATTCTTGAATATCCGTGCCTTTAAAGTTGGCCGCATACTGTTCAGACCAAGCGAATTGGGAGGAGAACATGGCTGCACCCGCAACAACCCCAGCAATCAGCTTGCGTCGAATCCTTTTGTTATTCATTCTTTTTCTTTCCTCTAACGCGTGTTATTGCGGCAAACTAAACATGATTTCAACCAATTGTCCTTCCCGCTCAACCATAATAGAAACTTCAGTTAACTCAGGTAATTGGCTCATCATTTCTAACGCTTGACTCATTACGGTCAAGTCGTATCCATTAATCGATTTGGCTAAATCGTTAGCTTTAAAACCCGCCTGCTTAAACAAATTGGCGTCTTTCCCTGGATTCAAGCGATATCCCGCCACAGCGTCACCCTGTCTGACAGGCGAAATGGCAATATAATCGGTGATCTTACTAGGGTCGGCTAACAATTCGGTGCGGGATTCGGCGAGTTCTTGGGAGATTTCGGCATTTTTACGTTGATCAACACGGCTCACTGCCGAGCCAGTCTTATTAGTCTTAGCTTGTTGTAACTGTTGATTGGCTGGGCTTTGGCTAGTGTAAACTAAGCCATCGAGCATTAATGTCTCGTAACGGCCAGCGTTAGTGATGATAATACGGTCGGCATAGACTTCTTTCAGTGATGCCGAAGTGCCCTTAATTTTATCGCCTAAGCTGTAGGTCTCTTGGCTGCCGTTTGACTCAATGATCGCTAAGCCTTTCTGATCTGCTGTCGATGCAACAACGCCAGTGAGCTGAATAGAGAGTGTGGTCTTAGGCGCGTCGGTCACAGTCTCAACGACTTCGACTTTAGGTTTATCAGATGTCGCATCCGCCTTACCAAAGAGTCCAAGCTGCTGCAGACCCGCAAGATCAACCTGACCGGCACCTTTGCCATTCACGCTTACGGGCGTTGGCGACCAAGCACTGGCAGATGAGTGAGTAGGCACTAATTTCCATGTAATTTGCGCGGCTAACAACATGATCACAATAAAACCCAACCAGAAGACTATCCGGCTTAAGGGCTTATGGGGCATGCCAATGGCTTTTGCGATAACTTTATCTAATAAATCCATATTTTATGTGGACCCTCGATACAGGTCTCTGTTCTGATTATAATAATTAGGCGATTACCGTCTCATGCTAACCTAGGCAGCATTTGGCAACAAGCCCATAACAGCATTCAAATTGGCGAAAATAGGCCAATTATGCTAACTTTGCCCGCCATAAAAGGGTGTGAAGCACGCCACCCTTTAACATAATAGAAATGCTCTTCACGCATTTTCTTGCTCGGCATGTGAACTCATCGATCTTTTAGCTGGAGACACTATGACTCAAGGTCAAAGCGATAAAACAGACATTCGACTCGATAAGTGGCTTTGGGCTGCACGTTTCTATAAAACCCGTGCCATCGCCAAAGAAATGATTAACGGCGGCAAAGTACATTACAACGGCCAGCGTGCCAAATCTAGTAGGAATGCCGAGATAGGCGCCGTCCTTAAGATACGCCAAGGATATGACGATAAAGAGATCGTCATAAAAAAATTATCGCAATTACGCCAAAGTGGTGCGATTGCACAAGAATTGTACGAAGAAACCGCGACAAGTCTGGCTAAACGGGCCATTAATGCTGAGCAACGACGCCTCCACATGCTCAATAACCCGATACCCGATCAGAAACCAGATAAAAAGCAACGACGCCAGCTCATGCGCTTTAAAGACCTTTAACAGTGAGATACACGATGAACCAAGATACTTTACACCGCTACTTGTTCGATAATGCCGATGTGCGCGGTGAACTGGTGCAGTTACAAGACAGCTATCAACAAGTGATCAGCGCCCAAGAATACCCAGCCGTACTGCAAGTGCTACTGGGTGAATTAATGGCAGCCACCTCACTATTAACCGCTACATTGAAATTTAGCGGTGATATCAGCGTACAGTTACAAGGCAACGGCCCTGTTTCTTTAGCGGTGATCAACGGTAACAATTTACAAGAGTTACGCGGTGTGGCTCGCTGGAATGCTGAACTCGCCGATGATGCTAGCCTCACAGAACTCTTCGGCCAAGGCTATATGGTCATCACCTTAACACCCGACGAAGGTGAACGCTACCAAGGTGTCGTTGCACTAGACAAGCCAACGCTTGCTGCCTGTGTTGAAGAATACTTCAATCAATCTGAGCAGTTACCTACTGGAATTTGGTTATTTGCCGACGGCAAACAAGCGGCGGGCATGTTCCTACAAATTCTGCCAAGCCAGCAAGATCACAACGCCGACTTCGAACACTTGAGCCAACTGACGTCGACCATCAAGGCCGAAGAGCTATTTACTCTTGATGCAGAAAGCGTGTTACATCGCCTCTATCATCAGGAAGAAGTACGCTTATTTGATCCTATCGATGTGAGCTTTAAATGCACTTGTTCCTATGAACGCAGTGCCGGCGCGATCAAAACCTTAGATCAAGCAGAAATCGAAGCCATACTGGCCGAAGATGGCAAGATAGAAATGGGTTGCGAATATTGCCACGCTAAATACACCTTTGATGCCATAGACGTAGCAACCTTATTTGCTAACGGTCAGACATCAACAACCCAGCAGTAAAACTACTACAGCTAAAAAATGGGCGCCCTATTTGGCGCCCATTTTTTATTCATACCTATAATCCCCTCACACATTGCACTCGGCTTAGGCTACAATCGCCCTCACTTTGTCACCTAGCACGACTCAGGCGATAAATAAAATTAAATCGGCAGACGATCGATATTAAAATAACCTTACAAATCAAATGGAGACCTCACTATGGCGGATGGATTAAACCGCGTTCACTTTAACCCCTCAACAGCACAACTTGTCGAATTTGCCCTGCTACGCGGCGAGGGGGAATTGACAGCCAATGGCGCATTAGTTGCTAAAACAGGCGCTCGCAGCGGTCGCTCACCTGGCGATCGTTTCATTGTAAGAGAACCCAGTTCAGAAGCTGATATCGAATGGGGCCCAGTCAATCAGGCTTTCGATCCAGGTGCTTTTGAAGGTTTATGGGCACGGGTTGAAGCTTACCTAGCCGATAAAGAACTGTTTGTATCTGATCTCGAAGTCGGTGCCGACACTGAACATTACCAACCAGTACGAGTCACCACGCAATACGCTTGGCACCAACTGTTCGCCCGCAATCTATTTATCATTCCTGAAGAATTTAATCGTAAAGACAAACCAGTGTGGCAGATCATCAATGCCCCTGACTTTATTTGCGTACCAGAACGTGATGGCACTAACTCAGATGCAACCGTGATTTTAAACTTCGCCGAACGTAAAGTGCTGCTTGCTGGCCTGAAATACGCTGGCGAAATGAAAAAGTCTATGTTCTCAGTGCAGAACTTCCTACTGCCAGCCCAAGGCGTGCTACCTATGCACTGTTCGGCTAACGTAGGTAAAAATGGCGACACTACGCTATTTTTCGGTTTATCTGGCACAGGTAAAACCACACTCTCTGCCGATCCAAAACGCTTCCTGATTGGTGACGATGAACACGGCTGGGCACCCGGCGGCGTATTCAACATCGAAGGCGGTTGCTACGCCAAATGTATCGATTTAAGCCAGAAGAATGAGCCCGTGATTTGGGATGCGATTCGTTTCGGCACTGTGCTTGAAAACGTCGTGATGGACGAACACCGCGTACCTAACTACAAAGACAGTAGCCTAACGGAAAATACCCGCGCAGCCTATCCGCTGGAGCACATCGCCCAACGTAAAGAAGACAACTGCGGCGCTGAGCCACATGCGGTTGTATTCTTAACCTGCGACGTATCTGGCGTATTACCACCGGTTTCTATCCTGACCAAAGAACAAGCGGCATACCACTTCTTATCTGGCTATACCGCCAAAGTGGGTTCGACTGAAATCGGCTCAACCTCAGCGATTCAATCCACCTTCTCAACGTGCTTCGGCGCACCTTTCTTCCCACGCCCTGCTGGCGTGTACGCAGAACTGTTGATGAAGCGCATTGAGTCCTTCGGCAGCCAAGTGTACTTAGTCAACACTGGTTGGACTGGTGGCCCACACGGTGTAGGTAAACGTTTTGACATCCCAACCACCCGTGCCATCGTCGATGCGATTGTCAGCGGTGAATTGAAAGATGTTGAAACCGTCCACTTAGACACCTTGAACCTCGCCGTTCCTGTGGCAGTAAGTGGTGTAGACAGCAATTTACTCAATCCAATCAACACTTGGGGCGATAAAGCGCTATATGCCGAATACGCCCAGAAGTTGGCCGAAGCTTTCACTAAAAACTTCGCTAAGTATCAAGTGTCAGACGCTATCCGCAATGCAGGCCCAAAAGCATAAGCGCGTAGTGGATCCATTCGGATAATGTAATCAAACACATTGTTGAGTAAAAAAGCGCGGGTTCTGTCATGAACCCGCGCTTTTTATTTGCGGCTAAATTGATTTAGTGATGATTAAATCCACCCACACTAAAGCCACTACGATAGATTTTTATGTGTTTTATTTCTTATCGATTAGTTAAACCAAGCTTAAATTAATGCTGCGTTTTTATAATCACCGATAACAATCATCATTTTTTAGGAAGCGGCACCCAAATGGAAAATCATAAACCTGTCACTGGATTCCAGCGATTTCTCAATGGCGTCGAAGTCGTCGGCAATAAACTGCCTGATCCGGCGGTATTATTTGCGATGTTTCTGGGCTTAGTCTGGTTGATCTCTTGGGGATTATCGGGTGTCAGTTTTGATGAAATCGACCCTCGTACTGGTAACCCGATTCAAGTCGTCAATATGCTTGATGGTGGTGCGTTAACCGCTTTTACCTCGGCGATAGTCACGACCTTTGTCACTTTCCCGCCGCTAGGTGTGGTGCTTGTGGCCATGCTGGGCCTAGGCGTTGCTGAACATACTGGCTTTATTAATGCAGGGCTGCGCTCCATTTTATCTATTACCCCCAAGATGTTACTCACTCCGGTATTGATAGCCGTGGGTATTCTAAGCCATGTCGCGGTTGATGCGGGTTATGTACTCGTTATCCCACTCGGCGCGGTGATCTTCTATGCCGCGGGTCGTCATCCCTTAGCCGGTATTGCCGCCGCTTTCGCTGGCGTATCCGGCGGTTTTTCTGCAACCGTTGGCGTGCCATCCAGCCTTGATCCTATGTTAGCGGGCTTAACTCAGGCAGCGGCAAGATTATCGGCCGATCCCGCGGCCGCCACATTAACGATTAACCCACTGAATAACATCTTTTTTACTTCGGCTTCTGCCATTTTAATTATCTTAGTTGGCTGGTTCTTAACGGATAAAGTTATCGAGCCGCGCCTAAAAAACACTGCGGTGAATGGCGATCCCAGCACGCTCCCAACCCTAGATGAACTGCAACCCCATGAGCGCCGCGGACTCAAATTCGCCATGGCCGCCATGTTGTTGTGTGCATTAGGATTAGTATTAACCGCCTATGGTGAACATTCTGCTTGGCGTGCTACTGACGGCGCCTTAACCAGTGCTTCAGCCCCCTTAATGCGCTCCATTGTGGCGATTATTTTTGTGTTCTTCCTCGTGCCCGGCATAGTGTATGGCTATGCCGCTGGCACGGCAAACAACCACAGAGCCATTATTCAAGGCATGAGCAAATCCATGAGCGGCATGGGTTATTACATCGTGATGGCCTTCTTCTGCGCCCAGTTTATTTATGCTTTTGGTCAATCTAATTTAGGCGCGTTAATGGCCATTAAAGGCGCGTTGGCGTTAAAGGAATTAGCCCTTCCTATGGGTGTGACTTTGGTGGGAATTGTGTTTCTCACGGCGTTCGTCAATCTATTAGTGGGTTCCGCTTCAGCCAAATGGGCATTGATTGGTGCCATTATGGTGCCCATGTTAATGGAGCTGGGTGTATCACCGGATTTGACTCAAGCCGCTTACCGAGTGGGCGACTCATCCACTAATATCATCACCCCACTGATGCCTTACTTTCCGTTAATTGTGGTGTTTTGCCAAAAATACGTTAAGGAATCAGGCATCGGCACCTTAGTGGCACTGATGTTACCGTTTTCAATCAGTTTTCTTTTACTTTGGAGCGGTTTCTTACTGGCATATTGGGCCTTAGGCTTGCCTCTAGGGATTGGCAGCTCGCTCTCCTTCCCGGCACTATCTTAGTGTGAATATCGCTTGGCTGAGATTTTCGGCTGAGCGATCACAGATAAACAAAAATGGCGCCCACTTAGTTAACTGTGAGCGCCATTTTTATATCTATTGAATCAAGCTATTGTGTTTACTTAGTATCCGATCTCAGCACTAACTCTACTCGACGATTCTGTTGTTGCCCCGCCTCATCATTATTGCTGGCAATGGGCGCATGCTCGCCAATACCCACAGCTTCAAGCTGTTGAGTTTTAATACCATGACTTGCGGTAAGCAACTTGACGACTGCAACAGCACGACGTTGTGACAAACCTTGGTTATAAGCTTGGTTGCCTTTGTCATCAGTGTGGCCAACCACATAAAATGCGCGGCTTGGGTTAGCGCTTAAATAACTCGCCAGCACTTCCACAACGGGCAGAGCTTCTGGTAATAACTTGTCGCTATCGTACTCAAATAACAGCCCTTCTAGGGTGACATGTCCTTTAGCTTCAATTTGATCAGTCAAAGCCGCAAGGTTGATACCGACACGGTCATCCTTAAGTTGAGTTTCTTCCAATACCCGTAACTCTGTCCATAAGCCGCCAATAAAGCCAATGGTATAAGTACTTACATGCACATTGCCCTCGGGGCGAGTTAAGGTATACCAGCCATAAAACTGGCTCTCTTCATTACCAATATTGACTAAAGAATCAATTGCCTCGACAAATTTTCTTTCAGGGCCACAGGCCTCTCCCTTACACTCAAATTGCGCCTCGAAGCCGAGTTTAGTCAGCGCTGCTTTATAGTTGCTAAACACCTCATAACTTGAGTATTCCTTTGGCAACTGATAACCATTCTGAGTCAGCTTACCTGCACGCTCCACCACCACAGGTTTGTTGGCAGCATCCATAGCAGATACGAAAGCTGTGCTAGCAAAACCCTGACGTTTAAATTCATGAATCACAGCGCCCTTTAAGCGACTTAGCAACGGATGATCTTCAGCACCTTCAGTGTCCTTTTGTACATTGTCATTAAACTCAATCTGCTTAGGTGCTTGTTGTAAAAATGCCGCATTAGCAGTGACTAAACCTAAAGGTTCAGGCACAACTTCTAAGGTCGTGATATGGATAGTTGCATAAGAATTAGTCGTGCTTGCAGTTTGTACCGCAGTATAAAACTCTTTCTGCTCATGCTTAACTCGAGCGAATAAATAACCATTATCGACACCAATCACGCCATCCAACAAGGCAATATTCTCTCGCAATATCCGAGTATTACCGCACGTTTCAAGACGACACTCGAATAATACTTCACCGCCAAGCTTTTTCAATTGAGCCCGATAATTATCGAGTATATGGTTAGGACTATATTCAGGTGCTAATTCGTATGTTTGCTGCTGTAACTGGCCAAATATCGGCTTAAAGCTAAAGTCCGCTCTACTCTCGCCAACGCTGATAATAAAAGGATACTCAACATAGTGGCGAGTCAGCTCTTCTTTTAACTTTGCCGTAGGAAACAGTGTAAATAATTCCTCATCGGCCGCCTGTAACGGCAACGACGTAAAAGTACCCATTGATAACGCCAATAAACCCACTAAGCAACCTGAACTGAAAACACGCATTAATATTTACCCTCCATAGAAATACTGGTGAGCAAGTTAACACTAAATGCAGTATCAAATAACAAATCAGAAACAAGTTAATACTTTAGCGTGATTGTGATGATGAACTCTACACGCAAAAATAACTGACGAAAAAAACAGGCTAACAACATATTAGATGTCAATCGCTTAGCCTGTCTGTTAGCCGAGATTCACTTTCATCACCAGGACGTTTATTTTGCGACTAACCCACTCCGCCCGAACTCTATCCATAATCGTCCTTTTATTTATGCCGCTATGTGTGCAAGCAGTAAATCAAAAATTAGACGATGAATTAACCCAACGCTGCTTAGGTACTTTCGATTTTATTAAGACCCAAGACCTAGCGGCTTTTATCGCTCTTATGCCATACGCACCAACTCAAAAAGAACAGGAATATGCTGGCGAGATTTTGCAACGCTCCCACAAGCGCTGGTATGTTGACCGAACCATGGATGAAATTACTCCCAAAGGAGTGAGCTATAGCACAGCAGACGAATTTAAACGGCAAAAAGGCGCTATCCAAGAAGCAAGAGTTAAACTGCTGATCACCAGCCCCAATAATCAAGCCTCGGTCAGTTGCAAATTTGTCGAAGCACCAAAAGGTTGGTTCCTCTCCAAATTGCCGTAAGTGACCTAAAACAGACAACGACATAAAGGCAAGGTAGTGATGCAGTATTCGCAATTATCTAAAAAAGCTCAAAGATTTATCAATCCTGATGGATTACCTGAACAGCTTCGCCTTGCAACTAAGAGCCATTATGTTCGTCGAGGGTTAGCATTATTGGGACTATTGCCACTTTCGGCATCTCTTATCATGACGATCACCCTCGACGGCGGTGAGCAGACTTTTTACCAGTTTATGGTGGCATTGTTGCTACCTGTAGTGCTCATTCTCTGGGCGCTCAAGCAGCATTTAGTGCTCGATAATCCAAGTCAGCAACGCTTTGTACAATCACAATTTTTGGGGTATCACTTCGAAAAAGCCTACCTAGCACCACTGAAATCTACTGAGTTACTATTGCGCCACGATAGTTACAACAGAAACCAATATGAGCTTAAGTTGCATAATCTTGTGTACTCCATCGGCAGTTTAACCGATACCACTCAAGCTATGATGTTCTTTGTACAGACATTTAATCTTCCTGCCAAAGAGCAAATCACCCAATTTCCCAATATCCGTGAGCTAGACATACTCTCATCGAATGAACCACTTATCGCGTCACTCTCGCTAAATGATCAGAATAAACCGCTAGTGCAAGAGGTCGACACCATCAACACGGTCGATGGATATAGCGCACAAGCGATTGACGCTAAAGAGAATGACAATCCTACTCATCGTCCGCCTTCGGCAGATATCGAACCACTTTGGCACCCCAAATTAATACTTAAACTGTTTTATCCGCTGCCATTTATTATGGTGTTTGGCTTTGCGATGAAGTTTATTGGAAGCCTATAGCGATGCACTTTAAACAACTCTCACCGACCATAGCAATCATGGCTAAAACTCGAGCACAAAGCATTGGGCGCTGGATTTTTGCAAGCCTAGTCGCTTCAATCACCTTATTTAACGCACTAGGTTTTGAACATTGGTCCTATGGCGAAGTGATTATCTGGTCATTCATTGCACTTCTTAGTTGGCATCTGCTATTTGCTCGAAGGCGTATTCAGATTGATCTCGAACGACAACTGATCACCACTAAAGTCAGTTCGCTCTATCTGCTAACTCAACAAGTCATCCCCATCAACCACATCGCAGCATTTCAAATACGGCAACGTCTCGGCCAGCCCCATGGGTATGATTTGTTGATAGTGATGGATACTCAAATTGAACCATTGAAATTTCAATATGGTGACTTGCACCAAATACAGGCGATAGGTAAGCAATTATCAACATTTTGCAATGTTCCCCTGCTTAGCTAACTGGAACCTACTATGTATGTTTTAAAATAATCTGAAAATTGAAGCTAAACGGATATTGATACTTATGGAAAAGATAAGAATTATTGCACTGTGTAGTTTACTTGCCTGCAGTATTTTTCCTGCTAGCGCCGCACAGGATAGAGATCAGGCTTTGGCGACTTTTGACAGCCAAACAGTACCACTCATAGAGCAAGCCATTGCATTAGGGGAAACAGCGCCTGAGGACAAAATTGACGATGCGTTAGATCGTCATCAAGGCGATGCACTTGCCGTTATAAGGGAAGGCATTCCTCAACGTCTGGCGATTAAGGCAAAGCAACAGCTTACGTTAGCGAATGAGTACCTTAGGTATTTTAAAGAATTACAGCAGCAAGTTCCGCATGCGAGTCAATGCCATCAACCAGAACTTGTGGCAGATTTCAGAACACAAATCAAAGAGCTCAACGCCTATGTGGATAGGCTCAACACTTACCCTAAACTCCAAAACCTAGGCGACGCTTTTCCAACCTTAATGGACATGAATATTAATCAGGCACGGGTAAACACCTTAACGAGTCTGTTTCATCGATTTCGGCTCTGTGTTTTAGGCGATGATACACCAGCTATTGTCGATGGACTCACAGGCGAGAAAGGGGATGCAATAGCCAACGCCTTGATCAATGCATTTGCTGCTAAACAGGGCTTGCCCCACCCAACTGCATCACAAAATATGGCAGATGAAATGGCTAAAGATGATGCGCCAATACTCGATGATATGGGAGATGAACAAGCCCTCGAAGAGGATATTGGGCCAGACAATAGCGAGTCTGATGAGCCTGAAACGGAGCTCGCTACTGAAATTTCACAACCGATATCCGCCGTTAAATTCAGTAATATGCCACTTAATGACTGCATCCAAAAACAAACTAAACTCTTCACTATTCAGCAGAGCCAAGAACTCAGTCTGCTTAACTGCCAATTTAACCCCACAGACATAGTGACGTTGCAAGATCTCAGCGCCTTTAACAATCTCGACACCCTAAGCTTAAAAGGTGGCACGCTCAGCACACTCGGTAATCTGAACAGTAATAATCTTAAAACCTTAATGCTGACCGATATGAAGGTCACTGACTTTTCGGGTAAAAACATAAAACTCGATAGCCTGTTCCTCAGCCGCATTAGCTCAAATAATTGGCCAAGCTTAATCGAACTTAACGTCCAGACCATCAGCATTGACAAAACAGTGAATTGCGCTGAACTCAAAACATTATTGGCATCAAAAAAGCTTATTCCTATCCATCCTGGACTGAGTCCAACAGAAATGGCAGAACGTATGCAACAAGCAGAAACCAATGGCATACCGCTGTTAATGCTGGAATGTGCGATCTAACCAGCTCAAGTCTCTCATTAAAATCTTCAAGCTAAGTATGCACCTTTCATACTTTTGCATACTTGTTTGATTTTTAAACAGAAAGGAAAATACACAAGCAATTAACACTAGCACAACAGTCGCCTGAGTTAATTACAGGATTGGATGTTAAGTCGTAGCGAAAGGGATTTCTCTAAAAAATGGTAAACGTCTCATCAAAAGCGTTCTCAATTACTATCCGCTATTGCCTACCCCGTCATCGTACCCAATGTAAAGCTAATCACATTTGAACAATAGAAAAACGCTCCAAGATATTGATTCATATTAAAATAAAATAGACACAGCTTAAATAATGGCGATGGAAGTTGCCGAGTATATTCACGTAAGGATACAAGATGTTTAAACCTAAACTGCTCTCTTTGCTTATCGCCACCAGTTTGCTGACGGCATGTTCTGGCTCGGACGATAAAGATGATACAACACCGATCCCAGAGCCGACGCCACCCACAGAATACGCACATAAAGTCACAGGTCAGGTCACTTATATCGGCGCTATCGCGGGGGCCAACGTGTGCGTCGATCTTAACCAGGATTTAAGCTGCTCTGAGGGCGAACCTAGCACAACGACGGATACCGATGGTAAATATCAAATAGATTGGAAAAGCGAGACCGAAAAACCTAACTATTACCTGTTGGCCAATTGGATTGATAACGCGGCGTCATCTGCACGCTCAGCATTGGCGATGAGCTCCGCCGCAGCTAACACCAACGCCACCACTGGCGGCATGAATATCGTTGCCCTGCCCGATCATGCGGGTCATATCAATGCGCTGACTAATATTGAATTTTCACGCTATCGCAAGATGATTGAGGCCGACTTAACGCCACAGCAAGTGATTGAGTTCCGAGCAAAACTAAAAACCTTATACGCCAGTGGATTTAAACAAGTTGAAGCCGATTTATTTAGTCTTTCGCCCGAAATCACCCTGCAACCGACATTTATCGACACGCTGCTGTTACACGATTATCTGCTAAATCTCACCAATGAGCGCACAGTGGAAATTTTGGCAGCCATCGAAGTGTTAATCGCCGCATTTGAAGCCTTCGAGAATTTAATCCTAGGGTATGGATTTGGCACTGATGCTTATCTGCAAACCAATCCTGTTGCCGTCACTAATAAGGTGGAAAGCACCTTAGTGTCCTTCGGTTATATGGAAGCGCCGGTTGATGACAAAGCCATGAACAGTGTTGACTGGGATAATGTGTATAGCAGTATGCACAATCAAGCAGGCGAATTACACGTACTCAGTATACAAACCGTACGCAACAGTCATTTTATCACCTTGGATTATGGTGTTGATAAGCAAAGCCTTACTGGCGTAATCTCAGGTAAAGTCGCTATGCTCATCGAAAAAACATCTCAAGAGGATACTGAAACCGAATGTTGGAATGAGCCGATGCAAAAATGGATTAATTCCACACGTAACGATCAAGGTTATGCCAGTAAAGAGCCGATCATCGAGGGCAACCTATTAAAAACCGTCTACGCTGGCACTGATGTCGAAATCCAAATGAATTTTCAGAAGTACCAAAACAGTGCCGCTGACTGGCAAGATTTGCTAGTGAACCTCCCTGCGGATCTTAAACTGGCGCCACTCGCTTGGCCTGCACAGATATATCGTATGGATCTTAAGCAAGTTGCCGATGTGATTTGCCGCAATGAAGCTCCCATCAAACATGAAACTGATGTTGCAACAGCAAGTCAGATGTACTCTAAGCTGCTAGTGCAACTCTTCTGGTCGTACGCTTACCCTGACGGGTATATTCAAGATACGCCCAATAAGTTCACTCTTCTCGATAGTTTCGGCCAACCCGAAGCGCAATATGAATGGGGCATTAGTACCAGTCCAAGTAATGAGCAGCTGTTGACCATAACTCAAATAGTTGAAGACCCTATTGAGCGCGAAATGGTTAGTGCACACTACTACCTAGTCAGCCCTTACTTGCTGACCGAAGTTGAGCTAAACAAGGCTTTTGATACATCAGTAAATAAACAGTTTTATCGCTTCACCTACGACAGCAGTTTCAGCAATACGCTGTACAACCACTTTAAGTCCTTAGCAAAGTAAACCTTAATCCATCCGCGCCCCTGAAGTGACATTTCGGGGCGTTTATCTGGGCTCATCTTAAGTGGCTAAGCGCCAAGGTAACGTAGGGGCGACTCGTCACCCATAGCGCCATCAAGCAAATTAGCACCGATTAAAGGCTTATAAACGCATCTCGCTCATAGTAAAAGATAATAGCTTCAAGTAGTTCCTGTTCACTGGGCTGAGCTTTTTGCTGCTTAATATTATCGATTACATCCTCGATTTGATCCATATTGAGCAGATAGCAATAACCATTGTTTATCAGACTATCTTCAAACTCATCGATTTCTTCATTAGACCAATCCCTCATATCATCGACAATTGGCAGTAGCCGCGTGGTCAGTTGGAGAATTTCATTTTCCGCAGTATCTTGATAAACGAGCCAATATTGTAAGCCTCGCTGAGTAATACACTTATTAATCCAGTTTTTTAACGGCTCTGATTCGCCAAGGAATGATCCTATATCCACCAATGTCTCCTTCATATTAACGTCAGAGTGACATGTTAACTTGCTTAAAAAATATAAGTCTATGGCTTTGAGTTAATCTGCTTCTTCCAATCACTTGCAGTCAGTTCATCCATAAATAATGGAAAAAACGGGTTGTATACCACAGAAAAAACTACGCAAAGGTTAAAATTGATACTTTCAACAGTCGTTATATCTACCCAACGCGACTCTGCAACCTAACGCAAAATCACAATTCATCAATCCAGAAGTTAAAAACCCACAATAAAATAAGCTTTATTCATTTTTAAGTGCATAAATTTAAGCATTCCTCATTTAACGTTAACGTGATTTAGACTTTGGTTATTTTGAAACCAAGGTTAGTGATGTTTCACAATCCCCTGCTATGCAATTGTGGTACTTTACTCGGTCAAAAATGTCGGGCATTTGCCTTTAACATAGAGTGAACCTTTAGCCTAGATTAAGCCTTAATCACTAAGCCTTGAGTCGTCTAGGTTCAAATCGTCTGTGCATGACACAAAATGCTGCGGCAACTGGGGAGTTTCGCAAGAATGAAGAGCAAGAGTTTATTAGGTAACATTGGTGTGCAAGTGGTTATTGCCATGATTATCGGTGCACTGGTGGGTTTTATGATGGGCGAGAGTGCAAGTGTGTTTGCACCACTCGGAACCATTTTCATCCATTTAATCAAAATGCTAGTGATACCACTGGTATTGGTTTCTATCATCAGCGGAGCAGCGAGCTTAGGCGATAGCCCATCGGCGGGTAAGATTGGCATTGGCACTTTCGGCTTTTTTATTGTCACGTCGGGCTTTGCCGTTGTGCTTGCACTCTTGATGGGTAATCTGTTCCAACCGGGTGCAGGCGTTGATTTTACCGCCCACAGCAGCACAGACTTGATGGAAGTAACCAAGGAACATGGCGCATTACCAGGGGTAATGGATACCTTTATCGGCATGATCCCAACCAATGTGTTCGAGTCGCTGAACGGCGGTAACATATTACAAATCTTAGTCTTTAGTATCTTCTTCGGCATCGCACTGACTAAAGTTAAAGGCGATGGTGCTAAACCTATTTTGGCCGCACTCAACACAGTCGTTGATGCCTTTGTGTGGATGATCAACTGCGTGATGATCATTGCCCCTATCGGTGTATTTGGTTTGATGGCCGATTCTGTCGGCACCTTCGGTTTTGATGCACTAGAAGTCGTGTTTAAGTTATTCGCCGTGTTTGTTGCCGCGATTCTGATCTACGGCTTTATCTTCTTCCCATTAGTGGTACAACTCTTCTCAAGAGTGTCTGCGCGCCAATTTATTTCGGCAATGAAGAAGCCGCAGGTGATGGCATTATCGACCGCCTCTTCAATGGCGACTCTGCCAGTGAATATGGAAACCTGCGAGGAAGATCTTAAAGTCTCTAAGGCAACCACGGCTTTTGTACTGCCGTTAGGCGCCACCATTAATATGAGCGGCAACGCGATTTATTATGGTTTAGTGGCCATGTTCTTCGCCCAAATGTATAACGTTGATCTATCGATGACAGCCTATGCGGCCATCATTTTCACCTCAACCTTAGGCGCAATTGGTCAAGCAGGTGTGCCAGGTCCATCCTTCTTAGTAGTGGCAGTGCTGTTAGCTGCGGGAATTCCTATCGATGGTTTACCTTTGCTGTTTGCGTTAGACAGGGTTTTTGACATGATCCGTACCGCACTCAATATCACTGGCGATGCGGCTTGTGCCTTGATTATGGATAAATACACAGAAGTTGACGTTAAAGCGGATAGTGAGCGCAGCTTAAGCTAACTCAAACACTTTGAATATCGGCTTGAATAGGCAACGCTTATTCAAGCCTTTTTTATATCTGCAGCACGGTATAATGGCCTGCCTCTACACGCATCAGTTAAGTCTATTTAATCTGAGTGTTAATGTGATCTCTCCCGCGCCATCCACTAAGCTCAATTTGCTAGATTTCGCAATTTACATTTCTTTATGGCGCTATGGCCGCAAGTGACACGGTTTTTCTGCGATACTGCCACCAGATTAACATCGCTAAGTTAGCTCAAAGGAATTTTGCCCTATGTCTGTATTTGCCCCAGCCACACACTTTGCCGACTTTATCTATCGCCATTTCCGCTCAATCCACGCCCTAAAGCTCGGGCTAGCCTTACTCGTTGCTGTCACTATTAATGCCATTTGGGCGCCACCGCATTTTATTTGGAGCATGGTCACGATAGTGATCATTATGATGAGCTTACCTCAAGTAGGCGGCGCGATTGAAAAGTCGCTACAAAGGGCGATAGGCACTTGTTTAGGCTCAGCTTATGGGGTGATGTTAGTTGCCACTGTGGACAGTTATTGGCTAATCATGAGCCTGCTGATCTTAGCCGTTAGCTTGATTTGTTTTATCTCGGCCGGACGTTACAGCTATGCCTATTTAGTGGCTGGATTTACCATCATAATCGTGGTCGGCGACGCCAACCATGACACCTCTGAGGCACTATGGCGCACGGCCAACATCCTCTCCGGCTGCGTGATTGCTATTTTGGTCTCACTGTTCATTTTCCCGATTAAAGCTAAACAAGATTGGCGCTCCCAACTCACCCATGCCATCGACAATATGGCCGAAGTATTAGCCGAGCATCTTAAGGCGCCCGCCAATCATGAGCTCGATTTTCGCGCTAGACTAGAGGCTGCGATGAAGGCCGTACTCACTCAAAAGAAACTGTTTTTCTCCTTGGAATGGGAAAGTCAAACCCTCAAAAAACACAAAGTGCTACTGTCGCAGTTAGCCAATAAACAAGTGCGCTTAATCACCTTACTCGAACTCTTACCCTTAACCCGCTGGCAGGAAGAAGACAAAGACGCCTATCTGCAGATTAATGCGGTTGCCTCTGAGCTTGCCTTCTATTTGCAACAACTTGCAGAATTTGTAGCGGGTAAAGCTCAACAATTACCGACACTACCAGAATGCTTAGATCAAGAATTACAACACAGACTCCAGCTTGCCCTAGTCGCAGCCACTCAAGCATCAACCGCTGATCCAGTGACAGCCGTAAACGACCAAGTGCCGCAGGGATTTGCACTCACAGGTTATAGCTGGCTGATTTATCAGCTCGCGATTGCCGTCGAAGCACTTTATAAAGACATTGCCATTATCGACATTGCCTATCACAAGCGGCCAGCTTCTCAGATAACGCCCAACAAAACGGCTTAGTCGATTTTCCCATTCCGCTTAGTGCTTAAATCCATGTCAGAAATGCCGGATAACCCTTAGCCGCCCTTGCGTTAACGGGGCGTTTAATGAAAAGATACCGTCCTAATAAAAATTCGATAGATGGACTCTTTTCATGCGCTTGTTTTCTTTCTCCGTTATCGCCATTGCCTGTCTCTCTACGGGCAATCTGTACCCTGGGAATGCTTTTGCCAATGATGCGAAAACCACAGCCCAAACAACTCCGGCAGCCACGATGGCGCAAGCCTCTACCACAGAAACATTGGCAGTTGGCTCCCCAGTAATCACAACGTCACAGGATGCAAGTCCAGCAGCGAATAGCCAAGCAACTGAAACTGCGACTAATGTACTTGCCGATACCACAGTTACGGCGCCAGAAGCACAACCAGCGCCCATTCCTGAACGAGCCAACACCTTTGTCAACGATGCGATTTTACCGCCCAGCATCACTTGGCATGGCGCCAGCGAATCGCTCATGTTAAGTGTTGATAGCGAGTGGGCGACTCCCTTTGAGCAAAGTGGCGGTATTGAAAGTCCAAGCTACGATGCCACTATCGCTTGGCTCGACAAACTCGCGGGCGAGACAGATAAATTACAAAAGGTGAGCTTAGGTAAGAGCCCACAAGGGCGCGATATTTGGATGTATATCGCCAGCAGCGAAGGCATTAATGAATCGGCACGCCTCAAACAAAACACTAAGCCGACAGTGCTAGTGCAGGCGGGAATTCATGCAGGAGAAATCGACGGTAAGGATGCCGGCATGATGCTACTACGTGACATTATCCAAGGCGATAAAAGTGCCCTGCTCGATAAAGCTAACCTCTTGTTTGTGCCTATTTTTAGTGTTGATGCCCATGAGCGCAGCGGCGAATTTAATCGTGTAAATCAACGTGGCCCTGTGAATATGGGCTGGCGCACTACGGCTAATAATCTCAACCTTAACCGCGATTATGCTAAGGCCGACAGCTTAGAAATGCAGCACATGCTGCGCGCAATCAACGTATGGCAACCGGATCTGTATATCGATGTCCATGTTACCGACGGCATCGACTATCAATACGATGTTACCTTTGGTTATAACCTTGCCCAAGGCTTAAGCCCTGCGAGCTACCGCTGGCTCGAAAACAGCTACAGACCTGCGGTTGAAGCCGCATTAACGGAACAAGGCCATATTCCCGGCGCACTGATTTTTGCCGTGGATAACGCCGATATTAACAAAGGCATGTCGCTGTGGAATCCAAGCCCGCGCTTCTCTAACGGTTATGGCGATGCTCGCCATTTGCCCACCATTCTGGTTGAAAACCACAGCCTAAAGCCCTTTAAGCAAAGGGTGCTCGGCACTTATGTGATGTTAGCGCAAACCCTCAAAACCGTGGGTGAACAGGCGACGAAACTTAAGAGTGCGATTCAAGAAGATAAATACCGCACCTCACCGCTAATCACCCTTACTTGGAAATTAGCACCATTAGAAAAAGGCTGGGATTTTAAAGGCATAGATTATCAACTTGAAAAGAGCCCCATCAGTGGCGCTGAAGTTGTGCGCTGGACAGGTGAACCTAAGCTTTACCCTAACTTGCCTGTGATGGCTGAAACAGTGCCCGACATTAAGGTTACTCGTCCGAGTGCTTACTATATTCCCGCTCAATGGACTCAAGTGATTGATCGTCTTAACGTGCATGGCATTCGCATGACCACGCTCAAAAAGCCAACCGAGTTGAAATTGCAGCAATATACTCTCAGCAATCCCGTGTTTAACACTAAGGATTTTGAGGGCCGCCAAACGATCAAAGCCGAGTCAGAGTTAACCAAAGTCAGCACTACTCTGCCCGCTGGCACCATTAAAATCAGTACGGATCAACCGCTAGGTGATCTGGCGATTTTACTGCTTGAGCCGCAATCACCAGATTCTTTACTGCAATGGGGTTTCTTCAATCCTATCTTCACTCGCACTGAATACATTGAAGATTATGCGGTAGAGCCACTGGCGGCCAAGATGCTAAAAGATGATCCTAAGCTACAAGCTGAGTTCGACAAAGCACTGACTAATACAGAGTTTGCCGCCGATCCTGAGGCACGCCTACGCTGGTTCTATGAACGCAGCCCTTACTACGATAACCAATACCTTAAGTATCCGGTCTACCGTAGTCGCTGATCATCGCGATTACAAAACGGCAGTGATTAAGCGGGCTTACGCGCGCTGATGCTATACACCAAGGGCACCTTCTGCCCTTGGTGTGTTAACACATAACGACCATCTTCTTGCGCTTCGAGCCCTTCAAAGCAGTTGTAGGGGCTGAAATCAAATTCGTGGAAAAACTCCAACACTAAGCCCGCCTGCAATAACGCATTGATCACTTCAGATAAACTGTGCGACCAGCACATTAAGGTTTGCTGATCATCACCGGTATTTTCGGTATATGTGCCTTCCTGCTCTATGTCTGGCTCACCCCGATTAAAATAGCTATAGCCATCGAACAACTGCTGCGCCGGATGAAACTCGGCCATGTAAAACTGTCCGCCGGGTGTTAAACAGTCGGCAACCGTCTGCGCCCATAGGGTTAAATCCGGCAGCCAAACAATGGCACCATAGGACGTAAACACAATATCGTGAGGCTCAACCTTGCTCGCCACACTGTAAACATCGCTACAGATAAACTCGGCGGACAACTGTGTCCGTTCTGCCAGCTTTTGCGCTTCAACAATCGCGACCTCTGACAAATCGACGCCAGTGACTCTCGATCCCATTCGCGCCCACGACAAGGTGTCTAAGCCGAAATGACATTGCAGATGCAGCAAACTTTTACCTGCAACCTCGAGTTCACCTAGCTCAATTTCCCGCAGCGAAGTCTTACCACTAAGAAAGCCCGCCACATCATAAAAATCAGAAGTTAAATGTACCCGAGTGCGCGCATCCCAAGCCGTTTTGTTTGTTGTTAAATAATCCATCAGCATCCCTTCTTGTCTTTTTTGTATTTTTGATTCCGCGTGACTTACGGAGCTTAAACTAACTTAATAAATGAGCAATTTCACTAATCTATGAGTAAATCACCCATGTAGCGGACATGTCCGCACAGTTAACCTCGGACACTTTCAGCTTAACCAATTGATTATAAATGAAACTTAAAATTGGCATGGGCTGTGCAATGTCTTACACATCGCAAGACGACTCAGCACTCACCCAAAAAATCGAGTGCCAGATAAACAAGGAAGCTAACATGTCACTACGCCCATTTATATTCACCCTCGCTTTTATAGTGTTTTTTACTGCTGGGGTATCGCTCACTGGCTGCATTCTTAATGTGAACGCAGCAGGCATGCCAGACTTAGACCACCAACAACGCGAACTCACACTCGATAGCCAAGACTTACAAGGCCTGATTGCAGAAACTGGCGCAGGCAGTTTGGAAATTATCGGTGTCAAAGGCCTTAGCCAAATTAAACTCGTCGCCGACATCTATAGCAATAAGGACGGCAACGATGACAGCAAAGTCATTCTCACCCTTGAGAAAAAAGCCAATAAAGCCAAGCTCAAGGCCAACTTTGAGCAAACAGATTCTAACAATGACTCGCCCTATATAGACCTAAAACTGCAAGTCCCTGCGAACTTTACACTGGATATAGATGACAGTTCAGGGGCTATTTTGATCAACAAGATGACGTCGGACATGAACGTCAAAGACGGTTCGGGTGAACTCACTATCAACGGTGGTAACAATATCAACATAGAGGATGGCTCAGGTGATATTGAAATCAGCCAAATCAACGGCAGCCTAACCATTGAAGATGGCGCTGGTGCCATCAAGGTGACCGATATTCGCGGCAATATCGCAATTGATGACGGCTCGGGCAACATAGAGGTCGCCAATGTGCAAAGTGCTGTGACCATCACAGATGGCTCAGGCAACATTAATGTCTTTAACACTAAGGGATTAACGATTCTTGCGGCAGGTTCTGGCGATGTGACATTTAACAAAATCGACGGCCCAGTAAGCATGCAATAACGCGCCGTTTTACCACTCTACTCCCAAAGGTTTTACCCACTTCCCGGCGTAGAGGCTGATGTTGCAACGGTTCCCAGCCAAGATGTCAGTCTTCTACCCACCCTTTTAAGCGTATGCCCGACTTATGCATTTATGCCACTAACCCCTTGTAGTGGCATTTTTTTATACCGAAATTAAGCTTGAGTTTGCAGAAATGATGTTGATTTTATTCAGACCGTTACGCTTTAACCTTGTGGATTTGCTAAGATTGTCAGCCTTCCCACTTCAATAGTCGAAAAGTCACACTGTATTGCCAGTAAGGTCGAGAATATGGATCAGTTTTCGGAATACCAAAAAGAAATTGAAGCGCTTTCTCTATCGGATAACCCTAGACAGATAATGGAAGGACTAGGGGATATTTGTTTTGATGGCGAATCTTTTTATCGCAACGGCAATAAAGCCCTAGCCAAACACATTTTCAAGCATATTTACGCCTTAGATGCGCACTCAGACTATTTATCACACGCCAGGACTGTCGCAAAAGCCTTTCTTATAACCTTGGAAGAAATTCCCCCTATCTCCCTAGAAGATGTTATTTTACAGATAAAGCATGAGCATGCCTCATTAGCTACACATCAATTAAATCTGCTGATTGCAAAGCGTATTTTTAGGGAATTTAGTCACCATCAAGATGCTATCCACATCACTATGCAATATCTCACCCAAGCCGAGGCACTTACCCCTCTGAGCAAGAGTGACCTTCGCTTTAAAGCTTTAGTCAGCTCAAATAAGAGTGAGTAAAGGGATAGCGTGACAGAATAAATCATCAGAATTTAGAGCCGCTTCTCAAAAGAAATGCAAAAATATACCGGAAGAGATCAACGTTCTGAATTCGACAACCCAATTTTAATTAAGTGATAATATGGACATTTCATCTTTTAAGAAATATATAAAGTTAGCACCAGAAAATGTTTCAGAATGGCAGAGATGGGAAAATTCATTACCTACCTTCGATTCTATATTACCAATATTGGATTATGTATATAACACTGAGTGGCAGCGAGATGATTGGAAAGCCATAATGGCATTCATTCGGAAAGGTTATGTTGAGCAAAATGAATCATCTGAATTGGTTGACGGGATTAAGCATGTAAATATATTCAACTCCAAAGTTATTAATCTAAAAGTTGATGTCGCAATTTCATTAAACTGCTCCATTGTTCGTTCATTAGAGTCAATTAATTTATGCTCAGACTCAGTTGAATCATTAAGTGTGTCCCATGCAAGCAAACTCTCTGAAATTACCGGAAACACCCAGAATTTAAGCTACTTATCTTTAAATAAATGTCAAAAGTTAGATTTTGGTTCTATCATTTCAACGCTGGACAGCGTAAAAATTTTAGACCTCAGTGGAAACCCACAGTTGTCCAGTATTGACGAGTTGCGTGGAAATAAAAATATTTTTGCGTTGTATCTTGTTGAAACAAATGTAATTAAAACTAAAGAGACAGTAGAAATCTTGGCTTCGATACCAAACTTGAAAAAACTTTGGATTAAAGCAAACAAAAAGGAGTTGGAACTTTTAAGAGAAGCCCTACCAGGGATTGTAAATTAAGCATAGAAAAAGGCCGGACATGTAGTTCGAGAGCGCGAAAAGATCTGTGTAAGTGGCATTCTTAAGCTGTTGAATGGAGTTCAGAATACCAATAGCAGACAAACTTATCGCTCAGCAGAAGAAAAAATCGACTCACCCCAATAATAAATCCGGCAATAAACCGGCCAGTGGCATTTTTTTAACTCTCAATTTCTACTTCTCTAACCCCAATGCAGACCAGTCTTTGGTGACGACTAAAGCTTAACCATTTGATTTATTATGAAAGTTAATCGTTAAGCTATTAAGCACTGCCATTCCAGTGACTCGCCGCCCTGTCGTTTAACAAGAAGTGCACCTATAGGCTCGACGGCGGCATCTGCTGCATACAGAAGTGCAAATACCGCGATCACATGGATGTGAAAGAGCGGCCATGCCGCCAACGGTTACTTCCATGACAGTGCTTAATCTCATTAACCTTTGAGTATACCTGTGGCCAAATTGAACAATGAATGCCTTAATAAACTTCACATATAATGTTGCATTCAAGTATGAGCAACATTGCCACTAGCCCCCAACCTTGAACTAAAAATACCAAGCTTTAGGAATCACTCTTAAATGCTTTATTATCTTAATGACTTTCGACCAAACCTCTCATAATCATGGACAATAGCTTCAAACAGTTTTGAACCTACCACTTTATCCACATTATCAATCACATAATTTTCAATCTTTGCAAGCTGTTCTTCTGGGATTTGCTCGTATAGTTCAGATATTTTATTTGCAGCATCCCTGATATAACCATCAAAACCGTCAGGAAAGACATACTGTCTTGGGGATATTGTTCCGCCGCTAATAGCCACACGGCTAGATCGCATTTGTTTCGATTGCTTTGACTTAATTACACCTATAACAATAAACGAAGGTAACTTCGTATAAATGTACGTGCCTTGTGAGTTACCCACAATATCCATGGCAATAGCACGAAGGAAATACCGATTGATGTTTGTTGGAAGACTATCGAAATTTGTTGACTCAATAACATCAAGAGGAAATATGTGTTGCTCAAATTCGTATAAGTTTGAAGATTTACCAAGTAAGAAGTTGGCTAACCCCTCTTCAGCTTTTGCCAACATTTCTAGGTATTCTTGCGGTTTAGTTTCATGGCTATTTTTGCTGCGAACATAAGTAAGTGTTCGCCAAGACAAAGAGGCTGCAAATTTTGACAACCAATTTCCATACACTGCTACTAAACTCGAGTTTTTCATATAAGGGTGGAATATTTTAACCGAAAAAGTTCTTTCCCATGTTGAAAATAAATCTTCGCAAGCTCCACATAACCAATATTCTTTGGCTATATCTTGCTGTCGTTTACTTACTTGATTTCCATCTCTTAAATAACCCGTAATTGAAGTCTTCTTAAGCCACTTTCCTATAAATTTTGGAATAAAATGACTCAACTCAAGCTTCGCTTCTTGATTACATAATTTGCAAACGCCATGCATATAAAAAAGACCTCCATTAAGATAACCTTTGAATAGTGTGCATGCTCGCTTACCTCATTAGAGCAGAGAAAGCGTGCATCGTTAACTATTTGTATCAAAATAAATTAATCAGATTTCTATCACTTTCCTTACACAACAATCTATCAGACAGAATATCCCATGTGCGAGTTACAAACCTATCATATATTGCAATAGGATCATGCCAACTAAGATAGATAGTTCTGTCTGACATTAGGCTTAAGAGAATGCTCTAGGTAACAGGATACTATGCAGTTAGCCAGATTAAGCACTGACATGGAAGTGACCGTTGACGGCATGGATGCCGTCGTCGAGCCTATAGGGACATATTTACGGCGAGTCACTGGAATGACACAGTGCTTAATCATTCCTCGTCACAGAACAAGTATGATGCAGTGTTAACGCTCTAGTAATCCACGCCCTGACTCAATCAACGCCAGCTTTTGAGCACGGCTTAACTTTTTAACTGCAATTTCACGGCGTAGTGCATCGCCGTGACTGCCAACCTGCTCTTGATACATCAGCGTTAATGGACCTTTACCGCGCAGATACTTAGCGGATTTAATGCCACCCGACTGATGCTCGCTAAAACGTCGCGCTACGTTGGTGGTGACACCTGTGTATAAATGCCCGTTGGCGCAGCGGACTAGATACAAGTACCAGAGGGATGCTGATTTTATGGGTGTAGGCTTCAGAGGTACAGGATTTAATGGTACGGGATTCAGCGCATCTTCTGTCGTAGCGACAGCGCTAGCCACTGGGGCAAGTGTATCTGCCACCAGTGACTCATGTTGCTGTAAAGCGCCTCTGTCAGTATTACCTAGGTTGACGGCTGATCCAGTCACTTGCGAATGACCTACTTCGCCATACCTAATAGACTCAAGAAGAAGGCATATTCTTGGGCTGTGTCTTGGTATTGGCGATAGCGACCACTCTTACCGCCGTGGCCAGCTTCCATATCCACATTGAATAACAACACCTTATCATCCATCTTGTACCACTTATTCTGTACATCGCGCAGTTTAGCGACCCACTTGGCGGGTTCAAAATACTGCACTTGGGAATCATGCAAACCAGTCGTCACTAGCATGTGTGGGTATTCTTGCTCGGTGACATTGTCGTAGGGCGAGTAACTCAGCATGTAATCGAAATAGGCTTTCTCGTTCGGATTGCCCCACTCGTCATACTCATTGGTCGTCAACGGAATCGACTCGTCCAGCATAGTCGTCACCACATCAACAAAAGGTACATGGGCTGCAAGGGCGAAATACTTATCCGGAGCTTGGTTAGCAATCGCGCCCATTAGCAAACCACCCGCGCTGCCACCAGAAGCGACGATCTTGTTTTTGTCGCCATAACCTTGCGCCGTTAATGCCGTTGTTACGTCAATAAAATCATTGAAGGTATTCTGCTTATTCAACAGCTTACCATTGTCATACCAAGGACGGCCGAGCATTTCTGAGCCGCGTACATGGGCAATGGCATACACAAAACCGCGGTCGAGCAAACTAATAACAGATGAAGAAAAATCGGGTTCTACTGTGTAACCGTAAGATCCATAACCGTATTGATACAGAGGGTTAGTACCATCTTTCTTGAATTTATCTTTGCGATACACCAAAGAGACGGGCACTTTCGCACCATCGCGGGCCGTCACAAATATCCGTTCGGCACGATACTGGCTGGCATCGAAGCCGCCTAAGACTTGATCTTGTTTTAATAAATCACGTCTATCGGGATTCACCAGTGAATATTCGTATACGGCTTCTGGCGTCGTTAGGCTGGAGTAAAAAATGCGTAACTTATTGCTGTCTTGCTGGGAATTGATCTCTAAACCCATCACATAAGCAGGCTCATCAAAGCTCAACTCGAAGGGCTTTTGACCATTGAGCGGCATCACTTTAATCCGGCTCAAGCCGTTTTCGCGGATTTGAATAATCAGATAATCCTTGAGCACCAACTCGTCTTCGATTCGGGCATTGGGATTATGCGCAACCACTTCTTGCCACTTAGATTTGTCCGCCGCATCTTTAATGGCGACTTTCATCAAACGGAAGTTAGTCGCCTGCCAGTTGGTGAGAATGTAATAAGTATCACCCAGCTTAGACACACTGTATTCGTGACCTTCTTCCCGCGCTAACACTGGCTTGAATAAACCTAAAGGCTCGCTGGCATCGAGAATAGACACTTCACTCGTCGTGGTGCTTTCTTGGAACAACACAATTTGCGACTCATCTAAGGTTTTGCCCAGTGAAATATAAAATGAATCGTCTTGTTCTTCATACACTAAGACATCGCTCGATTGCTTAGTGCCCAGCTCGTGGCGATACACTTGATAGCCCAGCAAGGTTTTTAGATCTTTGGCGATATAGAACACATGCTTGTTGTCGTTCGCCCACACTACGCGACCTTCGGTATTTTCAAGCACGTCGGTGATCATATCGCCCGAAGCCAAGTCTTTAAAATAGATGTGATATACACGGCGGCTGAGGACGTCTTCACCAAAGGCCAACATGGTTTCATCTGGGCTCACACTCGCGCCGCCTAAACCATAAAACTCATGGCCCTTAGCTCGCTCGTTAACATCGAGCATCACTTGCTCAACACCATCGGCGCCCTTACGGCTGATCAGCGGATATTCGCTGCCCTCTTGGTATCTGTGATAATAGCTGTGCTGATGCCATTGGTACGGCACGCTCGACTCATCGGCGACTAAACGCTCGGTTAACTCCTTATAAAGACCATCTTGCAATGGCTTTAATGGTTTGAAATAAGCAGCGGTATAACGATTCTCAGCGTTGAGATAGGCCAACACTTTAGGATCTTTGCGCTCATCATCACGCAGCCAATAGTAATCATCGGTACGCGTTACGCCATGTAAAGTCATCACATGGGGAATTTTTTCAGCAACCGGGGCGGGTACTTGCCCTTTGGAGGTCGAACAAGCGGATAACAGCATAGCAATACCTAAAGTGAGTAGCAGAGAGCGCATTTATACGTCCTTGTGACGTCCATAACGACCGTCGAAGAATGCGACGGCAAGTCAATTAGCTTATGTGTTCAGTATGATAGTGGTCAGGTGTGCACTAGCGCAAACATTGAACGCGAGAAGTTGCCATTCGCGGTAAATAAGAGCAACATAACCGCGTTTTTGAGCGCAAATGGCTCAAAAGCAAATTCTCAGGGCGGGGTGAAACTCCCCACCGGCGGTAAATGGGTAACGACTAAGTGATTATTTTGCTGAGCGACACCCAAAGCCCGCGAGCGCCCGAAATCACTTTCGGGGTCAGCAGATCTGGTGCCTTAGATTTTGCCTAGTGCAAAACTGACTATTCCAGAGCCGACGGTAATGGACTGTTTGCTTTAATGGCGACAGTGCTGAGTCCGGATGGAAGAGAATGTAAGACAACATTGTGGTATCTCAGTGCAACGCGCTGATGTATCTCAGTGTTAGCCTCATGTTTTGCAATAACTTCACCCCAAGTGAAGTGATATTGCTACAGCAAAATCGAGCCTTTTGGTTTGATTACGTTGTATTTCTGCACGCCCTGATTCTGGATATTCCAATGTCGTTTATTTAAGGATATTAACCATGAATCAGTCTTTACTTGCTCCTTTTGGTACTGCTATCGAACGCGTTGAAGCGGGTCTTAATGCCCTGCGTCAAGGCCAAGGTGTGTTAGTTGTCGATGACGAAGATAGAGAAAACGAAGGCGATTTAATTTTCGCTGCCGAGACGCTGACTAACGCTCAAATGGCCATGCTCATCCGTGAATGTAGCGGTATTGTTTGCCTGTGTTTACCCGATGCAAAAGTCAAAGCCCTCGAGTTGCCCCCTATGGTGGAAAACAACTCGAGCCAATACGGCACGGCGTTTACTGTGAGTATTGAAGCTAAAGTTGGTGTGACTACAGGGGTTTCTGCCGCCGATCGCGTGACCACCATTAAAGCGGCGATTGCCGATGGCGCTAAGCCAAGTGATCTCGCTCGTCCTGGCCATGTGTATCCACTTCGCGCCCAACCGGGTGGGGTATTGACCCGCCGTGGTCACACTGAAGGCACTATTGATTTAATGCAACTCGCGGGTTTAAAAGCCGCTGGCGTATTGTGTGAAGTCACTAACACCGATGGCACTATGGCGCGTTTACCCGAAATTATTGCCTTCGGTGCGCAGCACAATATACCCGTATTAACGATTGAAGATATTGTCGTTTATCGCAAATCATTGCTGGCCAATGTCGGCTAGATAACATGCCAATCGCCTGAATCTAGGGCATTGATTTAAATAGAAGGACGTTTAGCTGCGGCAAACGTCCTTTTTATTTAAGTAGATTTACCGTTAACAATCGCGTTCCACCTAATGCACTAAAAAACCGATGAAAGGTAAAGTTAAACAAGTCATTCTTTCGAATGATGAAATACTGCTTCACATCACAGACAAAGCAAATGCTTGTTTGATAGGTGCAAAATAGGTTAATAAAAATAGTCTCTTAGCATGATATATAACAATTTGCTTAATTTCGTGACCTAGATTAGATATCCATAAACTAAAGGTCGCGGTGGCTGGCCGCCTATGTTAAATATCCTCACCCTGTGCCTAGTCCTATTTGTAACTCGGATTCAACGTTATTACGTTGAATTTTCTTTTTCTGCCTAGGTGAACGAGTGGAGTGATCTTTAATGCCGTCAGCGCTACACCATCTCAGTTTGAAGCAAAAGCTCATTCTGTTTTCGTTAGTCCCATTATTAATGATGAGCTTTTTCATTCTGACGCGCATGCATGACTTGATAAAGGAATCACACTCAGCCAAGCACAATCATCTTGCGGTACAAACGACGGTACAAATCACTGAGCTACTCTATCAGTTGCAAAACGAATATGGTCTAAGTACAAATCAGCGACCAACCGATGAAGTGCTATTACAGCAACAAGCGACTAGGTCAAAAGCACTCGATGCATTACTGAACAGTGAGCCTTTAGAGCATCTTCTGGAGGCGCTCGACCCTAAAAGTATTGAAGCAAACAAAATGAATGCATTGTTGGATGCGCTCAAACTCACAGGCAACAAACTCGCTAACGTTCACCAAAACCACACAGACGAAACACTGAGTCAGTTTACGGAACTCTATAATCAATTCCACACTCAGCTTTTACAGCTCATCCAGTTATTACAGTTACAAACCAATGAAATCAGTCAGTCCCGTGCCTATACCGATCTATTGAACCTGCTTATGGTGCAGGAGTTGGCCGTAAAAGAACGAAGTGCCATCAATCAATTACTGCTCAGCAAGTCACTCAATATTAATGATTACCGCACCATAATCTCCTTTATGTATGAATATGAGCGAGCCGTGATGCACGCGAGTAATGCATCAATTTCCGATAGAAGGTCCTTACTGCAAAACCTACAAGATTCGCCAGAAAATCAACGCATTCTGCAAATCAGCAAGCAAATTGAACAACAAACTCGCATTAGCGCTCTGGCACAAAATATTAATGCCTACTTAGGTTACGGTGGCTTAATGGGCAGTTTTCAGGACTATTTGCTTAAGGGCGATGAGATTTCACTGCAAAAATTTAATGCAGCACTTGCGACGATTCAGCTTAATTTGGATGAACTCAGTCACGAGACTCGTTCTCTACCCGAATTTAAGGTGGCGCTCAAAACCATTGAGGACAGCATAAATCAATACCAGTTCAGCATGGTCAAGTTGCAGCAACTGAAGCAGCAAGGTTTGCCGATGACGGAGATCAAAGCCATCGCGCAAGTCCCTGCCAGTGAGGACAAATTAAGCCAAGCGATGAGCCAACTATTAATGCCGCCACATCCAATTGATAGCCAGGAGTGGTGGGATCTCACCACTCAGCGTATCAATCAACTACATTTGCTGGCGCAAAATATCACCAAGAACATGGCGCAGCAGAGCGAATATCAACAAAACCACACCTTAATCTTACTCGGCTTATACTTGTTCTCGGCTTTGTTCACCGCGACCATCACACTTTGGCTTGGACAAAAGATCATCCGCAATTTTATGGATAAGATCACTAAGATTGCCAATGACATGCAGCAAATGGCAGCAGATCCACAGCTCAATATTAATATCCAAGTCTCAGGCACAGATGAACTCGCCCGCATGGCCCGTGCCATGAACCGTATGATTAGCGAACGGCAAAAAGCGAACCATGCCCTAAGCCGTGCCGCAGCTGTGTTTGACTATTCTGCCGAAGGCATAGTGGTGACAGATGCCGACAACCATATTGAACTGGTCAACCCCGCGTTTTGCCACATTACGGGCTATTCATTGGAAGAAGTAAAAGGCCGCAGTCCCTCCCTACTCAGCTCTAGCCGTCATCCTAAACACTTTTATACCGCCATGTGGGAGTCACTACAAAAAGAAGGCAAATGGGAGGGTGAAGTTTGGAATAAACGCAAAGATGGCCAAGTATATCCCGAGTATCTAGCGATCACTGTGGTGCGAAATGAGCAAGGTAAAATAATCCAACATATTGGTTTATTTATGGATATCAGTAAGCGTAAGCAATATGAGCAGGATCTTTGGTATCAGGCCAACTTCGATGGGTTAACTGGGCTGCCTAATCGTAAGCTGTTCAATGAACGACTACAGCACGAAATCCATGTGGCGCAGCATGACTCTCGCAAGCTGGCTATCTTGCTGATTGATTTGGATCAATTCAAATATATCAATGATGTACAAGGCCATGCCACTGGAGACTTATTACTTAAAGATGTCGCAAAGCGCTTAGAAGGCATTGCGGGGAAAACCGATTTTATCGCACGTATCGGTGGCGACGAGTTTGTGCTTATCTTGCCACGGCTGACTAACGAACTCGCCATAGAACACATGGCAACCCGAATCATTGAAACCTTAGGTATGCCATTTAACTTAAATGACCGCGAGATCCAGATTTCGGCCAGCTTTGGTATTGGCGTCTATCCCGAAGATGGGTTAGATACTGGCTCACTCACCCGCAATACCGAAACCGCCATGTATCAAGCCAAAGATGCGGGACGGAACAATTTTAAATACTTCACCGCGGGTATGAATCAAGCCATGTTCGCCCGGATGGAGTTAGAACAACGTCTACGCCGTGCCGTGGCACAAAATGAATTTGCCCTGCATTATCAACCTATCGTGGATATGCAAACCGGAAGTGTCTGCAGCGTCGAAGCCCTTATCCGCTGGCAAGATCCCGAGCTTGGGTTGATCCCGCCGGATCAATTTATCCCATTAGCCGAAGAGACTGGATTGATAGAGCCTATGGGCGAATGGGTGCTCAACCAAGCCATGCATGACCTGAGGCAATGGCAGAAAAGTGGCTTAAATATCAATGTCGCGATTAATGTTTCCAGCCGCCAATGTATCAATACACGCGGTATGGGGTTCGACCAAGTGTTGCAAGAGTGCTTCAACCGCCACCACGTTAACCCACGAAATGTGCATATTGAGATCACTGAAAGCATGCTGATGGGCGATGCCAGCCATTGCTTGAGCACGCTCGAGTCTATTCGTCATTTAGGCTCGCAAATCTATATCGATGACTTTGGTACGGGTTATTCTTCCCTGAGTTATCTGAAAAAATTCCCAATTTCAGTGATTAAAATCGACCGCAGCTTTGTGGAAAATGCCCTCGAAAATAACTCGAACGCCAACTTAGTCAAAGCGATTGTCATGATGGGGCAAAGCCTAGAAATGGAGTTAGTTGCTGAAGGCATAGAAACCGAAGCACAGTGGCACTTCCTACGAGATTTAGGTTGTCACTTCGCTCAAGGGTATTTGATCTCCAAACCGCTCCCCTTTAACGAGATCACTCCCTTGCTACGCATCAAGCACACAGCGCTGTTGAATGATGGCTATCAAGATAAATGCGTGAATATCTAAGCTTATAAAAAATAAAACGATAAAGAACAAAAAAGCAGCCTAGGCTGCTTTTTTTGTGGCAAATAAAACGGGTTTAAGCCTGTGGTTGGCCTTGACCGTTCATTATGCTTTCGCCACCCTTAGAGGCTAGCTTAGCTAAATCTTTATCTATAAAGAACAGAGCCTTACCATCTTCGCCCACTAAACGTATCTTATCGACAATCGACTTAAACAGCTTTTCTTCTTCGTGCTGCTCAGCGACATACCATTGTAAGAAGTTAAAGGTTGAGTAATCTTGATTCGAAAATGCGGCATGGGCCAAGGCATTGATCTGACGGGTAATCAGTTGCTCATGCTCATAGGTTAATTCAAACAATGTCAGTAAAGAATCGAACTGTGACTGTGGCGCCGCAATCGCACCTAACAAAGGTAAGCCACCGGTTTCACTCACATACGTGAACAGACGACGCATATGGCCCATTTCTTCATCCGCGTGCTCACGCATAAACTTAGCTGCGCCTTCAAATCCCTGATCTTCACACCACGCACTCATTTGCAGGTATAAATTTGAGGAGAAGAACTCCATATTAATTTGTTCATTCAACTTTTCGATCATAGTTGCAGACAGCATAGTAAATCCTCTTTTGCATTCGAACTGAATCATGGGGGACATTGTCATCAAGGGGGTCGACAAAAGCAACAAAATTTACCTTTGGATTTCTTGCTAAGTTAATGATTCATTGATAAAAATGATTTTCATTTGTTCATCGACTCGCGTTCAACCCTCGAATTAGCGCAGTAAATTGTATGACTTCTAGCGAGGTTATCGCCCAAAGTGGCAGAAAAAACTGACTGGCCTATCACAGAAACTCACATGCAAATCATAGCCATCCCAGATCAGCGTGGCATAATAGCCAGTCATAATCAGGTGGAAATTCATTCAGCGTCATTACGACCCATTGCATATAAGGCAGACCCTAATGTCCGTAACAGCCGATCCTTGTTCGCAACCTAGCTTAATGCATCCAGATCAAGCTATTCCCCTTTTGCTCGAGCAAGTTAGCCCAGTGTCAGACACCGAAGTCGTATTGCTTCCCCATGCCCTTGGCCGCGTCCTAGCAGAAGATTTAGCTTCCTGCATCGACCTGCCGCCCTTTAACAACTCCTCTATGGACGGCTACGCCTTCCGTTTTGTCGACTTAAATACGCAAACCAATCAGACCGCATTGCGCCTTATCGGCAGTTCCTTCGCCGGCCATGGTTTTAAAGGTGAAGCCAAACCTAATACCTGCGTGCGGATCATGACAGGCGCGCCTGTGCCTACAGGTTATGACACAGTGCAAATGCAGGAAGAAGCCGAGGTTGAAGGAGAGATTATTCATATCCGCCACCCTAGGGCGCAAGGCGCCAATGTGCGTTGCCGCGGTGAAGAACTCACCCAAGGCACTAAAGTGCTCAGTGCTGGCATTCAAATTGGTGCCGCCGAACTCGGGGTGTTGGCCACGATTGGTGTTAGCCAAGTGCGAGTTTATCGTCAGCTTAAAGTGGCCTTTTTCTCCACAGGCGATGAACTGCGTCCCGTTGGCAGCGAATTAGCCCTAGGACAAATTTACGATTCAAACCGTTACTCGATCCAAGGCTTACTCAGCCGCGCTAACGTGGAATGGCTCGATTTAGGCGTAATAGCCGATGATCCTGAAGCCATACGTCAGGCATTTCGCCATGCGGCCAGCCAAGCCGACATGGTATTAACCTCGGGTGGCGTGTCGGTCGGTGAAGCGGATTTCACTAAACAAATTCTTGATGAGGAAGGCAAAATTACCTTCTGGAAACTCGCCATCAAACCAGGCAAGCCCTTTGCCATGGGCCGTATCGGCAAAGCGATATTCTGTGGTTTACCGGGGAATCCCGTGTCTTCTATGGTGACGTTTTACAAACTCGTTTGGCCAATACTGAACAAGATGCAGGGGTTAACCCCAGTTGCACCTTTGATGTTAGACGCTACGCTCACCACGCCTGTGCGTAAACAACCGGGCCGCGTCGAATATCAACGGGGCATTTTAAGCCGTAATGCACAAGGTAAACTTGAAGTTGCCATTACTGGTAGCCAAGGTTCTGGCATGTTGACTTCGATGAGCTTAGCAAACTGTTTCGTTTTATTGGAGCAATTCCAAGGTGATACTTCCGCTGGCACCCAAGTGACTGTCGAGCCATTTAACAGCGTGCTTTGCTAGGAAAATCCCAATGAATGTGCCAAAAGATATTCTCAGCGACAGCGAACTCTTAAGATACAGCCGCCAAATATCCATCAAGGCTATGGATATCGACGGTCAAGAACGCTTAAAACAAGCCAAAGTGCTGATGATAGGCGCTGGCGGTTTGGGCTGTGCCGCCAGCCAGTACCTCACGGTTGCGGGTATTGGTGAACTGACACTGGTCGATTTTGATACAGTTGAATTATCCAACCTGCAGCGCCAAGTGCTGCATCAAGATGCTAATGTCGGCCAGCCTAAAGTCGAATCGGCTAAACAGAGCCTCATGCAGCTCAATCCCTTTATTAAGATCAATATTATCAATGCCGTATTAGATGATTATGAGATTGACGCCCTTGTCGCCGATCACAATCTAGTGCTCGACTGCACCGATAATGTCAGTGTGCGCGAGCAACTTAATCTCAGCTGTTTTAAGCATAAAGTGCCCTTAGTGTCTGCCGCGGCAATTCGGATGGAAGGCATGGTCACTGTGTTCGATTATCACAGCGAAACGCCTTGTTATCATTGCTTTAGCGCCCTATTTGGCGAGCAACAACTGAGCTGCGTTGAATCGGGTATCCTAGCCCCTGTCGTCGGCATGATAGGTTGTTTGCAGGCGGTTGAAGCCATCAAAGTGATCACTGGCATGGGTAAAACCTTAGCGGGACGCATTTTGATGATCGATGCGATGACGATGGAGTTTCGCGAGATGAAGTTACCGAAACAAGCCCGCTGCAGTGTTTGTGACACTGAAGAGGCTTAGGTTGTTCTCACTTGAAAAACGGCTTTATTTACACTAGCTTAATTGCCACCGCTTAATTTGCCGTCATATAGCCCAACACTGATGACGCTTAATGGCCCGTTAAAATAAGGAAATCACAAGGAAAACATATGGATTCGGAAAACAGTGTATTTGACCGCATGACCACAGACGACCCAATAGTTGGCGCAGGTATTTACAACCTCGTTATCGGCCTCACGCTGATTTGGGGTTTTGCCGTTAACTATTGGATGGTCACCAATATCGACCCAGAGGCGATTGCCAATGTTAATCCTTGGATTTTCTTTATCGGCTATTTCGCCTCCTGTTTCTTTGGGATTTATCTATTCCAAAAATCGACTAATCCCGTTGTCAGTTTTATTGGCTACAACTTTGTAGTCGTACCTTTCGGCTTAATTATCAATATGGTGGTTAGTCAATACGATCCCGAATTGGTGACCGAAGCCATTCGTATCACAGGGCTAGTGACCATAGCCATGATGTGTTTAGGCACACTCTTCCCCGCCTTTTTCCAAAAAATTTCCGGCGCACTCACGATTGCTTTATTGCTCGTTATCGTCGTCGAACTGATTGAAGTGTTTATCTTTAATACTCACCACGGCATTTTAGATTGGATAGTCGTGCTGATTTTCTGCGGTTATATTGGTTATGACTGGGGACGAGCGAATCAAATTCCTAAAACCATAGATAATGCTATCGATAGCGCCGCTGCTTTGTATATGGATATCATCAACTTGTTCCTACGGATCCTGCGGATTTTAGGGCGAAAATAACTCACCAAGGAGTGTCTATGAAAATCAAATTCCTGCTTGTTACTGCTCCACTTCTGGCGAGTGTGGTATTAGTCGGATGCAGTGATACTGAACAAGCAAAAATAGCCAATCCCGCCTCTGAGTATTGTGTCTCCATTGGTGGCAAATTAACAATTGAGAAAACCGCCGAAGGTGAACATGGGATCTGCACCTTACCCAGCGGTGAAGCAATTGAAGAGTGGGCGTTATTCCGTCGCGAGCATAAGGAAGAAAAGCCGCAGTAACAGTGGCTATTTTTACCTTTAATAAAAACAGGCGCTATTGGCGCCTGTTTTGTTAACAGTACTTAATTGGGTCATACCCAAAAGCCTTAACGGGCTAAGTGTTCACCGCGCCAGATTGTGCGCTTAGCTGCTGACTGGAAGCTCCACGCTAAAACCCGCGTAATTTTATTACCCTGCTGCATCTCAATCGTTTTCACAGTATCGACTTTCAACTGCGCTAAGGCTTGATAACAAGGTTTCAGGTTTTCCTTCTTCGACACTAGACTGGTAAACCATAAGCATTGATCTGCAACCATTTGGCTCTCACGGATCATAGTCGCTAGAAACTGTCGTTCACCACCTTGGCACCAAAGCTCAGCCGCTTGACCGCCGAAATTCAGCTTAGGGGAAGACTTGACCAAGCCACCTCGATTGAGCTGCAGATTATTCACCTTACGCTTTGTACCTTCGCTCGCCTCAGCCATAGAGGCATGAAATGGCGGATTGCACAGGGTTAACTCAAAACGTTCTCCGGCTTGAATGATTCCCTTGAAGACCGCCTTGTCATCTGGCTGTAATCGTAAACTTATCTGCCCTTGCAGCAATGGGTTTTGCTCAATAATACTCTGCACATTACTGAGTGAACCGGCATTAATATCCGAGGCGACAAATTGCCAACCGTATACTTGGCAACCCAATATGGGATAAATACCGTTCGCGCCAGTGCCGATATCTAATACCCTAGTTTTATCCAAAGCAAATACATCATCGCCTTCGGCTAGAAGGTCTGCTAAATAATGTAAATAATCGACTCGACCGGGAATAGGAGGACATAACGCTCCATCAGGAATATCCCAAGACTCAATCCCATAATGATATTTCAGTAGCGCCGCATTAAGGATTTTAACTGCTAACGGATCGGCAAAATCGACCGATAAAGCCCCATAAGGCGTGGGTCGAACAAAGGCTTTTAGCTTAGGGAATGAACTCATCAGCGCCGGAAAATCATAGCCGTTCAAGTGTACATTTCGAGGATGTAAAGCTTTTTTAATCTCAGCACTAGGCCTGTTTTTGACCGACTTGGCTTTGCCTTTCACCTCAGTTCTAGCCTGCTTTGGTGCTTTAGTTTTTGCATGACCAATGTTGGCTGTACTCGTTAGGCGTTTCGCAGTCACTAATTGGACGGGTTTCACGGCAGGTTTTGACATAATAGCTCTTGTAACGCAATGGGCCGACCTGAGTCAGCCCATGGAATGGGGCAGTAAATTAATCGTACAGATAAGAGGTAAACAATAAGTTTACGATCAAGGGTTTGCCAGCTTCTTTGGTGATCAAGTTGTTGACCATTTCAAAGCACTCACGACGAATCTCTTCACGACCCGTGAGCGACTTAATCTTCTCTTCCGATTGATTGCCTAACACTTCAACAATTGCGGCTCGCAATAATGGATTATGGAGCTCAATTGTCACTAGATCATCTGGACTCTTTACCATTAACTCAACGCTAATCTTCACAAAACCCAATTTCTTGCGATTAGAAATATAGTTAGTGACAATTTCGGGTTCGAAACCATAGTAGGCATACTCACCCGTAGGTGGGGTTGCTGCAGCAGGTGCTGCTTCTTTTTCATCGGCCGCATAAACACTGAAAACACTGGTAAACAGGATCAGACAGACTGAGAGTAATTTTTTCATAGCGGCTTACGGCTCCCTAAAACAATAATGGTAATGGAAGAAACTTCCCAATCTATATAGCCAAACAACCTGAAGATGCAGTATCCGTATCTGGAAGTAGCTTGGGTATATATGCTCGCGTCGCGACATGCTAGACTGCCGACGTTTGTTTATATTGTAACGAGTATTTAATGAATGTGACTAGCTTAAGCTTTCCCTATGGTGAATCTATTCAGTGGTTTTCAGCCGATCTAGCCGACAAACTCCCCAAATCGCCCTTGAAAGAATGGTTGCTTGCCACTGGCAGCCTAACGCAAAAACTCAAAACTTGCTGTGCTCAATTTGAAGTAAAGATACTAGGCGAAGGACTGCATGCTCCCTTAGAGGGCGAATATCCCCAGCAAGGTGCTGTATGGATCCGTGAAGTCTTGCTTTGCCTCGACTCGATACCTTGGGTATTTGCCAGAACCTTGATCCCTGAAAAATTAATGGCCGAGCGCAAAATGGATTTCCTTAGTTTGGGTACTCGCCCCTTAGGTGAATTACTGTTTAGCCAAGATAACTTCATCCCCGGTAGAATCGAAGTGGCCAGTTTCGAAACCTGTAGTCGCCTTGGCCACTTAGCTGAAAGTTTAGATCAAAGTGTCGAACATGCACTCTGGGGACGCCGCCGCTATTTCCATCACGGTGAGCATGAAATGATCGTCAGCGAAATCTTTCTGCCAGCGGCCGAGCAAGCTATCCGTCAGTTGTAAACTTTAGATTTCACCCAAAGCTTAGTCAGAATTTAGCCTCAAGACAGATAAAAAATGCCTCTAGATCAGAGGCATTTTTGTTCGGGTTTCAAACAATCAACTTAGTGCACATTTAACTGGCGGCGCCAAGTCAATAAGCTAAGGAAGGTAAGGCTTAACCAACCTAAGCTGCCGCCACCTGAACTCTCACTGGCCGGCGGAGTTACTGGAGGCGTAACAGGTGCAACAACCGTTACCGTCGAACTGCTAATCGCCTTAGTATTTTGCGCATCTGTCACTGTAAGCTTCACAGTATAAGTGCCCGCCTTCGCATAGGTATGGGTTGGCGCCGTGACAGTGCTTGTCGTGCCATCACCAAAATCCCAAGCGTAGGTTAATACTCCCATACCGCCACCAATGTTGCTGGTGAAGCTTACTGCTAATTGGTTGACAGTATTAGTAAAACTGACAGTTAACGGCGCTATAGCATCAGAGTTCGCATTCGCAAGACGAATGACCGCAGTACCATTATTGCTGGCTTGAGATAGTACCTGCATTGTCAACCCCAGCTGCTGCAACACCATACCTGACTGTGGCTGTAGTGGCGCGCTGTAATCTAAGCTGTCATCGAACAGGCTGACAGCATCGCGATGATTGTCCTCCAAATAGAAGGTTTGATTTACTGTACTAAAGGCCGCATCACGAATTTGCACGTCGGTAGAGCGAGTGCCAATCATATTTTGGTCAGCATCAATCACGCCAATCAAGCCATGGCCAGCATGGTCTGAAACGTTATTGTCACTGTAGCTAAAATTTTCTAACCAGAGTAAAACTCCGGGATCAAAGCTTTTTGCTTTCAAACCCGCATCGACACCATTATGGCTACGCAGCTGGATAATATAACGAGACTGAGATTTGGGATCCGGACGAGAATCCTTAATCCGGCTATAGCCGTAAAACGTCATTTTATCCGCGACTTCAGCGTTATCACTATATAACTCAGTGGTATTTTGTTTAACGCTGATGTTATCAATAGCGATCCCTGACTTAGAGGTTAAATCATCGGTGACATAGTTGAACTCAACAGCAACAGATTTTCCAGAATATGCTGATAAATCATATTCTAATGTTACCCAAGCATCACGACCTTCCGCCTGAGCAAGCGCAGACGATTCACCAGTGATGATATGACGAGCGCTATTTATCCCATTGTTCGACTTAGTGTAATTACCCGCAATGGCCGCACCATCCACTTTCACCTGCATGTAGTCAAAGTCAAGTTCAATACTCCAACTGGCCTTCATACTCAGAATCAGTTTATCTGTGGTTACGGCAGGTAATTTAACATTAAAAATCATGCTGTTATTCAGCATATTTCCTTGGCCAGAATAGTACTGATAACTGCCCTGATAAGGTGTTTTAAAAGGAATTAGCGTTGGAGGAAGTGGAATAGAGATCTGATTAACCGCCTGATGATTAACCGCCTCATTCAACGTCACTTCCATGCCTGATTTGGGAATGCTATCTAAGGAAATTTCACGTTCATTTAACCACTTACCTTTGTATCTTTTCTGTAGATAAGATCGAGCATAAGGACTAAAACCACTCGGCTGAGCGCCAGGAATAGCACCAGCCCAACTACCACCAGACATTAAAGACCATAGCCCCACAGGCGAACCGTCTTTCTTATCATTTTCAGAGGTATCGTACTCATCAGGCAGACCTAGATCATGGCCAAACTCGTGGGTACACACGCCCGTTGCCGCATCGATAGGCTGAATGGTATAACCGAATACTTTTTTGTTGGTACCAGTAAGCGCATAACCATTGGTTGCTTGGTCGACATAATATCGATGCGACCATATCGCACTTTCACCTAGTTTTCCGCCACCGACCTCTTCGCCTACGCTAGAGTGGAAAATCATCACATGGTCGATAATGCCATCGGGCTCATCGTAAATACCGTTACTGTTCAAATCATTTTGGTCTTCAATATCATAGCTAGCCAGCTCTGCTTCAGACATATTTGCAACAGCTTGAGATACGGCTTCTTTGACCAATTGTTCGACCTGTGAATCACTACGGGTATCTGGATCATTAGCACCATAGTATTCAGCATTTTGCGAGGCGGTATACCAGCCCTTCACATCCCCAGTAAAGGAGAAGGTTTGCCCAGAAACCGCTTGATAATATTGATACCCCGAATCTAACGTCTGCCCCTGTGGACCTTTGAAGCCCGTAGGCGAAAAGAGTAATTCCTTGTAGTGGGACGCAGGATAACTCGGGTAATACATGTCTGTATCTCCCGCTTTTAAGCCATTGTCATCATGTTTTAGATCAGCAAAATCCACTAATACTGTGAGCACTTTAACGGTTTTCTTTACATCCGCATCGGCCTGTAAACGCTGTGCAGGTGAGCGCATCATTTGCGATGATTTAGCTCTTTGTAGACGCGCATGTTCAGCTTCAACTTCGATGCGTGGCGCTTTAGGTTGTGCCAAAGTGGCGCGATGAATATAAGCTTCTATCGCCTCCTGCTTTACGCTATCACTGGCATCGGCGGCCACTTCGCCACGCTTAATCAACCAATATAAAATTCGATCTTTATTAATCACACCCGCATCTGCAGGTGTATGATTCGGAGCTGCAATACTCGCGCCGCTAATCAATGCCAACATCAGTCCAAACGCTGTTACGCCTTTTGTACTTCGCATTTTTAACATCCTTCTGTAACAGCCAACGCCATTCTATTTATTAAGACTAGTGTCTCTTTGTATTAAGACAAATTACCTTTAATTAGTAACCTACTCAGGGTTTATCTGCCTTCAAGTGATAGAGACAGAGTTTTTGACATTAGCAGCACTGCACCTCAGTAACAACTTGATACACCTGTTCGCAGGTAAGATTTGCACTTTTGTCAGCAAATATTCAGCAAACCTCTGTGCTGACTCAATTCCAAGCCAAATCTCAGCCATAAAAAAACCGCATTAACAACGTTAATACGGTTTCGTTTTGATCAAACTAGATAAAGTTAGCCAGCGGTTTTCAGATAGTTTGAAATACCGTCGAGGAACATTTGCACTGAGATCATGACCAGCACCATACCCATCAAACGTTCGACTGCTGTGAGCCCCTTTTCCCCCAGCACACGGGTGAAAAGTTTATAAAACATTAAGATCACCGCACTCGCCCCCCAAGCTGACACTAACGCTATGGTCCAATCGCCCATACGTGAGCTATCGGTATGCGCCAGTAAAATCAAGGCTGCAAGAATCGATGGGCCAGCCATCAAGGGAATAGCCATAGGCACGATAAAAGGCTCTTCTCCCGCGGCTAATCCAACGACACCACCGGGTTGGGGGAAAATCATCTTAATCGCGATCAAAAACAGAATAATACCGCCTGCAATACTCACAGATTCGGAACGAAGATTTAAGAAACTTAAAATTGCTTCACCCGCATAAAGAAAAGACAGCATGATCACTAAGGCGAAAAGTAATTCGCGGATCAGTACCTTACGACGTTTCTTGGGATCGATATGTCGCAGAATCGATGCGAAAATCGGCAAATTACCCAAAGGGTCCATGATCAGAAACAACATTACCGCAGCAGAGAATATATCCATTTAACGTATCAACACCCAAGCCAACATAAGCCGATATTATATACCCAAACAATCTGAAGATGCAGAATTCAGCGGGAATGTAACGCACTTTAGGCAAGGCGGTTATTTGCGGACCTAGTGGGCTAAGTTAAAAATAACCAACACGGCATAAAGTACGTTACAACCCGCCGGAACGGAGCGCCTAGGGAGCTCCACTTCCGTGTTGCAACAATTCAAAAGGTGGCCGCTCTGAAACTCGTATCTTCAGGTAGCTTGGGTATAGTACCTTTTCTCGAGTTAGATCTGAAAATTTCTCCGCAGAATGGCCAAAGTGAATAAAATTCTCCCCTTCAAAACACAGTATAAAATGTCAGTTGAGTAAATTGCCTGCAAGTCACTGCTCACTTTGCTTTACAGCTGGTATACTATGGCGTTTTTTCAGCAAATTTTCCGTGGAATCCATGCTCTATCTTCTTGCTAGCTGTATCGCACTCTTAATTGGCCCTCTGTTTTATCGCTACTTCTCATCGAGTAGTGGCTTACAAAAGGGGCTCGATGGTTTTATATTCGTCTCATTAGGCGGATTAGTGCTGATCCACATCTTGCCAGAATTACTCGAGCATGGTGGCATGCTTGCGATCGTCTTTGTACTCCTCGGCATCTGGGGGCCTACCGCCAGCGAACGCCTATTTCACCGTTATTCAGAAGTCACCCATAATTTTACGCTTTTCTTGGGTATTGGTGGCTTATTACTGCATACCATCACCGATGGCACCGCTATGGTTTTGGCGCAGCAAGACGATAACTCCATTCTGCTAGCTCTTGGTGTCATACTCCACCAATTACCCGTCGGTTTTGCAGTATGGTGGATACTTAAACCCCATCTTGGAACACGTTGGACACTTATGATCTTTGCAGCCCAGATGCTATTTACAGGCATAGGCTATTTCGCCGGTGAGCAACTACTTCCTTATTTAAATATCGATGACACTGTCTACTTACAAGCCTTTATTACAGGCACAATTCTGCATGTGGTACTACATCAACCCCATGGTCAGCATGAAAGTGATACGCAAGGCAAATATGAATACCAAGCTGGCATAGGTAGTTTGCTCGGCATCGGCTTACTCGTGATGTTGCTATTAATGGATTCAGGCGGCCACGGCCACGAACATGCCCACCATGATCACAGCACAGAGCAATTAATGACTTGGCTATTAAAGCTCGCACCCGTGTTGCTGCTGAGCTATGGTGCGGCTGCGCTGCGCTTTAAATTAGGTTTGACGCCGCAGGATAGCAGTTTAGCCCGTCGCTGGTTCCAACGCTTAGCTGGGCCTGAAGCCTTAGTGATCACAGCTCTACTTCTCGGTCCTTGGTTAGCGTTATTCCAATTGCTTGTAGTGTTTATTCTGAGTGCGTATTTAAGCCATGCTAACGTCACCATTACCGATCCACACACTAAATTACCCAGCAATTCACTGCGTTTCGGCTTTGCTCATTTAGTCGATCGCAGTGCACCTTGGATTTTACTCAGCCTAGTATTAGTGAATTTAATTGGCCACCCTTCAATGCCCTTAAGCAATCCATTGCTACAGGTTGTTGTGCTATTGCTTGTATTTTTACCAATGCGTTTCTGCAACTTAGGCGCCGCCGTACTCGCTCTTGCACTGGCTTATAGTGGCTGGAGTCCTATTGCGATTATGATGCCGCTGATTGCAGCACCTGTGCTCAACATAGCTCAGCTTAAGTTAATGACATGGACGCAAAGGGCGATATTACTGAGTATTATTGCGCTGAGCTTAGCCGCAGCATTACGCTTGCCACTATGGTTCTCCTTATTTACCTTGCCTGAAGTCGTGAACTTAATTGCTCTACTGATCCTCTCCGGGGTGTTTGCCGCCAGCTTACTGCGCTTAGGTCCACGTAAATTTTTACGCCGCTTAATGCTTAGCAAACCGGCAGCTCATGCGCATAGCCATTCCCACGAGAATACACATACTCACGAATCTAGCGCTTCGCACACTGACGAGCAGAAACCTGTTGTGGCGCCTAGTGCCGATAAACATGCACATGAACACGCAAAAACGGATAAGCACTCGCACCACTAACGCTGTTCATTTGTGAGCAGACAGGCTAAGTTAATCTACCTTTGGATTAATTTAGCCTGCTATGTGCATACTCTTTGTCGCCATTAATGCCCATCCTAAGTATCCCTTAATCATCTGTGCCAACCGCGATGAGTTTCATCATAGACCAACTGCGCCAGCGCATTTTTGGCCGCCGGAAGAAAACATACTCGCGGGTAAAGATCTGCAGGCCGGTGGCACTTGGTTTGGTATCAATAAACAAGGACAAATCGCTGGCGTAACCAATCTGCGCGTTCCGCAAAAGAACCCTGAAGCCATGCGTAGTCGTGGCGAGCTGATTACTATGACGCTCAACTCAGGGTCGCTCGTGTGCCCTAATTGGCTCGTTGAACATAGCGACAATTATCAGCCGTTCAATCTCATCTTCGGCCAAGGTACTGACTTATATTGTTTTAACAGTATCAATAAAGACACAGTAAAACTTGCCGATGGATTTCATGCCATTAGCAATGGTGCACTCGATGATATTTGGCCGAAAATGGCGAAGGGACAGCAGGCGTTAGAAGCGGCAATCAGCCAGTCCAGCAGTATAGAAGTGCAAGTACTGTTACAACTAATGAAAGACGATTCCCAGCCGCAAGATAATGAGCTGCCTAATACGGGAGTAGGGATCGAGTGGGAACGGCGTTTAGCTGCGATTTATATTCGTCACCCCGACTATGGCACCCGCTCCACCAGCATTCTGCTTGAAGATGCTGAGGGCGGTATGCATTTCACCGAAGTGAGATACGATGGCAAAGGTAGACAGCTTGGACAGCAGGATTTCCATTTAACTCTGCCTGCCGAGCCGCCCACCAAACCAGACTGTTTATTATCGCAAATCTAATTTGAACTGCTGTGCAGCACTGAGTGTAAAGGACACGGTTTAGTCTGAACTGTGGTCCATAGTGATCACCCAACGATCGTCGATTTTTTCAATCAACAGAGTAAACACGCCCGTTGGGGCATCTTTTATCCGCCGTAAATCCCAGCGCCCAACAACCATAGCGGCGTAATTACTGAGCATTTTTATTTCTTTGATAGTGAACTTCAGTTCACCAAGCGCTTCTTTATTTGGATAATTTTTCTTATAGGCAGCGAGAGTTTCTTCCCAGCCAAAACGAAACTTACCATTAGAGACAAAACGCAGTTGATCACTCTTCCAATAGCCTTGCATATAAGCATCGAGATCGCCGCGATTCCAGGCGTCTTCTTGGCCTTTGAGCATCTGCGTAATTTCATCCGTCGGCACCGCATTAACATGACAAGTCAGCAAGAGTAACAGCGCCGCAAAAACACGCTGCCAGATAACCTTGTTTAATAGTCCATTTTTCAACATAGTATCGTTCCCCCACAATCAATCAGGTTAAACTGTATTATACCCAAGCTACCTCAAGATACGAGTTTCAGAGCGTCTAGGGTACACCAATTCAAGGCGCTTCAATGAAAGAATGTCGACCACCTTTTGAATTGATGCAACACGGAAGTGGGGTGCCCTAGGCGCTCCGTCCCGGCGGGTTTTAACGCATTTTATGCCGTGTTGGCTATTTTTAACTTAGTCCACTAGGTCCGCAAATAGCCGCCTTGCCTAAAATGCGTTCAATTACCGCTGAATTCTGCATCTTGAGGTTGTTTGGGTATATCGCGAATTCAGTACAGACTATCTTGTTTAAGCCAGTTTAAAATCTAAAAAAGCTGATGATATTATTAATTTTTCGACTCTGGGCACCGAACTATGTTTACACCACTTTGCCGTTGGCTACTTAACACTTCAGGCTGGCAGATAGAAGGCCAACTGCCCGACTGTGCTAAATACATCATCATAGTTGCACCGCACACTAGTAACTGGGACTTCATTGTCGGCATTTTAGCCCGTGGCGCCCTAGGTATCCGCATTCACTTTCTCGGCAAACACCAACTCTTTATCCCGCCTTGGGGCTGGTTTTTCCGCGCCATTGGCGGCAGTCCGGTGGATCGGCGCAAGAACAACAACTTAGTCGATGCCGCCGTGCAGCTGTTTGAGTCAAAATCCGATTACAAGTTAGCGCTAGCGCCACAAGGCACCCGCGGCCCAGTGACGCGCTGGAAGTGCGGCTTTTATCATATCGCCAGCAAGGCCCAAGTACCCATTACACCCGTTGGCTTAGATTTTAGCCGCCGCACTGTCGTTATCCGCACACCACTGCAACCCAGTGACGATATCGTGACCGACATGCAAGAGATTTTGAGCTTCTATCGCACCATTAAAGGCCGTCATCCCAAGGTGATCCCTGATTTTATAGCGAGTGCCAAATATTAACATTTATTCCATTTAGAGCAGCAAATATGCAACCCGAAACCTGGTTACTCTATTTATTTGCCATTGTATTGATTGGGATTTCACCCGGTCCTATCGCTATGTTGTCTATGTCCCATGGGATCCACTTCGGCAAGATGCGCAGCATAGCCACAGGCCTTGGCAGTGTTAGCGCCGCTTTAATCTTAATGATGGCGTCAGCGGCAGGACTGGGGGCGATTATTAGCGCCTCAGAATACGGTTTTACCCTGCTCAAATGGTGCGGCGCGGCCTATTTAGTATTTTTAGGTATTAAGCTGTTATTGACGAAAAACCAAGCTCAAGCCCTTGAAGTTAGCCCGTCAGAGGGCAAAGGTACGCCTGCGCAGCTTTATAAGCAGGCGTTTCTAGTGGGGATCAGTAATCCGAAGGATTTACTGTTTTTTGCCGCGTTATTTCCGCAATTTATCAATCTTGCCGCGCCGCAATTACCGCAACTGACCATTCTTGCCGTCACTTGGGCCGTGGTGGATTTTAGCTTTGTGATGATTTATGCCTGCATGGCCAATGTACTTGCGCCCAGCCTAAAGGCGAGCAACAAGCTGCATTGGTTTGACAGAACCAGCGGCGGTGTATTTATCACCTTAGCCGCGATTCTTGTCTCTCGAAACTAAATCAACAGTCATCAAACTAGTCGACCTTAACCGACTTTAAACTGCGAATATCATTGCCTGTTGGCGCTTGGAACGCCTGCAGACCAAACTCAGGCAATATTGCAAAAACATGGTCGAAGATATCCGCTTGTATCGCTTCATAAAATGCCCAGCGAGTGTCGTTAGTGAAGATATAAATCTCGATCGGTAGACCCTCTGTGGTCGGCGCTAATTGGCGAACCATTAAGGTCATATCCTTGTGGACTTTATCGTGACGCTGTAGGTATTCCTGCAGATAAGCGCGGAAAGTGCCGACGTTAGTCAAATGGCGGCCGTTCACTTTCATATCGAGATCCGACACTCTGGCATTCGACTCACGAATTTCGTTTATTTTTGCGGGGAAATATTCTTTTAAGCAATTGATCTTACTGAGACGTTCGCGCTCTTCCTCGGTCAAAAACTTTATGCTGTTGATATCGATATTGATCGCGCGTTTGATCCTGCGACCGCCCGACTCAGACATACCCCGCCAGTTGCGAAACGCATCCGACACTAAGGCATAAGCAGGGATCATAGTGATGGTTTTGTCCCAGTTGCGCACTTTCACCGTGGTCAGCGAGACTTCTTCTACCGCACCGTCGGCGCCGTATTTATCCATCTGGATCCAGTCGCCTTTACTCACCATACGGTTAGCCGCTAACTGAATGCCCGCCACAAAACCTAAGATAGTGTCGCGGAACACTAACATCACAAAACCCGTTGCCACACCTAAGCCGCTGAGGAAGTACACAGGTGATTGATCGGCCAAGATTGAGATAGAAACGATAATCCCAACAAAGAATAAAAATAGCTTAGTTAACTGTACGAAACTCTTAACAGGCAAGCGCCGACTCACCAGATTCACATCTGAAATTTCATCAACCGCATCCATACCTGCATACATAGCGCGGATAATCAGCACCACTAACCAAATACTCAGTAATCGGTCGACTAGCCCGCTTAACAGTGGATGCTCAGTCAGCGCGATTGGCACCAATAGATTAAGTACGATAGCGGGCACAAGCATGGCCAGCTTTTCAAGTACCTTATAACGCATGAATACATCGTCCCACGTCGCCTTAGAGCGCAGGATTACCATATTCACCGCACGAATCACCACGCGTCGGACAATAAAATAAGCGATGCTCGCTAACAGTAAGCAAGCAATGACCATAACTGTGGTCGATATTCCATCAGAGGGTTGGCTATCAATCCCAAAGCCCGCTAACCATGCCGAAATTTCGAGCCTTATTTCCTGATCCACAATTTCACTCCAACGTAGGCGCTAGCGCAACAAACCCATACAAAGGTAACTGCCGAGTTGACCTCGGTTAAATGTCACCCTAGAAAACACTCAAATCAAAACACAAAATATTTACAAACACTTATTTTAAAAGAGATTTTAGCATTTTGAATTGACCCCGCACACAGGAAAATGAACAATATTTCCCCTACCCCTAAGGAAACCATCCCATGTGTCGTCATTCATATACGCTAGCCTGTCTGAGCATTAGACTCCTGAGCCTATGCCAACCGCTTCAAGCGGCCGAATATAGCACTTCTAAGCAATTAGTTAGGCCAGATAAATCAGACGAAACTGCCAATGCACCCTATATCGCCCTTATGCTCGATTATATTCCCGCCACAGATAATCTCTATGGCATTACAATCGCCCCCTATCATTTCGATAATAATTACCAACAATGGGGTTATTACCTAGGCTATGCCCGCAGTCGTGAAACCGATATTATCGTGCCAGAACCCGCGGAATCCTATCGCCAAGAAAGCCTCTTCCGCTTAGGCTTAAGCTACAGCTTAACGGCAGATTTAAGCTTTTATGCCGGCGGCAGTGGCTATATCAGCACAGTGTCTTACACGAATAACATTTCACCCAAAATTGTCGATGGCAAACCCACATGGGAAGAAGATAAAACAACCCGTTGGGGCGCAGAAGCTGGGCTAAGATATCGAATCACTGAGCACTTCATACTGAGTGCCGGTTATAACTCCAGCACAGAATCCACTATTTTAAGCATAGGTTACGCGGGCTAAGCTCCTAGCGATTGGGCTTGAGCTATTTATTGCGTTAGCTCGGCTCGCGCCTTAGCAAGTTCAGCCTCGACTTCGGCGACTTTATTGCGTTTCTTGTTGATTTTATCCATAGAACGACCTTCTTCTATGGCTTTGGCCAATTCGTTTTGGCGCTCAGTGAGTTTTTCCTCTAAGGCCTCAACTTTAGCGACGCGCTCGGCATATAAACTGTCATCGTCGCAATGGGTTGAAACTTCGTCATAGGCCTTTTCAAGTCCCGCGACTTTATGCTTATTACCTGCCGCTTTTGCTTGGGCAAGTTCGGCACCAATAGCATCTAATTTCGCCGCGCAACCCACTTTCGGTGCTTCAGCAGCCAAAGTGACAGTGCTAAATGCCAATCCAATCACTAAGCCATAAATTCCATGTTTCATCTGCATCTTAATCTCCTGTTACTTTATTCATTGAGCATACCGCTCATGTACACCTATCTAATAGTGCCACAGTCAGCTAGCTCAATCTGTACTAGCGTTAAAATCTCGCCTTTAATCCACTTTATTCATCAAAACACGACTTAGACAGTGACTAACATGCGGCAAATTGTTTATGTTAGGGCAGAATATTGACTCAGACGGATATCGGAGCCAGAAAATTAATGCACACTTCATTACGCCTTAGCGCACTTAGCTCATTGTTATTGCTAACATCATCGGTTATGGCGGCCGACGTAGCCAATATCACCCTAGAAAATGGCGCCCAAGTCAGGCTCAAAGACGACTTTACCTGGGAATACGTGATCACTGAAACCAAAGCCGCGCCCAATGCCTTAGCCGCTACAGCCGTAGCAAGTGCATCGAGCAATATTGCCAGTGTCCCAAGTGCCGCAGTTACCACTCAAACTGTTGCTGCGCCAGTCACCACATTGACCGCCACTGCGATTACCCAACCTGAGCTATTAGGCTCAACGGCAAAAGATGGGATCAAAGTCAGCTTTGCTGAAGGTCAATGGAAAGGCGACAAACTCGGACTCAGCTTCGATCTCGCCAGCACCAGCAATGAACACGTTACCTTAGTTGAAGTTGAAGCTAGCTTCTTCGCCGATAATGGTACTTTGCTCAAAACCGAAAAACTCGAAGTGTGGGAAGCCATTTTCCGCATGCCTGAGACCTATCTACGCAAAGGCGAACAGCGTAAAAGCAGCGTCATTTGGGTCGAAGGCATAGATAAATCCCAATGGCAGAAGCAGCTCATTAATCTCAAAATAACCGAAATTAACTCACGCTAACTGGCAAAGAAGTAAGGGATTGCGAACCCGTTTTCAATCCCTTATCAACACTTTTATCAAATGTTATTGCTTTGTAGAGCCTGTGTTCGAGTAGAATGACAACACTTACTCTCCCCTTATTTTGAGCCCACAAGCAAGATGCATAATCTGATATCCAATCCAGCATTGTACCTTGTTGCTACGCTCTGTAGTGTCAGCCCCTTGTGTTATGCCGACACAGTTTTTTTGCTCAATGGCGATAAAATTAGCGGTGAAATTAAAGAGTTTAACGATCAAAATCTCATCATCAACACCAGTTATACCCCTAAAATTACCATTCAACGCAGTGCCATTCTCAGCCTCGAAGTCACAGATACTAGACCTTGGAGTGTCAGTCGTTCCATACAGGACATAAGAATTCAAGCCTCTAATGAACATGGCATGGTATTAATTAATAACCAGCACACTCCCGTGAGTGAGTTGAGATTCTCGCAGCACTATGCAAACTCAGATTGGAATTTTAACGGTAGTGTAGAAACCACACTTGATGTCACCAAAAACAAGAAAAATAGTCAGAAGCTACATATCAAAGGCGATATCACAGCGGAAACCTTGCAATGGCGACATAATCTCAAGACCGAAGTGCGCTACGAAACCGAAGATGACGTGACTAAGCGCAACACCCTCGAAGGACATTATTCATTAGACTATCTACTCAATGAGCATTGGCTGTTACGTCAGGAAGATTTTTATGAAGAAGATAAACTCGGCATCGATAGCCATAGCTATTATGCAGCGCTCGGTCCTGGTTATCGCTTTTGGGGTGCTGGACGCGATAAATTAGACTTCGTCGTAACCTACAACCATTTTTGGCTTGAACAACAGTCCTTTAAACTAGAACTAAATGCTTGGGCGGCCTCACTTAACTATAAACAATATTGGTTTGGTGGCATTTTAGAGTCCTATGCCGATCTGCAAATTGCCTTCCCAGATATGCCTTCGATTGATTACATCTCAAACTCGACAGTAGGACTTAAATATCTGCTAACTCAGCGGATTTATTTGTCATTTAAATATGACTTCAATGACACTAAAACAGTGATAGGCAATACGAGAGATACCAGCTACACCTTAGGATTAGGGGTTAATTTCTAATCCTCACTCCCGATACGCTAACCTGTGTGCCATAGGATGCTCATCATTCAATTGCAGTAAATCCCATAAGTTACCGTAGAGATCTTTAAACACAGCGACTATGCCATAGTCTTGTTCTTGCGGCTCGCGCGCAAACTCCACGCCATCGGCGACCATACGGCGATAATCACGCCAAAAGTCATCGGTATTTAAAAATAAAAACACCCGACCACCCGCCTGATTACCGATAAAATCGAACTGCTCAGGTTTAGACGCCCGCGCTAACAAGATAGACGCGCCCTTAGAACCCGGTGGGGCAACAACGACCCAGCGCTTATCTTGCTCGGCTTGATAAGTGTCTTCAACTAATTCGAATTTTAATTTATTCACATAAAAATCAATCGCCTCGTCGTAATCTCTTACGACTAAGGCGATATGCACGAGAGCTTGTTTCATGGCGACCTTAAATCAATCCTATTTAGTCACCAGTTTACAGGTCATTTCTGGTGCTTCGTAGCCCCAAACTACTTTAGCTTCGCCTTGATGTTCCCATAGGCTTTCATTGCGGCCTTGATACTTAGCGCCGCTGCCGCTGGGTTGCACAAACATTAATGAAGTACTATCACCATGTTCAGCAATCAGGGTGGCAGGTTCGGTTTTAAAATAAGTCACCACTACTTCGTTAGCTGGATTGCCGTCACAGGCATAAAACACTGGGCCGGTCATGTCGACTAAACGATATTGTGCCTGCAGTTCGGCAATGCGGGTTTGATAGCTAGATTCAATACACGCGTGCTTATCGTCGCTCTTCCAGCATTCATTACGGCCTTTCACCCAACCACGTTGCATCGCCTTTAAAGTAGGAGGTTGTTCATTCTTCGCTTTTTCAAGCGCTTGGCTATAAACCTTAGCTAACTGATTATCAAGTTGGTTCAGCCCCGCATCCTTACAGACCATGTCTTCAATACTGCCAGCATTCACTTTCGTGCAGTCAAAAGAAGGTGCGTTAGCCGCCATTACTCCCGCACTTAACGCGCTAACCATCACGCCTGCGGCACAATACCATTTGAAACCCAATCGATTACTTATCATCTTATTTGTTAACTTAGCCATCTCAATTCCTTTGTATTTCTGTGGTTTGTTTCAACGCTTGCCATAACTAACCCTATATAGGCTTAACCGAGCCTGACTCAAAGCACTATGCCTTGAAGAACCATGCCTTAAAGTGCACTCATAGTGATGTGATTTACTTTTATCTCGGTTCTAACAAGACTTAACCCTCAGCCGATATGCTGCGAAAACACCTAATTCTAGTGCGCTGCGAGGAAAATGCCCAGAGACTAAGAGCCACTTACCAATCTGTGTCCGCCTGCATAATCGGACTCTCTAGCGCCAAAAAACCACAAAATCCTGATGAAATCGACCTACTCCAATTTGCGCATAGCTGATTAAACTGAATGTCAAAACGGTTAATTTTTTGCTTTGCACACGATAGTGGTTGAATTTTCGAGTAAAATTGACTACTTTCACGCCGTTTGTCTCTTCACAAGGAAAAGGATCAACATGGAACAAGTTATTACCGCAGGGAACGAGAATCCCATTCAAATGACAGATATTGTCTATTCGAAGGAAAAATCGCTGTTCACTCTGTTAGCTATTATTTCTGGGATCGTCTGGGCGGCATTGATCATAGGCACTTTTGGCATGGCGCTGCTCTATGTGTTGATGTTTTTCATTATTTATCTCTTTAGCCACTCCGCCTTTATCAGCTACTTAAAAGGCACGGCTGTCGAAATCAATGCAGAGCAATTTCCTGAATTACATAAACAATATTTAGCGTGTTGCGAACGTTTAGAAATGCGCGAGCCACCACGCGCTTACTTATTGGCAGCTGATGGCATGTTAAACGCACTGGCGACACGCTTCCTCGGTCGCAACTATATAGTGCTATTTTCATCGATTGTGGATGCGCTTGAGTCAGATAAAGATGCGCTCAACTTCTATATCGGCCACGAGTTAGGCCATATTCGCCGCAATCATATAGGTAAAGCGCCCTTCTTAGTCTTCGCCACTTGGTTACCTTTAGTGGGTGCGGCTTATTCTCGCGCCTGTGAATATACCTGCGATCTCCACGGATTACGTTGCTGCAACAGCTTACGTTCAGCCACAAATGCCGTTGCTGTGTTAGCCGCTGGTGTCGAGCAATGGAAACGTATGAATGTGGATCAATATATCCGCCAAGCCAGTGAGTCGAGTGGTTTTTGGATGTCGCTGCACGAGCTTAATGGCAGCTATCCTTGGTTGACCAAGCGCATGGCAAGAGTCCAAGCCAAAGCACAAGGAGTGGAATATGCACCGCCATCACGCAGTGCATGGGCCTATGTACTCAGCTTCTTTATGCCACGTTTAGGCACAGCAGGCGGTGGATTGATAATCTTCGCTGCGATTATTGGTATTGCTGCAGCAGTCGCGTTGCCAGCGTATAAGGACTATCAAGAGAAAATGGGTGCCACCACGAGTTATGAGGCACCAACCACGACCGAAGCCACACCAGCGGCATTGAATGTACCCGATGCGGCACTGGCCATTGCCAGTATCGACCAGCAACATCAAGCACTGGCACCGATCACTGACATCTTAGTCGGTTACTATCAAACCAACAAAGCTTGGCCAACCGAATTGGATGTGCTTGGACTCACGGACGAGCAGATTGCGACATTTAATCTGTACACAGATGGCATAGTCGGTTTTATAGGAAGCGAAGCACTCGGGGATTATCAAGGCTATGAAGTCTATCTATCGCCTCAAGTTGATGAGCAAAATAATATCACTTGGGTTTGCAGCAGCAACGGTATTCCGGATGAATATCTGCCAGTAGATTGCCAAGGCTAATCCTGAATTTGCCCAATTAGCTGAAAGAAACTTTTACTGAGGAAGCTAATTGTATTTCCTGAGGAAATAGTAAAAAGCACAAACATAAGTTTGTGCTTTTTTGTTTTCATAATCGCGAAGGTTAGTGATTAACGCTGGATCAGATAACGAATAGTCGGACCATTCTGCTCAATTTCCAGCACTTTATAACCATGATTTTTAGCGTCAAGGGGAATGTTGTTAATAGACTGCGGGCAGTCACTAATCACCTCGAGAATTTCACCGGGCTTTAACTTTGGCATAGCCTCAAGGGTAGCCACTGCGGGATAAGGGCAAGGTTCACCCACCATATCGAGTTGATAATCTGGAATATATTGAGCCATTACGCCGCCTCCGCTAGCAATTGTTCATCACGCTTCGCCTTACGAGCAAAGAAACGTTTCTCCCACAGCAACATAGCGCCAAAGGAGAGCCCCAGCAGCACATAGGTCAGCAATAATCCGCCTTTATCGCCAAAGCTGGTCAGTAAATTAACTTTGTCCCAGTTCGTTGCTAATGGCTGAGCGATATCATCCCAGTAATACGCCAGTAAGGTTGAACCCAACACGTTACCTAAGCCCACCCACCAGAAATGTACTTGGCCTTCGACTGCACGATACATCCAACCCGTTTCACAACCACCAGCCAGTACAATACCAAAACCAAACAGTAAGCCGCCGATCACCGCATTAGGGCCAGCCCACATGATCTTAGGTGGCACACCCAGTTGCACATAGCTGTAAATGCCTATCGCACTGACCGCCATGCCTAAGATAATCGCCTTCGCCATGTGAGTACGACCAGTGATCCACATATCGCGAAACGCTGAGGTAAAGCAGATTTGGGCCCGTTCGATTAATAAACCAAAACCAACACCACAGAGCATAGCAATGCCGAGTTTTGGCGCATTGAACATAGTCAATAACCCCCAACCGACGATGCCTACAAACACCAGCATACCGATACGGAAACGACGTCTAGCTTGGTTTTCGTCCTGCTTGATTGAAGTCGCTTTATTTACCTTTTTCAGTTTTATCGGAATACGGAACATCGGCAGTAAGGTAAATCTTGCACCAAAGTAAGAGCCTGCTGCGGTCGCCAAAGCAAAGAACCAAGCATGTAAAGAGAACTGCGGAATACCCGTGAAGAAGGCGGCAAGGTTACAACCCATAGCTAAACGGGCACCAAAGCCAGCAATAATGCCGCCGATCAGTGCCTGAGCAATACGGATACGGCTCTGTGGCATACGCAGTTTGACGTTATTGGCCCAAAGCGCAGCAGCAATACAACCACCAAACATACCGATAATCATCATGCCGTCGATACGATCTAGAGGAGAGCCCTGCAGACCTATCACTTTGAAATAACCCCAAGTTTCTGGTTCTGCACCTAAAAACTGCAGTAAATGACCACCCCAACGAGTGAATTCCCCAGTAACAGCCCAGAAGGTTCCGGTCAAACCAAAATAGTAAGTAGAAAGGATACCTGCAGCGATAACCGCTGGCATAGGCGCCCAAAAACGGACCAAATATTCTTGTTTAAATTGTTGCCATGTCATGTCATTACCCTAATGAACGAGACTATAAAAAATAAGCGCAATACGCTTATAACCTGTGTGCCAGAATGATTGAAGTCGTTCGACAACCTCAATCTCAAGTGGCCTCACGCTTAAATGGCTTTAGCTAAGCTGACACACTGCTGCCCCAACAGGCGATAACCGTGGGTGTAAAGCGTTGCCCTGCCATTACGGCAAAAACCGATAAGCGTGATATTGCTTTTCTCTGCTAATTCCAACGCCAGTGAAGTCACGGCGGACATAGCAAACAGAATTTGGATATTGGCACTAGCGGCCTTTTGCACCATCTCAAAACTCGCGCGACTGGTGAGCAATACGGCCACTGGACGTTCCACATTGTGAGCGGAAAAGGCGCCAATTAGCTTGTCTAGTGCGATATGCCTGCCTATATCCTCATAGGCGGCGATGATCTGTCCTTGATGGTTAAGCCCCATGGCCGCATGAGTGGCGCCCGTCAGCTTAAAATGTTGTTGATTATCTTGAATTTGCCCAAGTGCAACCTGTAAGTGTTCGATATCGAATCTGGCATCTGAGTCCACCCGCATCACAGGCTTGACGGCCTCTTCGAGCTGGGCAACACCGCACAATCCACAACCTGTGCGCCCCGCCATATTGCGCCTTTGTTGCTTGAGTTCCATAAAGCATCGTTGGTTGATTTCCACTTGGATCAACACGCCTTCACTGGTGAACTCGAGCTCCACCCCTTTGATATCATTGATATGGGAAACGATACGTTCAGATAACGTAAAACCAATAGCGAAGGCTTCTAAATCTTGAGGGCTCGCCAACATCACGGTATGCGCTATGCCGTTATAGACCAGTGCGACCCGCACTTCATTAGCTAAGTAGTCTGTCAGCTCAGATGCGTGCCCATGTTCTAACAAGATCACGTTTCTTTCTGTCACCACTTCATGTGAATGATATTCCATAGCGCCCCTTTAAAACTATAAAACCAAATAAAAACAATTAGTTTGATGACAATTTAAGACTTGTATCACAAACCCATAAACTAAATAAGAATCGCCTTGAATCATCTTTACGCATTTTCTACTATCCCTAGGTCTTCTATTGGAAGAACGTCGTCTCCGGTGAGGCGTCCGGATTTCAAATCCGGGTAGGGCTGCCAGCAGTCCTGGGTAGGTTCGACTCCTATGTTCTTCCGCCAATTCTCATGGGAAAAAAACAACTCCGCATCCCGAACTTCTCGGCTATTACTGCGATACTTCCTACGGGTAAAACCACTTCTGTCAAAGAACTCAAGCAGTTGAATACTCACCTTACGCCCAAGCCCAACCATATCTTTAAATTCTGCCGTTTCGAGCTTGCCGTGTTCTGCAATATGAGTACGCACTAAGCTGGCGTAGTAACAGATTTGCTCGCTGAGCAAATATCTGTCCTTCACCACAGCAGTAATAAATCCCTGCTGCACCAGCTGGAAACACAGCAGCCTTAATTTGGCAGGTTCTAGCGCAAGGTATTCGCCCATTTCGGTGACCCATACAGGGGCTGTTTGCTGTGCCAGCCAAGGCGCAAGCGCCTGCCAACAATGCTGCGCCTCAGCATCTAGCACTATTTTGTGTTCAGCGAGCTGCAACAAGGCACCACGCAGCACCATGCGACCTTCTTGGCAAAGCGTATCGAGCACTTTATTGGCTAATTCGGGCGGCAAAGCGCTATGGCTCATGCGTTGCAGGCGATTACATCCAAGCCCAAGTTGGTCAGGATGCTGTTGATGGAACTCGTGAAGTAAAGTAATAAACTGTTGTTTTTCTTGCTCAAGTAAACTTGTCGCTATAGCAAATGCCCCAAAACGGACTAAACCCGCTTGGGCTAACAGCATAGCCAGCCCTTCGTCAGTTAATTGCCAACGCCACGCGATTTCATCAAGCTCTAGCGCCTGAGTTTGGCCGAGTAAAGCCACCACATGGGCAGGATTATCCAAGCGTGCTAATTGCAGTAATCTCGCGACTCGTTCAGGCGTACGTTTCTTACGATTAGGGACTTTCAGCGCCAACACTCGCCCCGCACCTAAAGTCTGTTTGCCCCCAATGTGTCGCAGGACAATTCGATCGTCTTGGCATAGGAGTAGCGGCTTTTCGAGTACCAACTCCGCCAGACAGAAGCCTTCTTCATCAGCTTCATTTAACAGGGAAACTCGACCTAAAGTATGATCAGCGCCATGGTGACAGTGGACATTTTGCCAATGCACCAATGACTCACTGCCTAAAAAATCGAAGGCTCGAATGTGCACAACGGGGCGGCTACAGAGCTCGGCTTGAGGCAAACTGCTCAGCCAATCGCCACGCTCTGGCTCCCTATGGTTATCGACACCCGTTAAATTGAGTGCTACGCGTGTACCCGTAACAGCCCTTTGGGCTTCTTGTCCCTGACAATGTATGCCTCGCACTCTGAGTTTGGCCTTTTGCCCTGAGCTAAAAAGACTATCCCCCACACATACGCTGCCGCTGATCACTGTGCCAGTTACGACACAACCCGCACCTTTAACACTAAAGGCGCGATCGAGCGTCATCCTAAAGCTGCTGGCATCCTCCGCCCGCTTTGACTCTTGCTCACCTAAATCAAGAATATGCGCCTTCAGCGCCGCCACACCATTGGATGCTAAGTCGGCGGTGCCATTCGCCGACACTTCAAAAACACCACTGGCCTCAATGCCATACTCGGCGAGCAAAGTGAGTCCATCGGCGACAAGCTGTGCCGCCGTGCCACTATCAACTAAATCCCGCTTAGTTAGCACTAAGGTCAAACTGTGCAAAGGTAAGAGCGCAAGAATTTGCAGATGCTGACGGGTTTGCGGCATTACGCCATCGTCACAGGCCATCACCAACAGGGCGTGTCGAGCATGACTCACGCCCACCAGCATGTTGTTGATAAATTTTTCGTGGCCGGGCACATCAATAAAAGCAAGCCGCGAACCATCTCGAAGTGGCATAAACGCATAGCCAAGATCGATCGTCATACCACGGCGTTTTTCCTCCGGCAGACGATCGGTATTCATCCCAGTCAAAGCGCGAATAAGCGTACTCTTGCCATGATCGACATGACCCGCAGTCACAATGATCACAACTGCACACCTAACGTACTCAACTCGGCGAGGAGTTCAGCTTCACTATCAAGACCGCGCAGATCTAACCTGAGTTGGTCCTGACTCATGCGGCCTATGATAGGCCGTGCCGCCTGCTTAAAATGTTGCTCTAATAGGCTTAAACTGCCACCATTGAGTGCGGTAAAACACAGCGCCACTGAGGGTAAAAAAGTATCGGGCTGCGAGCCACTGCCGACCTGTGTTTGGCACTCGACTAACTCAATGCGATAACAAGGTTCAAAGTGTGGAACCAAAGCTTGCTGTAAGCGACGACCAATCTGCCATAACGCCTCTTGGCTACGGGCAAATTTCGCCATAATAGGCAGCTCAATGTCTAAGGTTTCAGGGTTAAGATAGTGGATCAATGTCGCTTCTAACGCCGCCAAAATCAGCTTATCGCAACGCAGGGCGCGCTTTAGTGGATGACTCTGTAACTTCTTAATCAGCGACTGTTTGCCAACGATCAAACCAGACTGAGGGCCACCCAATAGTTTATCGCCGGAAAAACTGACTAGATCGACTCCATCGGCTAGCATGGCTTGGGGCGTAGGTTCTTGCTTTAGACCAAAGCGGCGCAGATCAGTCAGTGAACCGCTGCCAAGATCTGAAATGAGTGATATGCCACGCTCACGGCATAACTGACCCAGCCTTGCCTCCTCCACTGCGGCAGTAAAACCACTAATATGATAATTACTGGTGTGGACCTTCATTATCGCAGCGGTATTTTCAGTAATGGCCTGCTCATAATCCTTAAGGTGAGTCCGATTGGTGCTGCCGACCTCGACTAAGGTGCAGCCCGCTTGGCGCATAATGTCAGGGATGCGAAACGCGCCGCCAATTTCCACCAACTCACCACGGGAGACTATGACTTCTTTCCCCGCAGCCACCGCTGACAGCATCAACAACACAGCTGCGGCATTGTTATTCACGACACAACAAGCCTCGGCACCCGTTAAGCGCTGGATTAAAGCACTGATCGCATTATCCCTGTGACCACGTTCACCTACCGCAAGCTCAAACTCCAGCGGTGTGGGGTAGCGCATAACAGAAGTCACGGCTCGAATTGCCGCTTCTGACTGCTGCGCTCGGCCAAGGTTGGTATGCAATATGGTGCCAGTGAGATTCCACACGGGTTTTAAGCTGTGGCTGTAATCGTTAGACAGTTGATCAACCAAACATCTGTGCAATTGCGCAAGCTCGCCACACCATGTCGGCAAACAGTGCTCGCGGCCGATTAAGCTGCGCGCCGCCTTTAACTGGGTATCCAGTGCGGCCTTTACTGCCGCTTTGCCGTAGGACTGCTGCAATACCACAAAACTAGGCTCTGCAAGTAGGCTATCCATTGAAGGCAAAGCTCGGTACAGAACTTGTAGTGTTTCAGGTGCTTGGGTCATCATCTGTGTCATTTTGTTTATATTATTGCCATTGGTTTATAAAAAGCAGGAAGGGATCAGCAACCCGACTCCCTCCCGCATTTGTTTAAGCTATGTGGCTTACGTGGTTTCGTGGGCCAGTAGCAGTGGGTTCAGTGTTGTTGCACCAAAGCCCTTAGCATTTAGCTCACTGTCTAACATCAAGGTCGCGAGATCGTCTGCCGCCACATCCATAGAAGGTGACTTCTCGACGAACATCATCTTGGTATAGCCATGACATTCATCGCAGCTTTCGATCCGCACTTGAGCCTTGGCATCATCTAGCGACCAAATCGTCATCTCTTTGTCCTGACCGCAACTGGTGCAATGGGCGCGAATGTAATGCCATTCGCTCTCGCACAGACTGCAATGTAGATAGCGCAAACCAGCTCGAGGCTGATCGACAATCACACTCGCCACCGGATGACATCCACACACGGGACACATACTCTGCTGCGCCACCTTGCGCTGATCCATCCGCTTGATGACCATAGGTGCCCAATGCGACCAATAAACGCCCATCGCCGCCCAGATGAATAAGCTAAAACGGGCAGGCACTTCACTGACATGCCCTTGGCGTAGTGAACGCCCCCACGAACTCAGTTGCTCAGGTGATTGCTGCATCAACAAACGCACTACCCGAGCTATGGATTCATCCACCTGCGGCAACAAATCACTTAACAGTTGCTGTAGCAGTCCTTGCCAATAGCTATCTGCCTCTGAGCCCAAAAGGGAAAGCGGAGTCGCCTCATCTTTCCCCCAAGCGAGAAGCTGACCGAAGTCAGCCTCCTGCACTAACCTGGCCTGTATAGAGACCAAACGGCGACATAGCTCAAAGTAGTCAGCCAGCGGCGAGTCCTTGGCCAATGACAGCAAACGCTGCGCCCTTCTGTGATACACAGCTTGGGGATCTGCCGCTTTTAACGGTTTAAGTTCCAGCGGCGATTCGCTGCCTTGGGCCAGAGGTATCTCGGCTGTATGACTCATTAATGTTTCTCCACGTCCGAATGTTCATCCAACATCACAGGGTGATGTTTGCGGCACCAAGCCTTAGAGACTTTGCCGTAAAGCATGCCTGTAACCGACCCTTCCACCCATGTCGCCATCCAGAAATGCACCATCACAAAAATCAACATGATGAGCGCACAAATGGCGTGCAACAGAATGGCCCAACCCACCACAGTGGCTGAGAAATAGGGCGCAAAGTAAGGCTGCCACATGATGATTCCCGTCACCGTTAAAGTGATAGATGTCAGCACGAAGGCGCGAAACAATACCTTTTGCCCAGGGTTGTAATGGCCGATAGGCGGGATTTTCTCCTCGTTCTCGAACATCACATCCTTAATGGCGAGCATCCAAGCGAGGTCGTGCTTTTCCCATTTGTTGTGTTTGTAGTAACGCACCAACATCAACATCAGCGGTAAGCACATCATCAAGCCCGCAATGGGATGAATAAACTTCGCCAATTGCGGTGTGCCCGCTATCGCCCCAAGCCATTGAAACGATGGATAGAAGAAGGAAAAGCCAGTGAGAAATGTCACTAGGCCAACCGCCACAATGAACCAATGACAGATGCGATCGAACAGCTTGTGACGCACTATCATTTCTTGCTTATCATGCTTGCTCATTTGTCGGCCCCCTCTTCCTGCTTAGCCTCTTCCTCTGGCGGTTGATAACACGGTTGGTCTTCTTCGACTATGTTGCGACCGACGGTGATCTTATGCAGACAAGCGACGGCGGCAGTGGCAAGAATGCCCATAGTGCCTAAAGGTTTGACCCAGTCCTGCCACAGAGTGAGTGACAGAGGGATCTGCGGGTTATCAGGCATGTTGTAGCTTTCTGGCTGATTGATATCGTGTAATATCATCATCATACCCGTGCCACCTACGCCCTCAGGGTTATAAAGTCCTGCCTTAGCAAAGCCCTTTTCCTTCAGTTCTTCGACCCGTTTTTGCGAGTAGAACAACATGTCCTCACGGGTGCCAAAACGCAGCGCCCCTGTGGTACAGGACTTAACGCAGGAAGGTTCCAATCCCACAGCCAAACGGTCAGAGCACATAGTGCACTTGTAGGCCTTGTTATCCTTAGGATCGATTTTGGGCACATCAAAGGGACAAGCACTGGCGCAATAACCGCAGCCGATACATTTGTCCGAATCGAAGTCCACCACACCATTGGCGTGCTGGATAATCGCGCCCGAGGTCGAACAGGCCGTTAAGCAGGCAGGGTCAGCACAGTGCATACAGGCCGAGTGGGTAAATTGCCAACGCAGCTTGTTGCTTTCCATAACCTCATGGAATTCCATCAGGGTCCAACATTGGCCTGATAGCGACATAGGGTTTTGGTAACTGCCTTGGAAGGTGCCCACCTCTTCCCGTAAATCATTCCACTCAGAACACGCCACTTGGCAGGCTTTACAGCCATTACACTTAGTGGCGTCGAACAGCTTAGCGACCTTTTCTGACGAATTACGCCCCTTTGCCGCAGGCGTCACCGCTGAAGTACCGGAGCGGCGGATAATGTCTTGTGATGCCATAATCAGATCCCCTCCGCTTTAGTGATGTTAACCAAAAATGCTTTGAACTCAGGCACCTGTGTATTTGCATCCCCCACTTCCGTGGTGAGTACGTTACAGGAGTAACTCTTACGAGTGAGTGCATTATGGCTGCCGTGACGGGGTAACCCGACGGTATGGACTAACTGGCCATTTACCTTTAACGGCTGTAGCCGTTTAGTCACTAAAGCTTTGGTTTCAATGCTGCCGCGTTTAGAGCTGACAGTGACCCAATCCCCATTGGCGATACCTTTTTCTGCCGCTAACATTTCATCGATTTCGACGAAGGTTTCAGGCATAGAAATCGCAGCTAAACGAGCATGCGTAGACCAGAAGTTAAAGTGTTCAGTTACACAGTAAGTAGTTGCCACATAAGGGAAGTCCTTATGGGAACCTAAGGTTTCCTTCACACCCGGTAACATACGTACCGCAGGGTTACTGGTGACCTTGTGTAACGGGTTCAACCCAATAGGCGACTCCATCGGCTCGTAGTGCTCAGGGAACGGACCTTCGGCCAATAGTTTAAGGGCGAAGAAACGACCCACACCTTCGGGTTGCATGATGAAGGGGCCAGCGGATTCCTGTGGTGTTAACTTCATATTGAAGTCGCCCACATCGATACCGTGCCACTTACCGTCAACCCACTCGACGATAGTGCGTTTTGGATCCCAAGGTTTGCCGTTGATATCGCAAGAAGCGCGGTTATACAGCACACGACGGTTTGCTGGCCAAGCAAATGCCCAACCCGGAGTAACACCTTTACCGGAAGGATCATGGTTGTCACGGCGAGCCATCAAGTTGCCTTCTTCGGTCCAAGAACCCGCATAAATCCAACAGGCGCTGGCGGTACTACCATCAGCTTTCAGTTCAGCAAAACTACTGAGCTGACGTTGAGTCACGAGATCCTTACCGTTAAGCTCGCGAGCGATTTCTTCAGCGTGCGGTGAGTGAGGATTGTGGTAATTCCAGCTCATCGCGTGCACTGGCTCAGGCAGCTTACCGCCCTCTTGTTTGTACAGTTCACGCATTGCCATTAAGACGCCAGAGAGAATCTCAGCATCTGGCTTGGCTTCACCCGGCGGGTTAGCTCCCTTCCAATGCCACTGCATCCAACGGCCAGAGTTGACGATGGAACCTTCTTCCTCGGCAAAACACGTCGTAGGTAAACGGAACACTTCCGTCATGATTTCAGCGGGATTGACTTCATTGAAGCCATCGGCATTTTGCCAGAAGGTTGCAGTTTCCGTTGCCAAGGCATCCAACACCACCATGTATTTAAGATTACTCAAGGCTTTGAGTACCTTATTACGGTTTGGCATAGAGTTAATGGCGTTAACACCTTGGATAATGTAGCCATTCACTTCGCCGTGGAAAGCCATATCTAAGTGTTTAGTAAAGTCGTACTGCTTGTCCCATTTCGGCAACCAGTCATAACCAAAGTCATTTTCAACCGTAGCGTTATCGCCCCAAAAGCTCTTCATTTGCGAAACAAAGAATTTAGGGTAATTTTGCCAATAGTTGGTTTGACCCGGACGCAGAGCGACAGGGGTATAGTTGTGGAGATAGGTTTTAAGATTAATGTCTTTTTCGTTCGGTAACTTGAGGTAACCGGGCAAGCTTTGACACAATAAACCCATATCGGTCGCGCCTTGCACGTTCGAGTGTCCACGCAGAGCGTTAACACCACCGCCCAACACCCCAATGTTACCCAGCAGCAACTGCACCATGGCCATAGAGCGAATGTTCTGCGCCCCTTTACTGTGGTGAGTCCAACCTAAGGCATACATAAAGGTCGCGGCTCTATCGTGGGTATGAGTGCTACCAATTTGTTGGCAAACGATCTCATAGTCCGCAATCGGCGTACCGGTAATATTGCTTACTGTTTCAAAGTCATAGCGTTCTACATGTTGCTTCATTAAGTTCCACACACAGCGTGGATGTTCGAAGCTAGGATCGATTTTCGCGTAACCCTGTTCGTCTAACTCGTAGTACCAAGACTCTTTATTGTAGCTATCTGTTTCTTCATCGAAACCGCTGAACAGACCTTCACTAAAAGAGAAGTCTTCGCGCACTATGTAACTGGCATTGGTATAAGCCTTCACATAGTCGTAGTTCACTTGTTTAGTTTCAATAAGATAGCGGATCACCCCGAGCAGGAAGGCGATATCTGTGCCCGAGCGGATCGGCGCATAGTAATCGGCCACAGCGGCGCTACGGGTGAAGCGAGGATCGACCACCAAAAGTTTAGCGTTGTTATGTTGCATAGCTTCTGTAACCCAGCCGAATCCGACAGGGTGAGCCTCTGCAGCATTACCGCCCATAATAATGATCAAATTAGAGTTTTTAATATCGATCCAGTGGTTGGTCATGGCACCACGTCCAAATGTCGGAGCAAGACTTGCTACCGTTGGAGAGTGTCAGTTACGCGCAATAGTATCGATTGCAACTAGGCCCAGTGCCCGTGCAAATTTCTGGGTGATATAGCCGCCTTCATTCGGCATCGCCGACGAGGTCATCATCCCAGTGCTAAGCCAACGGTTAACCGTCATCCCAGCAGAATTCTTTTCAATCAAGTTAGCATCACGGTCATTCTTCATCAGACGGGCGATGCGTTGGTAAGCTTCAGTCCAGCTGATACGAGTCCATTCATTACTGCCTGGCGCACGGTACTCAGGATATTTAAGACGATTAGGGCTGTTCACATAATCCACTAGACCAGCACCCTTAGGACACAAGGCCCCGCGGTTGACTGGATGGTCTGCATCCCCTTCGATATGGAAAATACTTTGTTCGGCGTTTTTGCCGTTACTTCCTTTGCTGTACATCAGCAATCCGCAACCCACTGAGCAATAGCAGCAGTTATTGCGGGTTTCTTTCGCGCTAATGAGTTTGAATTCTCGAACGGCCGCATAGGCCTTTTCGGACATCAATCCCAACGCTGAAATTGCTGAGGTGGCAGCTCCGGCAGCACACAGTCTAAAAAACTGGCGTCTGTTCATTGCGTCCTCTCACACTCTTGTCGTTATGAGTCTAGTGGTTGCTGTGGTAAAAATGGCAACCGATTGAGTGAGTCCTACTAAAGACCACACTTAATTTAAGATTATCCCCAAAGAAGAAATAGATAACAAATAATGACATGAGATCAAGATCCCAAATAAACAACCACAGAACTTAACTCCAAAAAACATTTCAAATAAAGCACCAAAAACCAACAAATGATAATAAAAGCACAATTTAAGGAATTAAAAACCAATAAACCACAAAAGACAATTTGTCCAACATGACAACCCCATATTGTCCCACACCATAGGGTTATGGTTATTAAAAATTATTATATGCATTCAAATATGCATAATGATGGCGGATAAAAACACAAAGGTAACGGTTTATAGAGGGATAGACAGCCACAAAAACTGACAATGTAAAGATTAGGGCAAAAAGTGCAGAGTCTGCGGTGTTAAACACACCAAAATGGCAAAGACAAAGATCGAGGAAAAGCAGATAAAAACCAAAGAAAAAGGCACAAGCAATCTGCCTGCACCTTAAATTTTGCCTTTTAACGCTTATTTTTAGCACATTGAGGCGCAAAATCTGGGCGCGATAACAAAAGCGCCTCAGTGCAGCCTATTCCCGCGGAGTAAACACCTGTTCAGCCATTAAACTAAAACAAACGCCTAAAAGCTGGCTAGCGTTCCTGCTGGCAGATAAGTGTTAAAGCTCGCTGTATACAACAAATCTGTCGCGGCTTCGATATCTGGCGCGAAGTATCTGTCTTTATCGTAATAAGCGACGACTTCACGTAATTCGGCTTTAGCCTTAGCCACTGCAGCACTTGGGGCTAAAGGCGCGCGGAAATCTAAACCCTGCGCCGCCGCTAACAATTCAATTGCCAGTACACCACGGGTATTTTCGCTCATATCGCGCAAGCGGCGGGCCGCAAAGGTCGCCATAGAAACATGGTCTTCTTGGTTTGCCGATGTTGGCAAGCTGTCAACTGATGCCGGATGAGCGTAGGTTTTGTTCTCAGACGCCAATGCCGCCGCCGTCACTTGGGCGATCATAAAGCCCGAGTTCACCCCGCCATTTTTCACAAGGAAAGGGGGCAATTTCGACAGGCTAGAATCGATTAGCAGTGCAATACGACGCTCGGCAATGGAGCCCAGTTCGGCAATCGCAATCGCCAAATTATCCGCCGCCATAGCCACGGGTTCGGCGTGGAAGTTACCGCCCGAAATGATATCGCCGGTGTCTTGGAACACCAGTGGATTATCAGTTACGCCATTGGCCTCAGTGCCTAACACCTCGGCCGCGTGACGAATTTGGGTCAAACAAGCCCCCAGCACCTGTGGCTGACAGCGCAGTGAGTAAGGATCTTGCACCTTTTCACAGTTAGCATGACTTAAGCTTATCTCAGACTCTTCACCCAGTAGATGACGGAAGACCATGGCCGAATCGATTTGACCTTTCTGACCACGCGCCGCATGGATGCGAGGATCAAACGGGCTACGGCTGCCCATAGCAGCTTCGACGCTCATGGCACCGATCACTGAACTTGCTGCGAACAAGTCTTCGGCGTGGAACAACCCTTCCAGCGCCAGCGCAGTCGACGCTTGAGTGCCGTTCAACAGGGCCAGCCCTTCTTTGGCCGCTAAATCGATTGGCTTGAGACCAGCGATTTCTAAACCTTCGGCGGCAGAAATTAACTCGCCTCGATAGCTCATTTCGCCTTCACCCAGCATAGGCAAACACATGTGCGCCAGTGGCGCTAAGTCACCCGAGGCGCCAACAGAGCCTTTTTCTGGCACGCAGGGATACACTTCGGCGTTCACTAAACTGATTAAGAAGTTAATCACTTCTAAACGAATGCCCGAGAAGCCACGGCTTAATGAATTGATTTTTAACACCATCATCAAACGTACTGTGGCGTCTTGCATGTATTGGCCCGTACCTGCGGCGTGCGACAACACGATTGAGCGTTGCAGCAATTGCAGATCTTCGGGCGCTATCTTGGTATTGGCCAACAAGCCAAAACCCGTGTTGATGCCGTAAACGGTACGGCCTTCATCCAGCACTTTTTGCACGATTTGCGCACTGGTGTTGATGTCGGTAATGGCCTCTGGCGCGAGTTCGAGTGTCAGCTTATGGCGGCTGATTTCGCGTAATTGCGCTAGGCTCAAGCTACCCGGCGTTAACACTAAGTGATTCACAGATTTCATATTTTTAGCTCCAAGCTTTTAGTTATTATTGTTATTTTAAGAAGTTAGCATCGGCTACTCTTGCATAGGTAAGTCGAGGCCTTGCTCTTTGGCGCAGTTTTTCGCAATCTCGTAGCCCGCATCGGCATGGCGCATCACGCCTGTCGCTGGGTCATTCCACAGCACACGGCCAACACGTTTGGCCGCCGCATCTGTGCCGTCACACACAATCACCACACCCGAATGTTGGCTAAAGCCCATGCCGACACCACCACCGTGGTGCAAAGACACCCAAGTTGCGCCGCTAGCGGTGTTGAGTAATGCATTCAATAATGGCCAATCGGATACCGCATCTGAGCCGTCCAGCATAGATTCGGTTTCGCGGTTCGGGCTGGCAACAGAGCCAGAATCTAAGTGATCGCGGCCAATCACCACGGGCGCCGACAACTCGCCATTTTTGACCATTTCATTAAAGGCTAACGCTAAACGGGCGCGATCTTTTAAGCCGACCCAGCAGATACGCGCAGGCAAACCTTGGAAGGCGATGCGCTCGCGTGCCATGTCTAACCAATTGTGCAGGTGTGGATTATCCGGAATAAGCTCTTTCACTTTAGCGTCGGTTTTATAGATATCTTCTGGATCGCCAGACAGTGCTACCCAGCGGAACGGGCCAATGCCTTCACAGAACAGCGGACGAATGTATGCAGGCACAAAGCCTGGGAAATCAAAGGCGTTTTCAACGCCCACTTCAAACGCCATTTGGCGAATGTTGTTGCCGTAATCGAGCGTTGCTGCGCCGGCAGTTTGCAAATCGAGCATGGCTTGTACTTGCACCGCCATCGAGGCTTTTGCCGCCTTAACCACAGCAGCTTCGTCGGTTTTACGCATAGCTGCGGCCTCTGCCATAGTCCAACCCTGCGGCAGATAACCGTTTAATGGATCGTGGGCCGAGGTTTGGTCGGTTACGACATCAGGAGTAACGCCGCGCTTAACCAGTTCGGCAAACACATCGGCGGCATTTGCCAGTAAGCCAACGGATACTGGCTTGCCAGCTTGGTTTGCCGCTTCAATCATCGCCAATGCTTCATCGAGCGAAGTGGCTTTCTTGTCGACATAGCGGGTGCGCAAACGGAAATCGATGCGGGTCTCGTCGACTTCACAGGCTAACACCGAGAAGCCCGCCATAGTGCCCGCCAGCGTTTGCGCGCCGCCCATGCCACCTAGCCCGCCAGTGAGGATCCATTTGCCTTTGGAGATACCCTCAAAGTGCTGTTTCGCTACAGAAACGAAAGTCTCGTAGGTGCCTTGAACTATGCCTTGAGTACCAATGTAGATCCACGAACCTGCGGTCATCTGGCCGTACATGGCCAAACCTAGCTTATCTAACTCGTTGAAATGTTCCCAGTTAGCCCAATGTGGCACTAGGTTTGAGTTAGCAATCAGCACGCGCGGTGCATCAGCATGGGTGCGAAATACGCCCACAGGTTTGCCCGATTGCACTAATAAGGTTTCGTCGTCTTCGAGGCGTTGTAAGACTTCGATGATTTTGTCATAACAATCCCAGTCGCGGGCGGCGCGGCCAATACCGCCGTAGACGACTAAGTCTTCTGGGCGCTCGGCGACATCGGGATGTAAGTTGTTCATTAACATGCGCATTGGCGCTTCTGTGAGCCAACTCTTACAGCTTAATTGCGTGCCATGCGGTGCAATAATACGGCGGCTTGGGTCGTGTCGCTTGTCCATTGAATTTTCCTCTTTCAACCTGTGGTGCTAACTCGTATTCGCTAAGTCGCTAATACGGGTTAGCACTATTGTTTTTATTGTGTTTTTATCTTTTAACTTATAAGCGTACAGCTATCAAAGTTACTGATTTACACCTGTTAATCACGCCACTGGCGTTACTTGCTAAAGGTTAAGTGGCCGCCGAGTTTAAAGCGGCTACCTGGGTGAACTAATTTTGCGAAACTCACGACGCCTTGGCGTGACCAAGTGCGGCGTAAAATCTGTAAACAGGGCTCAGTGGCGGGGATTTCGAGCCTTTGCTGTAATGCTTCACTGGCGATAATCGCTTCAATCGTGTGATGCGCCTCGGTCAGCGGTGCCACTTGGGACAAATATTCGTGGGGTGTCTGCTGGGTAAAATCCTGCAATAAATAATCGGGTACCAGCTCAGGATTCACATAACGCTCTTCAACTTGCAACGGTAAGCCCTGCTCGCAATGCACTAAGATCGAATGGAAGACTGTCGCACCGTGCTCAAGCCCAAGGGAAATTGCGATACTCGTACTCGCCACGACTTGTTCTAACACCCATTGCTGCACGCTATAGCCGTGGCCGCGGTCTTTTATCTCATCGGCAATATTGCGGATCGCCAACATAGACGACTGGGATTTACACCCTGCGACGAAGGTGCCTAGCCCTTGAGAACGCTCAAGCACACCGCTATCCGTCAGTTCGGTTAACGCACGTCGCGCCGTCATTCGGCTGCAGGTAAACAAATCGGCAAGCTGATTCTCAGAAGGCACGCGAGCATGTTCTTCCCACTCACCCGACTCGATAGAGGAGATAATGTATTGCTTAATTTCTGCAAACTTAGGAGTAGCCAAAACATTTCCTCAATATAAAGCGCTAGAATCTAGGTACTATTCACTCTTTCAAACGTTCAAAATTGCGGCTACAATCCTAGCTTGTATATACAAGTAAATACAAGCTAGCTCACATAAATTTAATAAACCGTTAATCACTTGGTTAACATCTGCCAGCACAGCGAGGGGAATACATGTCTTGGGATCAGGTTTGGATAGACGTTAACTTAGCCACAATGGACCCTTCCGTATCAGCACCTTATGGTGCGATCACCAACGCGGCCATCGCAGTAAAAGATGGTAAAATTGCTTGGCTTGGCCCCCGCAGCGAACTGCCCGCCTTCGATGTTTTGTCAATTCCCGTTTACAGGGGCAAAGGCGGTTGGATCACCCCAGGATTAATTGACGCCCACACCCACTTAATCTTTGCCGGTAATCGCGCCAATGAATTTGAGTTACGCCTACAGGGCGCCAGTTACGAAGAAATTGCTCGTGCAGGTGGCGGCATTATTTCGACCGTTAAGGCCTGCCGCGAAGCTGATGAAGCAGAATTATTTGAACTCGGCCGCCAGCGCTTAAACGCGCTCGCCAAAGAAGGAGTTACTACGGTTGAGATCAAATCGGGTTACGGCTTAGATACTGAAACTGAATTGAAAATCCTGCGTGTCGCCCGCGAGCTCGGCAAACATCACCACGTAGATGTGAAGACCACATTCCTTGGCGCCCATGCAATTCCGCCTGAGTATAAAGACAATAGCGACGGCTATGTCGACTTAATTATCAATAAGATGCTACCCGCAGTGATCGCCGAAAATCTTGCCGATGCAGTGGATGTGTTCTGCGAGAATATCGCCTTTAACCTTGAGCAAACTGAACGGGTGCTCAGCGCAGCCAAAGCGGCGGGCTTAGAGATTAAGCTCCATGCCGAGCAGTTAACCAATATGGGTGGCAGTGCACTGGCCGCACGTCTTGGTGCTAAGTCTGTAGATCATATCGAATATTTAGATGAGGCAGGCGTTAAAGCCTTAAGTGAAAGCGGCACCTGCGCCGTACTGCTGCCAGGCGCGTTTTACTTTTTGCGGGAAACCCAAAAACCACCTATCGATTTATTGCGCCAATACGGCGTACCTATGGTACTCGCCAGCGATTTCAACCCAGGTTCATCCCCCATTTGCTCAACCCTGTTGATGCTGAATATGGGCTGCACCTTGTTCCGTTTAACGCCAGAAGAAGCCCTAACAGGACTCACCTTAAATGCCGCCAAAGCACTTGGGATTGAAGATAATGTCGGCAGTTTAGTCGTTGGCAAACAGGCCGATTTTTGTCTGTGGGATATCGCCACGCCTGCGCAGTTGGCCTATTCCTACGGCGTCAATCCCTGCAAAGATGTGGTGAAGAATGGCAAGCTAGTTCACCAGTAACCTAAGTGCATCAATAATAGGTGCATCAGCAGCAAAAACGGCATAAGCGAAAGGTTAGATAAGGTCGCTAAATCAAACTTGGCGACCTTATCTTGATTTAAACACTGGCCCCATTTTCTAACTGTTCATCTTCTTGTTTTACCAGCTTATGCTCACCTTCGTTACAACCTATTTTCCAATAGCTCGAGGTATAAAAATGACTCTTAGGCAATGCATGCGCTTGCTTAAAGTGTCTTCTTAACGCGCGCATGCTATTAAATTCACAGGCAATCCATACGGCGGGCTCGCCAGCAAGCCAAGGTAATTGGGCAATTCGCTCGATCAAAGGGCGACCTTCGGGATCGGCCTCAGGATTGATCACCCAATGCAGCTCCACGTGTTCAGGATGTACGAGAGGCTGAATGTCAGCCTCGCTTAGCACTTCAATCACAGCGTAACCCACGGCATTGTTTGGTAATTTTGCCAGATTCACGCTAATGGCGGGTAAAGCTGTCATATCACCTGCGAGTAAAAACCAATCCGCCTCAAAATTGATCAGTTTTTTAAGCCCGGGTCCACCAATTTGAATGAGTTCGCCCACCTGCGCCGTTTTCGCCCAACTCGATGCGGGGCCGTCGGTATCGTGCAGCACAAAATCCACATCGATTTCATCATCGCGTTGCTGACGGATAGTGTAAGTTCGCATTAATGGACGCTCACCCGCTTGTGGGAATAACAACTTGATATAGGCACTCTCTTGATCGACAGGAAATCCAGCCAATCCCGCACCGCCTAAGGTGATGCGTAACATATGCGGAGTGATATAAGTCGCGCGGATCACTTCTAGCTCACGTGGTGCAGGTTTATTCATTATGATTTTCTCCTATGGCGTGTTCTCCCGTTAAGCGCAACTCAATGGCTCCGTTTCCAGCCGTATCTTTTGGCTTACTAGATGGTCTTTTTTGAGTAAGGCAATCAGTTTCACTTTTGGCGGCAGCGGCATCATCCACACTTTTACTGATCCTATTGGCAAGTTTAATAAAAGTATCAACTTCGTCTGAACTGAGCGCCTGCGTCATGCGCGCCACGGTTTTACGTTCTGAGGCATTGATCTGAGTCATGATCTTTTCCCCCTCAGCCGTGGGTCGCAGTAACTGGCTGCGGCCATCCTTAGGGTTATCGATTTTAGTGATCAACCCGCTCTGCTGTAGCTCATTAAGAACACGGGTAATTTGTGCTTTATCCCGCTGCATACGCAGGGCGATAGACTGGGCTGTCGATTCAGGATTGCGACACACGCCCTTCAAGGCTCGGATATGAGTGACAGGTAAATCAATCTCTTGTGCAGCAATATCACTACGCAATTGCTTTTTGTAGGCATGCACTAATCTGTGCAAAGTTTCACTGAGTGACAATGACGACATAGAAGGCTCTCGATATAGCTGACTGTATCAACAATATCGAGATTAGTTGATTGTGTCAACTAAGTAACCCTGTACTGAGTGTGCGGCAATGTGCAAATAATCAGAAAATGATTAAGCACTGGCTTTCCAGTGACGCGCCATAAACTCATCCTTGAGGGCTCGACCGTGACATCCCTGTCACGAACGGTCCCTTACATGCCAGTGCTTAATCTCATCAACTCCCGCGCATATAAACGATCTAATTTAGCCATTAGCCTTATGCAATTTACGTTACAGGAAACTGCGCCACCATCACAAACTCGTTATGTTGATAATGTGCCGTCATGAAGTGAGCTTGAATCAGTTCTTAAGAGATTTGATTCATTTTAGGGTAAAAAAATGCCCTCCAATACCCGATAACAGGGCTTAAGGGCATGTTTTAGCGGAGTGATGAATCAGTCTGGGGTAGAGTGATTCACTGGCTCATTTTTGGAGCCAAATACATCGTATGCTGTTATTGCCGCAGCACCGACAGCTACTACTACCGCGAATATTGAAGCTATAAGCGTGTGTTTATAGCGTTGATGTTCAGCTTTTAGATTGGCTACGGCTGACGCCAAAACAGGAAACTGTATACAATGACGTTGTTTATCTACTTCAAACTCAAACAACTTAACCTCAACACCTTTGGATTGTTGATATTTGTATACATTAGCTAAGTGATAATACAATCGACCAAATACTAATTCTGGGTCGGCATGCAACTTCCCTGCAATGAACTTGCAGTCTATAGGCACATATACTTTCCCAGCTCTAATTGTTTTATCTGAATCATACAATGCGAACTCTGATTTATAGTGGTTATAAATACATTCAAGCAACTCTAAATCAGTTGGATTTTTATACACTTACAACTCTCCTCAAAAAACATAACGCCTTGCTCACAGGCGAGTAAGTTGGTGCTGTTTTTGCTGCCTTTTCTTTTAGCAAAAACCACGACAACTGTATCGAGTCCGCGTGCAGCAACTTGTTATACGCTTTTAAGTATTCAAAAAAAATTCCATTTTTTGGCTTAGTTCTTTAATTGCAGGACCAAACCAATTTGCAGCTTCCGTGGCATCTTTAGCTAACAAATCCATTACTTCGATATTATCTACCAAATCATCACGGTTCTTTTTTACTGCATTTATTTTAAATGATTTTTCATGCATCTCATCTAATAATGAATATATTGATGGTTCCGTTGAAAAAAGAAACTTTGCAGCTTCCTTTTTTTCAATGAACTCTCTTACAAGCTCCTTTGATGCACCAGAGCCTGTTAGTTCTTGGTAAAACGTCAAAGAAACTGAATAGACTTCAAATCTTTTATTGTATAAATCCAGCTTTAATTTATTTCTATTTGTTTCCAATTGCTGGTATGCAATATAAGCCAGAAATCCTGCCATTAATGTCGATATCACAAAGTCTTTGATTAAAATTAGTTCATCCATAGTGTCCCCCTTAAAGTTAGCGACAAAGTTCAATTAGCGTATAACGTCTTAGTATTTATGCGCTGCGCTGTTTACCTCATTAGACCAGTAAAAACGCGTATTGTTAACTAATTGTATTATAAATAAATTATCATATTTCTATCCAATAGACCATCTGGAAAAATGCGCAAACAAATGAGCTTAAAAACACTCAAAAGCATCTACATTTAAATACAACTGTACCCATACATTGTTAGTCGATCTCTGGTAAGGCCAAACATAGGCAAATAGATAAGAATTTGTATGGCAGCAGGAGTGGGAATTTTCGGTTGAGCTAACGAGCCGAAACACGGAATGGGGCACCCGAAGCCAGCGCAAAATGGCTGTGTTTTCGCGTGTGAACCAGACTAGGCAAGTCTGATTCACGGATTTTAACGAGGCTAGATGTATACGCAGGTCTTAACTAGATTAAGCACTCGCATGGATGTGACCGTCCGTGGCATGGATGCCACGTTCGAGCATACACGGATGTACTTGCTGCGAGTCACAGTAATGCGAGTGTTTAATCTCCGAGTCCGAGTTTAAGCCCCTACGATTTTGATTTTAATAAGCCACAAACTAACACTCTAAATCCCCTATCGACTCCCGACTTTTTCCTTGTAATATAATGCTTTCACTCATGTTGAAACCCAAGGATGACAATGTATACCCCTAAGAATATGGCGATGACAGATCTGCAGGCCATTACAGGTTTTATCACACAAAACAGCTTTGGTTTACTGGTTTCGTGTTCACTGAATGCAACTCATATTCCCTTTGTACTCGATGCAACAGCGGGAGAGAAAGGCGTGTTGTACGGCCATGTTTCGCGAGCGAACCCACATTGGCAAGAGCTTGAAAAACAGCGGGTATTAGTGGTTTTCAGTGGTGCACACGCTTACATTTCCCCAACTTGGTATGACGCTAAACCTGCAGTGCCTACATGGAATTATGCGGCGGTGCATTGTTATGGTGTCGCAAGCCTGCTGAGTGATGCCGAAACCCAAGATATGTTGGACACATTAGTGGCGAAGTACGAGCCCAAGCTATTACAAGATAAACAAATTATGCCAGATGAGTATCAGCAAAAGCTGCACCAAGCCATAGTCGGCTTTAAGATTGTGATTGATGAGATTCAAGCAAAGGAAAAGCTCGGTCAGCATAGATCTATGAGCGATCAACAGGGCGTGTTCAGCGGCTTAAGTGCCAGCCCCCATGCCGATGCGACACAATTAGCCCACTATATGAATCAACGAGATATTGGCAAAGGCAATGGCTGAGCCCATGCAGCTAAACCAATACTTTGATTAGGGTCTGTTGATCTTTCGAGAGTGATTTTTAGACAGCATGGCAAGACGTTATAATTTGCTTCGCCAAAAGTAACCATAACCTCAAGCCATGCCAAGACTTATGCTAACCGATGCACGCTGGGAAAAGCTATTTCATTTAATGAAAAGCACAGGCCGTGTTTATGACAAACCTGAACATAGACAAACATTCGAAGGTATTCTTTACCGCCTTAGAACAGGTATCCCTTGGCGAGATTTACCTAAAGAG
>NZ_JAKKRW010000003.1:0-268107 GCF_025653905.1 Shewanella sp. SM71
TATGTATGTAAAAATCGAGTATTAAACTCACCTTAAAACACGACTACAGATAATGAAGTAACAGGTAATACCGGCCTTTGCAGATGCTGAGAGAGTACAAGGAGCATATGACTCCGAAAGGACGATAAGCAGCAAAGGCGCGGTTCTCATTAAGGCCAGAGAACAAAGATTCTCACAAACAGGTCGGATATACGTACGCAGTATTACTTTCTGTTACTCAAAAAGTGGTTGATCTATTTGAGGTGTCCATATACGGACTTGCTGCGAGTCGACGAGCGAATGCCATGGCAAGCCTGTGCTAGTGGATACCCGTAAACGCTAAACTTCTAACAACTGAAATTACTGCACCCCAAACACTACTTTCCAACACATTTCTGTCCCAAAGTGAGTTGTGTGGTGTCGAGTGGAGATTGTACGATTAAGTCACGCTATATAATCAAAACAGCCTGTTCGTGTATGAGTTAGTGCAAAAAGGGGAGTCAGTTAATCTGACTCCCCTTTTTTAGAACGTTTGTTGGACTTACATTAAAACCTACGTTAGGCCCAAACTAGCGTAATGTTAGAACAATAAATGGGCTACACCTGCGATAACAGGTAGTGTCACTAAGGTGCGTAGAATAAACACCACGAAAAGCTCAACGAAGTTGACGGGAATTTTACTGCCGATAAGCAGTGCACCGACTTCACTCATATAGATCAACTGAGTCACAGACAAGGCTGCAATTACAAAGCGGGTCATATCTGATTCAATTGAGCTGGCAAGGATTGACGGAATAAACATATCCGCAAAACCGACCACGATTGTTTTAGAGGCTTCAGTGGCTTCTGGAATATGCAGTAATTCGAGTAATGGAATAAACGGCATACCCAAATAGTTAAATATGGGCGTGTGCTCGGCAATAATCAGTGCCAGCGTACCAATGGCCATTACCACAGGAATAATACCAAACACCATATCGACAACGTTTTTAATACCTTCATTTAAGACCGCTTTTATGCCACCGGCACTGGCGGCTTTTTCTAAGGCTTTATCAAAGCCCCAAGATAAGGCGCCATGTCCAGCTGGGATTAGCTCATCATCTGGCATGCGTGGTGTGTCATCTATGTAGTTGTCTTTCTTCCACGATAATGGTGGCAACTTAGGCACAATCACAGCGGCGGCAAAACCCGCGAGGCACACAGTCAAATAAAAGGGCACAAACATATGCTCTAACTTAACTTGTGAGATCACCACTAAGCTGAAGGTAATCGATACCGCCGAGAAGGTTGTACCAATAACTGCGGCTTCTCTCTGGGTATAAAAACGGGCTTCGTATTGTTTGCTGGTCAGCAAAATACCGACACTGCCATCACCTAACCATGAGGCCATACAATCAATAGCGCTACGACCCGGTAGATTGAACACGGGACGCATGACTTTCGTTAAGAGTGTGCCAAAGAGCTCGAGTAGGCCGAAGTTCAGCAGCAGCGGCAGTAACATACCCGCAAAGATAAATACTGAGAACAACACAGGTAATAAGTCGTTTAAGACTAATGCGCCAGTGCTCGAGGAGTTGATGATCTCTGGACCTAAACCTAAGTAAGTCAGTACGATAAACACTGCACCTAAGATTCGAGTCGTCAACCACATAGGGCTGACATTCAATAAACCATTAAGGAAGTGATTTTGGCTAACAAATGTGGGCTTAAACACTTTTGACAGTAAAGAGGCCAGCGCCGTAGTCACAACAATAATAGTCACTATGAGGGTTAGCACACCGCTCAATGCGCCTTGCAGTGCTTTAGATATGATAGCGATAGGAATTGTGATCGCATCGTTGTAGCTGATAGGGGTCATAAATAACAACAGACCAATCAGCGAAGGGACGATAAAGGTGAGTATCGTCTTAATGTTTCGGTTTTTATTTTCAGTAGCCAATGTTGTACACCTTAAAGTACGAGTCGTACATGGTAAATTTGAATAAATAGCCGCACGTAACAAGCTGTCGACGCTAATTAAGGTGCATTTAAATTCAACTCAAAAACGAGAATGGGGAAGATTACTCGCTTAGCTTCTCTATGTAAAACGATTCGCTAGTTAGTTTGATATAAGCAGCAAAACAGCATAGTTATTTTACTTCAGTTTTCGATAAATTAAGAGTGGCTATATTGGCTTGCATTACTGTAAAAGCATTATTAAACATGGCGTTATCATCACTCACTTGAGGTTGGCTAACGACTGGTTAATTACTTGTTTACTGATGTGTGTGAAACTATCTAGATGTTATTTCTGCACAAAAATGCATCAACAACTTTAGCGTTACTGCCGTGTTGGTTGGTTTTCTGTTCGATTTGAAAGTGCAATAGAGATAACTCTGGCTATATAGCGTTGGCGAGAACCTGTTGTGCATATCGCGGTAATGTTAAGGATCCTTGGGCACTAGGACACATTTTTATGCGATAAGCCTTTAAATCGACTTATCTCTAAAAGTGACCTTCTCCATTATCTTGATGCTTTTGTGATTGACTAAAAAGTCGCAAATAACGATGAAAGTAAAAATATTATTCATAAAGCGGATACCCGCCGCTTTAAATCTTCTCATTTCCATGTAAGTTAGTATTACTCCCATCCAGCTCTAGTATTCATGATCGCAAAAGTACAGAAGGTTACGATTAAAGGCGGCTCAACACTGGCCATTAAGTTTGGTTTTTTGGGGATCTTTGGGCTTTTAATTGGCATTGTTATTACTGTTTTGGGGTTCGATGATTCTGAATTCCATCGCTTCAACTTTTTGAATCACACCCTAAGTGAATTAGGGACTTATGGTCATTCGTCTTTCGCTGTCATTCTCAACGGTGGATTGTTTTTTGGCAGTTTAAGCCTCGTTTTCTATTGTTTGTCTTCTTTGCAGCAGGTGACTTCTTGCTGGGGATACCCTTTCTTTATCAGTTTGGCTCTCACTTTTCTGGCTTTAGCGAGCGTGGGATTATTTCCGGTGAACGTGTATCACTTGCATGTTCTTGGGCTGAAATGGTTTTTCTATCTGGGGAGTTTGAGTGCGATCTTCTATTTAGCCTTGGTCTGTTTCGGCAAGTCTAACTTTGGCCGTTGGACTGGGTTGTTGGCGTTAATAGTCTTATGTAGCATGTTGACGTTTCTGTATGCACCACAGCTCAATTTAGGTTTGACCGAAGGTGATAGACCGTTTTATCAGGAGATGGTATTGCAACTGCCGCGTCCTACTTTGTGGTGGCCAGCCCTACTAGAATGGATTGGACTGGGAAGTTTATTGTGCTGGACAAGTGTGCTGCTTTTTAGCCAGTTAAGCTTCAGCCAAGATCCCAAAATCATTGGCTGAGTTATCTTTAAATTTAGGCTTAACTTCAGCTTTAGGCTATGGATTCACATGCACAGCAAGGCCCGCTTCACCAAACCAATAACCGTTGCACTGGGTTGTACCAAGTTTGCTATTCATCGAAAAATCCTGAGTATTTTTAGTCGCTTGAATCGTATCGACCAAAGCATTGGCTTTAGTGATGCAGTCAAGACTACTGGGTGATACTCGAAACACATCGACCCCCATTTGTGTCATTGCCGCTATTTCACTGCGTAAATCTAAACAGCTAGCGGATTGGGTTTGAATTCCATTGAGCCTGAGTAAAGGTTGCTGCTCTTGGGTTTGCGCGAGTAGTCCTTTACTGTATTCACGGCATACCGTTTCGCAATGATCTTTCGTGAGCTGTTTGTGTCTAGCGGTAAAGCAGCGCGCCGAATGGGCGAGTGGTAAATAGCCGTGGCCGAGCACTTCCACCTCAAATGATGGCTGTTCTTGAATCACTTGTTGCAACCAAGCCTTAGATAGCTCCACTGGCATCACAAATCTTTGCATTCCAAACCGCTGCAAAATATCTAAACTGGCGCGATTGTAGTTATTGATACTCGCGCCGCAGACGAAGGGCAGCTTGTGCTCGTTGGCAAGATACACTGCCGCCATATCGTTTGCTTCGACGATAAATTCACCGTTATCGACCTGGCGTTTGAGCTCAGTATATTCAGATGGCGCTTCGATTAAGGCCAGCGTCGAAAGCACGACTTCTTTACCCGCCTGCTTGAGCATTTGCGCCAGCTCTAGATAATCGCCCCACTTGAGTTCGCGTCTGCGGCTACAAACCGCCTCACCTAAATACACTAAGGGAATTTGACTGGCGGCGACTTGCTGGTAAAAGTCAGCGACTTGCTGTTTCTGCCAGCAATACAACAGTGGTCCTAGGGAAATCTTCATAAGGTGTCCTTTGTCAATCTTGCTCTCTATTTACCTTTTATTGCCAATCGCGCTCGTAGGCGCCAAGCGTAGTGATTTGACCCTCGGATACTTTCGCTAGGGCTTGTTCCCAATGGGGTTGATTTTGGCTTTGTGAGTACAGCGCTGGATTATTTAGATAGGTGTCTATGGCTTGACGCCATACTCGAGTGACTTGTTCAACATAGGCGGGGCTGCGTTGACGTCCTTCGATTTTCAGCGACACTATGCCCGCCTTGGCTAGCTCTGGAAGTAAGCTTAAGGTATTCAAACTGGTTGGTGATTCGAGTAAATATTGCGGCGAATCTTGATCTGCTGTGATGTAACGGCCTTTGCATACCACGGGATAACCCGTTTGTTCGTCGAGGGCCGATTTATCGATTAACACATCGTTGAGCCGGGTTAATCGGTTCTGTCCTTCTTCTTGCCAGCGAACGTGTTTTGCTGGTGAACAAGATCCACCTGTGTTGGGCGATTGGCCCGTTACATAGGATGATAGCTGGCAACGCCCTTCGGCCATAATGCACAGACTACCAAAGGCGAATACTTCCAAATCCACTGGGCTGACTTTAGCAAGATCCCGTACTTGTTTCATGGATAACACCCGTGGCAATACTACTCGGGCGATGTTAAAGGCTTCCTTATAAAAGCTCAGCGCACCCAGATTGGTTGCACTGGCCTGCACCGATAAATGCAGTGGCAGGTTTGGATAGTGCCTATGGGCATAATCGAGTAAAGAAAGATCGGCGACAATTAATGCATCCATACCCAGTTTTGCCGCTAAATCGATAGCCTGATACCAACGATGCTCTTCACCGGGCTTTGGAAAAGTATTTAAGGTCAAAAAGATTTTTTTGCCGTGCTTTTGCGTCAGCTCAGTGGCTTCTTGCAATTTTGCGGGGGTGAAGTTTAATCCTGCAAACGAGCGCGCGTTGGTGTCGTTTTTTAACCCTAGATACACAGCGTCGGCTCCGGCATGTAATGCCGACTTTAGCGAGGCCAGATTTCCTGCTGGACACAACAGCTCCATAGTGATGCTCCCGATAAAATGATAGCCGCTGAGTGTAGGTAAGATTGAATGGCGATGAATTGATTTAAAACAGGTTTAAGATCATAAAATCCCGATAAACTGGGATATATCATGTTTTATTCTTGTAGGGTTCCCGCTATGTCCGCTGTTTTTTTCGCAAAATTTGCTCAGCAACTTTTAGAGTTCACCCCAAAAGCCATCGGCTTTCCCCTTGCTAAGATGCCGTTTAGCCTCAAAGCAAAAGCCATCAGCCAATTGCTTGAACTCTTACTTGCCGAGCAAGCTGCTGACGATGAGCTTGGATTTTTGACGGATAAATGGGTCGCGATTCGAGTGGAAGATATAAACTTAGCCTTCGAAGTCAGTTTTAATGGAAAATGGCAAGTCAGAGAGCTCACCGATGCGCAGGTGACCTTCAGTGCCAACTCTGCTGAGCTAGTGTTAGTGGCGGCGGCGAAGGAAGATCCCGACACGCTATTCTTCCAGCGTAAGCTGAGTATTCAAGGTGATACTGAATTAGGACTCGAAGTGAAAAACCTGCTGCTAAGTATCGAATTTGCCAGTATGCCAGCCCCAATTCGTCTTAGTGTTGAAAAGCTTGCCGCTGTGATTGAGCGTCTTCAAATTGAAGCGAAACCGACAATTATTCTCGCCAAATCCCCAAGCTTTTAACGTTATTTAGTGAGACTACACACTGCTAATTCCATAAAGAAGCCCGCTAAGTTATTATCTTAGTGGGCTTATTTTTATTTAAACTTTATTGTATGGTTTGGTCAATGAGTTAGTAGCTTGCACTCAGTTGTAGTCCCGAGTAGCTCGAATAAGCGCGTAACATCACATGGTAAGTTCCCGCTTGAGTCACTGTAATCGAACAGCTTTCATTGTTCCCATTTTTATAGGGACGGCAATCATAGCTGGTGGTCGTTGGGGTAGTGCCTGCTTTGACATACAGGTCTACATCTCCAGTTCCGCCACTGGTGGCAATGTTGAGTTGGCTATTGGCTGGAACCACTATCTTATACAGTTTCTCTGTTGCCGTTGCCCCGCTTAAATTCGTGACAGGTACGCCATTGGTTAAGCAGTTTGCATCGGTGCAGCTTCCGCCGCCATTCAGGTTATAGCTGGCTGTCAGTTGGGCATTGGCGTAATTATTATAGCCTTGCACCATCACATACCACCGACCCGCCGTAGGTGTGGTGAAGTTACAGCTCTCGTTGTTGCCATTTTGATAGGGGCGGCATTGGTAGCTTGTTGTCGTCGGTTTTTGTCCTTGGCTGACATAAATATCCGCATCACCAGAACCACCCGCTAGATTGATCCCTAAACTTGCCGCATTGACTGGGACATCGATGTAGTAATACGTCGCAGAACCTGTGGCGCCACTGATTGCGACACCCACATTATTTTGCAGCGGTGTTTCATCGACGGGGCAATTATTGCCACAGCCACCATCATCGCTTGCAAGTGAAAACAGTAACTTATTCGGTGAGCCTGTTTTCGCGTCTGTAACTTTATTTGACGTGGCGCGCGTCGTGAGTAAGTTTGTCACCTGTGCGGGAGAGAGATTTGGATTTTCATCTAAGTATAATGCGGCAACGCCTGCCACATGTGGGGCAGCCATTGAGGTACCACTTATGGTATTAGTCGCTGAATTCGAGTTATACCAAGCAGACGTAATGCTCGAACCTGGCGCATAGATATCAAGGCAAGTCCCGAAGTTAGAAAAACTCGAGCGGGAATCGTTACTGGTGGTTGAACCAACCGTGATGGCATTTACCGCCCGTGCGGGTGAGTAATTACAAGCGCTACTGTTGTCGTTACCCGCCGCCACTACGAAAGTGACCCCTGCGGCAACTGCGGCATTGACTGCATCATCAGTTGCTTGGGAGGCGCCGCCTCCTAAACTCATGTTTGCGACGGCGGGGCCGGAAGCATTGTTTTTCACCCAGTTTATCCCTGCAATCACGCCAGAGTTACTACCTGAACCTGAACAGTTGAGTACTCTGACGCCCACAAGATTGACGTTTTTAGCCACACCGTAGGTAGCGCCGCCAACAGTTCCTGCCACATGGGTACCATGGCCGTTACAGTCAGTCGCATCGTAATCATTATCCACAAAATCATAGCCACTGCTGGCGCGACCACCAAACTCATTGTGAGAATTAAGCACGCCAGTATCGATCACAAAGGCGGTTACACCAGAGCCGTCGAAATCCGTGTGATAGTTACTATCCAATGGCAAGTTTCGTTGATCGATTCTGTCTATGCCCCAGGTCGGACTCGGTTGATTGGCATTGGCTTCAACCATAGGCGTTACTGACATGATTTGATCTTGTTCTATGTATTTCACATTTGGATCTTTACGCAGTGCTTTAATCTGTTGGGCGCTGGCCTTGATGAGTACACCATTGAGCACATTGCCAAAGTTTTTCATCACAGTGACATCATATTGGTTGACTAAACTCTCGGCTTGTTTCGTCGCGAATTCAGCTATGGTGTTGTTATTACTTAGATTAAGAACGCTTGGGGTATTGAATACAACAATGTAAGTATCTTTGATGGCTTTAGATTGCGGGACACTTACCATACTCGCTTGGTATTCATTAGCGTTAACAGGGAAGTAAGCAAGTCCAGTTGCGACCGCGACTGCAATTAAATGTTTCTTATGCATGTTGAACTCCATTTTCTTTTTATGTCTCCACGGACTTCGAGACACAATTCAATGTAGAAGGTATTTTCAACCTGCCCAGTTCGGTGCTTAAGGCGTATCTAATTTACAAGGTTAAAATGTAACACTTGATTTACAATTTGACCGTGGGTGACTTTTTACTTAGCTAAAGAGTGAGGTGTACAAATAAGCGTCAAAATAATAACTATTAGTCTATTAAAACAACCGAGTTTGTAAAATTGGTGATTTATCAAGCGACATTTAGTCCGAATCATAAACTGTGAAGCAGCGATAAATTCCGTCTGCTACTTTTTTGACATTCACCGCTGAAAAGAAGTCAGTCTAAAGTAGTGTTTTGACTAATGCTGAAATAAAAGCTTGGATTTAAGCGATTTAAAGGTTCCTCATACCGTTAAATGCATCATTATTGTGATTTTTTATGCGGGTTGTTTTGCGCAGGTTATGGCAGGTATTAGAGCAGATTTGACCGAGAGGCATTATAGCCACTCGGTCAGGTGACGTGATTAAGCTTTTTGCGTTAACACGGCAAATTTCACTAACAATTCGTCGTTAGATTCGACACGGTTTGGATCTGGGTCGATGCAATCAATGGGGCAGACAGATACGCAAGTCGGTTTGTCGTAGTGACCCACACATTCGGTGCAACGGTCTGGATCGATTTCATAGATTTCTTCACCCATAGTGATGGCCTGATTAGGACATTCAGGTTCACACATGTCGCAATTGATGCAGCTATCGTCGATCAGTAGTGCCATGATCTTAACCTAGTTCATGTGGGTTGCGAGTATCCTGACCTTGGGGCAAGTTACGCAGCAAAATACCGTGGCTCAAATCGACTTCTTTCGGCACGGGCAGATACACAGTGTGCCCCGAACCTAAGCCTGCTTCAACTGCTTCAGCTTTGCGATTTTCGAGTTGTTCAATCGTCAAACTGATATTGCCTTGCGGTGTCATCAGTTCAACACTGTCGCCAACGGAGAACTTGTTTTTTACTTCAATTTCGGCCAATCCTGCAAGATTACGTTTGCCCGTCAGTTCACCTACAAATTGTTGGGTGTCACTAACTGAGTAGCCATAGTCATAATTTTGGTATTCATCATGGACATGGCGACGTAAAAAGCCTTCGGTATAACCACGGTGGGCTAGGCCTTCTAATTGATTCATTAGGCTGCGGTCGAAATCTTTACCCGATGAAGCATCTTCAATCGCGCGGCGATACAGTTGTGCTGTACGGGCAACGTAATAGAAGGACTTAGTGCGGCCTTCAATTTTGAGCGAGTCTATGCCCATTTTAGTCAGGCGCTCAACGTGCTGAATGGCCCGTAAGTCTTTAGAGTTCATGATATAAGTGCCGTGCTCATCTTCGAAGGCGGGCATGTATTCGCCGGGGCGATTGGCTTCCTGTAGTAGGTAAATTTGATCTGTGGGAGCGCCTGCGCCTAAGGTCGTTGGCGTTTCAATTTGCACCGCATTTGGCATGGCAATGATGTCACCGCTGTCATTTTGCTGCGCTTCGTGTACATCGTATTTCCAGCGACAAGCATTAGTGCAGGTGCCTTGGTTAGGATCGCGTTTATTGATATAACCTGAGAGTAAACAACGGCCTGAATACGCCATACACAGGGCGCCATGCACAAACACTTCAAGCTCGATATCGGGGCAGCGCTGACGAATCTCTTCGATTTCATCTAAAGACAATTCGCGTGACAGGATCACGCGTTTGATGCCTTGGGTTTGCCAAAACTTTACCGAGGCCCAGTTGATGGCATTTGCTTGCACGGATAAATGCACCACTTGATCAGGAAACGCTTCACGTACCATCATGATTAAACCGGGATCGGACATGATCAGTGCGTCAGGCTTCATCGCCACTACGGGTTCCATGTCCTTGATATAGGTTTTTAGCTTGGCATTGTGGGGCGCGATATTGCTCACCACATACAGCTTTTTACCGAGTGCATGGGCTTCTTCAATCCCAGTGGCAAGGTTTTCCATTTTAAAGTCATTGTTACGTACCCTTAGACTATATCTTGGCTGACCGGCATACACTGCATCTGCGCCATAGGCAAAGGCGTAGCGCATGTTCTTTAAGGTTCCAGCTGGAGACAGCAGCTCAGGTTTAAACATAATCACTCTCAAATGGGTTAATAAATGACGCGGTGCGCGGGGGCGGCATTTTACACAATGAAAGTAGGGGTATGCAAATTGCCTTAGTTAACTTTAGCAGTACTTCACATTTTACGAATATAGTGAGTTTGGCTTAGATCAACTGGAGCGGAATATTTCAACTTGAGTGATGGTTGAGGTCGATGATCAAGACAGATAAGTAAGGCAAAATTGATAACGCAATCATACAAATTATTAACGTCTGCAGTTTTTTCTACGCATCTAATGACAGCCAACTGATATACTCCAACAATCCAATGTTGATGTTTACAGATTGATGGGAGTTAAGATGTCTACCGAACATCTACTGTTAGTCAGTTTATTAAAAAAACTAAAAGACGATGCCTTAGTACTACCGACCTTGCCTGAAGTGGCGATGCGGGTGCAAGAAGTGGTTGGACGCTCCGATGCGAGCCTTAAACAAGTGGCAGAAGTGATCGGCCAAGATGCAGCGATTTCTGCGCGTATTATTAAGGTCGCTAACAGCGCGCTATATAGCCGAGGCGTGCCAGCTGAAAGTATCAACAGTGCGGTTTCTCGTATTGGGTTAATCCAGATTAAAAGCATTGCCACTTCGGTGGCGATGGAGCAATTATTTATTTCCACCAATGAAATGGTGTGGGAAGTCATGGACGAAGTGTGGCGTACCTCAATCGATGTAACTGCTGCGTCTTGTGCCATGCTGCAGATGTATAATAAGCGCCATTCAACCAGCCGGTTAAATTTTGATACCTTAACCTTAGCTGGACTCGTGCATAACATTGGCGCCTTACCTGTATTAACAGAAGCGGAGGCGCATCCCCATTTATTCACTAGCATTGATCAATTACGCGCGCTCGTACGTAAAATGCAAGGGCCTTTGGGTCGTGCTGTTTTGAAAAGTTGGGATTTCTCTACCGAAGTGATGGAAGTGGTTGAGCGTTGGGCTGATTTACCTTATCTACCCGATCATGTCACCTATCTCGACTTTATCCGTGCAGCGGCCTTTTATACCGGTGAATTGCGAGCGGGCACTGAACTAGAGCAACGTCTCGGTGTGTTTGTCGCCCGTGGATTACCTGTGACGACCGATGATTTAGCCAGTGATGAGTTTATGGAAAAATTCCATTCAATTAGAGAAAGTTACCAATAATCATTAGGCCTAAATGGAATTCAAATGGCGCTGATATCTTTTATCGTGTCATTTGAGAAAAAGCTTACGTGGTATGGCAGAGGCCAAGGTATGTTCGTAATCGGGTTAGTTGTCGCTTCTCTCGCTTTATTGATATTTTCATTGTATATCCTGCAGGCAAAATACAGATCTTTACGGTCGCAGCAAAAATTCTTAGCACAGCTTTGTACCCAGCTAGAGCAGCAAAAGGTTGAACGCCAAGCTTTAGACATTGGCATCGTCCCCCAAGCGTTTGCTCCTCTCTACCATACTTTAAATGAATTATTAAAGGCGTTACCGGCAAGTGTGGGCAAGGATAAGCTAACAGGACTTGTTAATCGTGTCGGCTTGAAACGTACTCTTACCGGCATGATGCCGCTGACTCAAGGGACATTAGTGCTAATTGATATTTATCGATTTCGCTATGTGAATGATCTCTTTGGTTTTGTATTTGGCGATATCCTGCTGAAGCAATTTGCCGAACGCTTAAACAGCTTAAGTTTATCCCCGAGATTAATCGCACGCCTCAATGGTGATGAATTCTGTTTATATTACGAGCAAGCGTTGACTGAGGAGCAATTAGTCCACTTAAGAGGGCGGTTGCAAGTGCCTTTTAACATTAAGAACACACCCGTCAGCGTTAAGCTTCAAATCGGTTGTCTGCATTTACAAGAACACCATGCCGACACGAGTCAGATGCTACGTCGAGTCGATTTGGCGCTGAAGAAAGCCCGCCATTCTCGTAGCGCGATTGCATACTATGCCCAAAATGATGATATTCGTCAGTTAAGAGAACTGAAAATTATCGATAGTTTGCCTAAAGGTTTGCAACGTAATCAAGTATATATGGTGTATCAAGCTAAACAGGATATTGCCACGGGTCGATGTTTTCAGGTTGAAGCCTTGATGCGTTGGGAGCATGACGAACTCGGCATTATTTCTCCTGGAGAATTTATTCCCTTAGCCGAATATGCTGGCATGATTGATTTAGTCAGCCAATGGGCACTTGATCAGGTTTTAGCACAGCAGGCAAAATGGCGCGCGGCGGGGATACAATTGTGTGTTGCAGTTAACCTGTCGACACGGGACCTTGACAGTGAAACCATACCCCAAGAAATTGCTGCAAGATTAGCCTATTACCAGCTCCCCCCCGAATCTTTGATGATCGAAATTACTGAAAGCACTTTAATGGCGGATTTAACTAAGGCGGTCGAGACGTTAGGAAAGATACGTGCCTTAGGGGTTAGACTTGCAATTGATGATTTTGGTACGGGTCATTCTTCCTTAGCTTATTTAAAGCATTTACCCGTTAATGAAGTCAAAATCGATAAAGCCTTTTTAAAGGATCTGGAGCAGGATAAACCGTCGGAATACATCCTCGAAGCCAGTATTAATATTGCCAAAAAACTCGGTTATGAGGTAACTGTTGAAGGAATTGAAACGCTTGAGATTAGAGATAGGTTAGTGGCTATGGGGGTTGATACTATACAAGGTATGTATTACGCGAAGCCCATGAGTGCCGCCGAACTCGAAATGAACTGGGCCCAACTACATAATACAATCTAAACCTTGTTCTCATTAAAGTAAGCGCTCGTTAAATCAAATGCTCGTCAAATCAAATGCTCGTTAAATCAAGAGTACTAAGGCTTGCAGTCGAGCCTTAATACTGTCCAGTTATCGCTATTTGAGTTGTACTTCTTTGAGTGATTTTTGTTGCCTTTGCTTATGTCGAAATAAGCTCAGGAAATCGCGCGCGTACTTGTATGTAAGAGTATTAGCTTTGTTCGCTTGATGTGAAACCAAGACTTAATATGGCGATTAACTCTGCCGGCATAGGCGCTAATTGACGGGCTTGATTCATACACACCATTTCTATGGTTGCCGTGACAGCAGGTTTTTTGCCCTGAGGGCGCCAAATTTCCTGTAGCCACACAGTGCGATACTTGCTCTCAAAGTAAAATTTAGTCCGTACATCGATAATATCGGCAAATTCCACCCCCTCATGGCACAGCATATCGCTACGATACACAGCAAAACCCAGTTGGTTTTGTTGCCATAATGCACTTAAACGTTCAGCACCAATCACATGCTCACGGGCTCGCTCGAAGTATTTCAAAAAGTTGGGGTGATACACCACGCCAGAAAAATCAGTATCTTCATAGTAGATTTGCACTGGGAAAGAAAAGGTCGGGCTAAATTGCGGCATGGGCTACGGCTATGCTAGATAGTTTTATTGCGCAATAGTTTAGCGGCTTATCTCTTAAAACAAAACCTCTAATGCGGATAGGCAAAAGCGCTGTTAAGGGAAATGTGCAGGCTACTTTAGGTCGGCAACGGCGATGCTTAATCTGGACATGATTGACAATGTGACGACTGAAATAGTCATTAGATTCGATTATGTGACGTTTTTCTGCTTATAGATAAAATGCTTGTTACCCAAAAAATATCACGCTAATCAGGCAGTAAAATCACACTATCGTGCCTAATTCATTAATCCCTTCCTATACTGATAACTGCAATCCCTTTCTTACGTTGATTTGCTAGGTTGAGAGCTTTATATGAGCGAAATTAAAAAATCAGAAATATTGACAGAGAGTGGCACAAATGAACTCGAAATTATTGAGTTTCATCTACATAAGACACTTCCTAACGGTGGCCATAAAGTGTGTCATTACGGTATTAATGTCGCCAAAGTGAGAGAAGTCATTAGGGTGCCAGAAACGTCAGATTATCCCAATGCCCAGCGGCACATGGTTGGGGTGTTCTCGCTGCGAGAAAAGTTGATCCCTTTGGTCGATCTTGCCGGTTGGCTCGGAATATCGACACCAGAGGATTTAACCCACAAAGTGGTCATAGTGACTGATTTTAATAAGATGATTAATGGGTTTTTAATCGATAGTGTTCGTAGCATCCATAGAGTGTCGTGGGAGCAAGTTGAATCGCCGAGTCAATTTTTAGAAGCGGGTGAAAATGATTGTGTCGTTGCCGTAGTGCGCCGTGATGGCATGCTCATTATGATATTGGATTTTGAGAAGATTATTGCCGATATCAATCCTGAACTGAGTATGGATAAGTACGATGTCACGCTCGATAGAAGTGTACTGATCAATGATAAAATGCTGGCGAAACGTGAAGCGAAAACGATTTTAATTGTCGATGATTCCGCTTTTATTCGTAAGATGATCGAAAATACCCTTCGCAGCGCAGGTTACAACATTATCACAGCCAAAGATGGTGGTGATGCCCTTGAAATGCTAATGGAATTTGAGAATCTTGCTGACCAAGATAATGCTTCTATTTCTGATTTTGTCAGCGCCATTATTACAGATGTTGAGATGCCTCGCATGGATGGCATGCATTTGGTGAAACGCTTAAGAGAATCCAAGGCGTATCGACAAATGCCAATTGTGATGTTTTCCTCTTTAATGAGTGAAGATAACCGCACAAAGGCGATGGCATTAGGTGCTAACGATACCATTACTAAACCAGAAATTGGTCGTATGGTCGGTATGATAGATAAATACGTATTCGAAGAGTAATGCCATTTCATTTAGTGGCGATATTTGAATATGGGGTATTCGAGTCATCGCTATCAACGTCTTGAGTGATTCTTTAATGACAAACCATATCAAAGTAAAAAGCCATATTCACCGAGGCGAATATGGCTTTTTTGTAGGGTAAATGTTGTTTACTAGCGGATGATCATTTGATCGCGCTCTGGTCCAACAGAAACCATGCTAACGCGTACACCCATTAAGTCTTCAATACGTTCAACATATTGTTGTGCGGCGACTGGTAGGCTTTCGAAGGTGCGACAACTAGTAATATCTTCGCTCCAGCTTTGCATTTGCTCATACACTGGGCTTAACGCAGCAGTTTGTGGCCAAATTGGGTTCTCAGTGTGTTCACCAGCATAGGCAACACAGATTTTCAGATCTTTCATGCCAGAAAGACAATCAATCTTAGTCAGGGCAATTTCGGTTGCTGCTTGTAGCTCAACACCATTACGGGTGGCAACAGCGTCGAAGTAACCCATGTCACGTGGACGGCCTGTCGTTGCACCAAACTCGTTGGCATTTTCGCGGAAGGCGTCTTGCTCTTCCATTGCGGTCACTAAGGTGCCAGTGCCGACTGATGAGCTAAAGGCTTTCGCGACAGCAATGACGCGCTCTGGACGCAGAGCTGGTAAACCGCTGCCGATACCCGCGTAAGCCGCAGTCACGTTTGAAGATGTGGTATAAGGATATTCGCCGTAGACTAAGTCGCGGCCAGCACCTAATTGCGCTTCAAACAGTAAGCTCGCATCTTGTTTTTGTAATGCTTTTAATGGCTCTGTCACGTTACAAATAAACGGACGCCAAGGTGCCGTCACTTCTAATAACCATGCGGTCATTTCGGCGGCGGTTTGATTAAAATCGCAGCTTGGATAAAGCGCTTTTAACTGCGGTAATTTCCAGTCGAGCATAAATTGAATGCGCTCTTGCAGCACTTCAGGTTGGTTTAACCAGCCGACTAAAATGCCTTTTTTCATCACGCGATCGCCATAGGCTGGCGCAATCCCTTGACGGGTTGAACCATAGGCGAGGTCGCCAAGACGTTGTTCTTCTAAGGTATCTTCTAATGCATGTAGAGGTAAGCACAGGGTAGCACGGTCAGAAATGCATAATTTGACTTCAATGCCAGCCGCTTGCACTTCAGCAATTTCTACACTGAGTTTTTCAGGGCTGATCACCATGCCAGGGCCTAAAACTGCAACGCAGTTAGGGTTGAAAATGCCACTCGGTAATTGGTGTAATTTAAAGGTGCCATAGTCGTTGACGACGGTATGGCCAGCGTTGTTACCACCTTGAAAGCGAATACTGGCAGCGGCATCCGCGGCTAAATAATCTACGATGCGGCCTTTGCCTTCATCACCCCAATTTGCACCCACAACCACGATCGACGGCATAACAACATCTCCTCATTGATTAAGACGCTATGCTAGACCCGTCATTTAAATAAGAGAAATTAATTATGGTTATCATCCCAATAAGAATTTCATATATCATTGGCTATCATTAACTCTAATACTTTGCAAAAGGTGACGTTATGCTCGATATCCATTGGTTAAAGACCTTCGTGACTTTAGCTGAATACAAGCATTTTGGGAAAGCGGCCACAGCGCTGCACATGACGCAGCCCAATGTTAGCTTGCATATTAAGCAGTTAGAGCAAAGCACTCGAGTCAAGTTGATTGACCGTAATCCCTTTCGATTAACGCAAGCGGGATTTCGCCTGTTAGAGAGCAGTCAGAAGACGTTAATGGAGCTGCAAATTTGTCAGGCGGATCTCAATGCGATTAATGACCTTAGTCAAGGCACATTGACCATTGCCGCCAGCGACATTATCTCGCGGTTATTGTTGATCCAGCCGTTTCAGCTTTTTAAGGCGGAGTTTCCGGGAATAGATTTCTCACTGCTCAACACTACCTCATCACAAGCCTCTGAATTGGTGAAAAATGCCGAGGCCGATTTAGGGTTTGTGATTGCGCAGAAGGAAAGTCAGCCACTGCATTTTACTGAGCTACAACAGATTAAATGGTGTGCAATCGGAGATAATTTACAGCAATGGCAGCAGGCAAAACCCTCTGTGGATACGCCCTTAGCCGAGCAACCGACGTTGATTTTATTAGGACACGATACGCGAACCCGCGAATTGTTAGATCCCGCATTACCGTCGCTGAACTTATCGAATTACAGAATAATGGAAGTCGGCAGTGTTGACGCGCAAATTGATTGGGCAGAGGCGGGATTTGGTGTGGCGATCGTACCGGAGTTTTCGGTTTACACTAAGGCGAATTTGACCACTAAAGTCACCCCTTTGCCGCAATTCCCCACAACCAGTTTGGGTTATATTGTGCGCCAGAATCAGATCTTATCGAAGGCCATCAAGCAGCTGTTATATTGGGTGAATCAAGAGATCATTCGCTCGCAGCGGTAATTTCTCATTCGCTTGCAGCGATAGGGATTAGTCAGCGACTAAGAGCAGTTTGTCGTATTGGCCAGTGGCTTTTAGTTGCGATAAGCCCGCGTCGAGTTGGGTCGCTAAGGTCTGTGCCTGTGGATTTTCCTTTGAGAAGGCCAAAAAAATATCGCTGCTATGGTTAGCAAATACAGGAATGACGTCATCATCTACGCCCATTTTTTTCAGGTTTTCCTTGGCGACTAAGTCGAACATCAAGGCGGCATCTATGCGACCAATCAATAATAAATTGATGAGCTGTTGTTGGTTGGCGACGGTGACGATATTGAGCTGTTGCTGTTTAACTAATTTGGGAAATTCATCGCCATATTCATAGCTTTTAATCACGCCGATAACGGTGCCTTTAGGTAGCGCCCATTTATTGTCTGCAAGAATAGGTTTTTGTTTCTTTTGATAAAAAGAAGCCGTGGCGATAAATAATGGGGTGTTTCCAAAGATGAAGCGTTGCTCAGTACTGTTCTCGCGGGTGACGTTAAACACCCCATCAACTGCACCTTTTTCCGCCATCATTAAGGCGCGGGAGTAGGGCACAACTAAGCTATTCACTTCAATATGCGACTGTTTAAATGCGGCTTGGATTAAACGATGGGAAATACCTTGACCAAACTGATTGGCGAAAGGTGGCCAACTGTCTTCTGCGGCTAAGGTTATGGCTTGAGGTTGCGATTCTGCTGGTATTGCATTGCTTTCTTTAGCGAGTGCCATGTTGCAAATAATGGATATGAGCAATAAAACGATGCTAAGTATCAATGCTGACGGCAAATTTAATGCCTGCTGCATCCTGAGCCTCATTCTGTTCCCTGCACGCATTTTGCTTCCATCTCCCCGCTTAATATATGGCTTTTATAGCATAAAGAATTATATCTAGACTAATGATTTGAATATTAATTACTGATAGTTAGTCCTTTTGTGATGCTTATAGGATATTTCAACAACCTCAGTTTACTGTGTGCGGGTCTATTATTTTTATGTTGTGTTTAAGGGGGATTTTACGCTGGGCAACACATGAACTGGCTTAGCTTTCTTGCTAAGTAGAAGAAATTGAACTGGATAAGTTTCAATGCTGCCATCAAACGAATCGCTAAATTGTTTAGTGAGGTTCGTTTGATGGTGATGTGTGTTGATCTTAGCTGCGCTATTTGACCTTAGTGGCTTGCATAGTAAACCAAGTCTTGTAGGGCTGATACTTGTCATAGCACCAATGGAATAGGGTGCTGTAGAAGAAGAAAAAGATCAAAAAAACCGCCTCTAAGCCCATGGCTGCCAACCAACCTATCTGTAGAAACCAGGCGATGGTCGGTATGCTAATAAAAATAAGTCCCCCTTCAAATCCAAAGGTATGCAGTATTCTGGTTTTCAAAGTGCGTTGCTCTCGATTTGCCCCAAATACCCTGTCGAATCCTAGGTTGTAGAAGTAGTTCCATACCACGGTATAAAGACTCAAAGCGATACCAACTATGACAAGTTCACTGGTTCCCTTGCCTGATATAAGGGCAGAAAAGGGGATAATAATAGCGAGTGCAATCGCTTCAAAGAGTAAGGCGTTAAAGATACGTTCTGTCGTTTTCATGGCTATTTCCCATTCATTTAATGTGACTATGGCCATAATTTTATCTAGTATAGGGATAAGTTATAGTTAGATAGTATCGGTAAAAGCGATATGTTTAGTCTCGAACAACTCGAAGCCTTTATGGAAACCGTAGAATCGGGTTCATTTTCGAATGCTGCAAGGCAACTTAAGAAAGCACAATCCGTGATTAGCCAGCATGTGATGAATCTTGAAATTGACTGTGGGGTTGAGTTATTTGACCGTTCGGGTCGTTATCCGGTATTAACGGCCGAAGGTAGTAAATTACTGCCCTACGCAAGAGCGACGATTCTTCAACATCGTAGGCTCAAACATACCGCCTTATCGCTCTTCAGTAGTCAATCTTCAGAAGTGTGCCTTGCGATGGATGAAGGCATTCCGATACAGAGAATATCTGAAATTATTCGGTTGTTAGAAGGTGATTTCCCTAATATCGAACTCGAGTTTCTCAGTGCCTCAAGCATAGATATTATCGACATGGTGCATTCGGGAAGAGCATCTACAGGATTGATTTTTAGTGAATTATCTATGCCAAGTAGTATAGATTTTGAGAGTATTGGGGTGATTCAATTCGATCTTTATGTGGCGAGTTCGCATCCCTTAGCAAAATCAGTTGCACCGAACATGGACTCATTGCGACTGTATCGACAATTACTCATCCGCTCACGGAATACTAAAACCAGTAGTTTTCAGCAGGCGTTCAGTCCTGATGTTTGGTATGCCGATAACTATTACGTGTTATTGGAGCTCGCATTACAGGGCCATGGTTGGTGTCTATTGCCCGAGCATATGGTGTCCAATTTAGTTTCATCGGGTAACTTAACTCGCGTCCCCATAGAATTTGAGCAGATAGGCTGGCATGCAAACGTCGATGTGATCCAGCATCAAGATAAAAGCAGCCTGCCATTATTGAAACGACTCAGACAACTGTTTAGAGAACTCTTGGTTGGACAGAAATAAATGGTTGGACAGAAATAAAGCAAAGCATAAATAAAACCCCAGTTAAGTGAGTACTATACTGGGGTTTAGTTTTTGTGGATCAGGATTGGTGAATCAGGATTAATTATTACGCGGAAAGTTAGCCAGCACTAGTTCGGCCACTTTGCGCAGTTCATTCGGGCAAATTCCACTGGTCGCTTGTACGGCCATACCTTGCAATACAGTGCCTATATAACGGGCAAGCAGCAAGGGATCGGCGTCAGCGGGCAAATCACCTTCATCTTTGGCGCGTTGCAGTCGTTCGCACAGGGCTATTTCTCCGTCACGGCGACGATTAATCAAAGTATCTTTAATCGCTTGTCCTGCTTCACTACAGGTGAGTGCCCCTTGAACAATCAAACATCCCTGTGGATGGCTTTTATCCACCAAAGAGCTTGCCGCACCTAGTAGCATTGACTCGATAACCTGATAGGCGGTTTTTTGTTCAAGTGCCGGGTAGAAAAACGCACAGGGGCGTTGTTCATATAATTCTATCGCCTTGAGAAATAACTGTTCTTTATTACCGAAAGCGGCATAAAGGCTAGGTTTATTAATGCCCATAGCTTGGGTGAGATCGGTTAACGATGTACCTTCAAAACCTTTGAGCCAGAAGACTTCTAAGGCTTTTGCTAATGCATCGTCAGTGTCAAAAGCTCGTGGGCGACCAACACAGGGCGTCTGGGTGACGGTTGACATCATTAGGCTCCTCAATTCTCAATTGCCCCTAGGATAGACATGGGTTTAGTCCCTGTCCAGCCACACTTGCCACCGATGACGGACTTAGGGGGATATGTCTACTTAGTCATTCAAGGTGTCACCTAAGTTCAGCATGTTATCTGCGTTAGTCAGTGTTTGCTTCAATATTCATCAAAATGCTTTGCAGTTCAAACTCGTAGCCTTTTGCCTCTGGACGCATTGCCTGCCTAGGGTAAGTGCACACTTTTAATTAAATACCGATCGGTACATAAATTTGTTGACAGCATCATTTTACGCTATATATTACCGTCCAGTACAGAATATTTTTTACCAGTCGGTATTTAATTGGTTTGGTTTGTAACACAGCTGCATGTGTGTGGTTCGAACAGCGTGAAATGCCCGCCACTTTGAGGATAGTAATATGATGAGTAACAAACCTTTACGAATAATGATGTTAACGGCTGTGGCTGCTTTCGTCCTTTCAGCTTGTGGTGAGCAAACTGCGCAGCAGGGACCTGCACCGAGTGCGCCTAAGGTGGATGTCGCTCAGGTATTACATGAGCGAGTCACCGAATGGGATGAGTTTACCGGTCGTTTACAGGCGCCAGAAAGTGTCACCCTTATCCCGCGGGTGTCGGGTTATATAGACTCAGTAAATTTTAAAGAAGGCGCCTTAGTGAAAAAAGGCGAAGTGTTATTTCGCATCGATCCAAGCGTGTTTGAAGTGGAAGTGGCCCGGTTAAAAGCAGATCTTGCTAGCGCACTCTCTGCAGAGCAACTGGCCACTAATGATTTTGAACGAGCACATAAGTTATTTGACCAAAAGGCGGTCTCGGCCGAATTACTCGATACCCGTGAGTCGAATAAACGTCAGACTGCAGCCGCAGTCGCTTCGGTGAAAGCAGCACTCATGCGCGCCGAGCTTGATTTAGCTTATACCCAAGTGCAAGCGCCGATTGATGGCCGCGTATCCTACGCTAACGTCACTGCGGGTAACTATGTCACCGCAGGGCAGAGTGTGCTGACCAGCTTAGTCTCTACCGCCAGCATGTATGCCTATTTTGATGTGGACGAGCAAACCTACCTTAAATACGTGAAGTTAACCGCGCAGAACAAACGTAACGATCCCCGTGCTGGCGATAATCCTGTTTACATGGCTTTAGCCAATGAGCGCGATTATCACCATATTGGCATGGTCGACTTTGTGGATAATGCGATGGATAAGCAGACGGGTACTATTCGAGTTCGTGCGACTTTTAACAATGAAGACAATAACCTATTGCCAGGCTTGTTTGCGCGTCTTCGTACTGCGGGCAGTGGCGCCTATGAGGGGATCTTGATTGACGATAAAGCGGTTGGCACAGATCTCAATAATAAGTTTGTGCTGGTCGTCGCTCATGATGGCACGGTCGAATATCGCGGTGTGACCTTAGGCGAAAAAGTCCAAGGACTGCGCATTGTAACCCAAGGCTTGATGGCCGATGACAAGATCGTCGTTAATGGTATGCAACGCGTACGTCCTAAGATGCAAATTGAGCCAAACATAGTGGACATGGTCGACAGCGACAAGCTCGAGGCACTGCGCCAAGCCCAGTTAATACTCGATAAAAATCAAGAGCATTTGACGGCGCAAGCGGTCGAAACGGCGAGCCGCGGTTAAGGAATAACACACTATGTTGTCGCAATTTTTCATTAAAAGACCGATATTTGCAGCCGTACTGTCATTGCTGTTTCTTATCACGGGGGCGATTGCCGTTTGGCAGTTGCCTATTACCGAATATCCAGAGGTAGTGCCACCAACGGTAGTGGTCACTGCTAATTATCCTGGCGCAAATCCTAAAGTGATTGCCGAAACTGTGGCTTCACCGTTGGAGCAGGAAATTAACGGCGTCGAAGACATGTTGTACATGTCATCGCAGGCGACGTCCGATGGACGTATGACCTTGACCATCACCTTTGCGATTGGCACGGATGTGGATAAGGCACAAACCCAAGTGCAGAGCCGAGTCGATCGCGCTATGCCCCGTCTGCCGCAGGAAGTACAACGTCTTGGTATTGTTACTGAAAAATCATCGCCAGACTTGACCATGGTGGTGCATTTGTTATCGCCGGATAACCGTTACGACATGTTGTATCTGTCTAACTATGCGGCGCTAAACGTCAAAGACGAGTTAGCACGAATTAATGGTGTCGGCGCGGTACGTTTGTTTGGCGCCGGCGAATACAGTCTGAGAATTTGGCTTGACCCGAATAAAGTCTCGGCGCTGGGTTTATCGCCCGCAGACATTATTGCCGCCGTGCGTGAGCAAAACCAACAGGCAGCAGCGGGCAGTTTAGGCGCGCAGCCCAGTGGCAGTGCTGACTTTCAACTTTTGATTAACGTTAAAGGTCGTTTAACTGAACTGTCTGAATTTGAAGATATCATTATCAAAGTTGGTCAGAATGCTGAGGTGATCCGCCTTAAAGATGTCGCGCGGGTCGAACTCGGGGCAACGAGTTATGCGCTGCGCTCTTTACTCGATAATAAGGATGCGGTCGCTATTCCTGTATTCCAAGCATCGGGCTCTAATGCGATTCAGATTTCCGACGATGTACGCGCCAAAATGGCAGAGCTGTCTAAAGGATTCCCTGAAGGACTCGAATACGAAATCGTTTACGACCCAACAGTGTTCGTGCGTGGCTCGATTGAAGCTGTGGTAAAAACCCTGCTCGAAGCCGTGTTGCTGGTGGTGTTAGTGGTGGTGCTATTCCTGCAAACTTGGCGCGCATCGATTATTCCGCTGGTGGCCGTGCCTGTGTCTTTGGTCGGTACCTTTGCCTTTATGCATCTGCTTGGTTTCTCGTTAAATGCCTTGTCGCTATTTGGGCTGGTGCTCGCCATCGGGATTGTGGTTGACGATGCCATCGTCGTGGTCGAAAACGTCGAGCGTAATATTGCCGCAGGATTAAGCCCAGTAGAGGCAACGCAAAAGGCGATGAAGGAAGTGACTGGCCCGATTGTGGCAACCACCTTAGTGCTGGCGGCGGTGTTTATTCCAACGGCCTTTATGAGCGGTTTAACCGGGCAGTTCTATAAACAGTTTGCCTTGACTATTACTATCTCGACCTTTATCTCGGCGATTAACTCACTCACTTTGAGTCCGGCATTATCGGCGCTGTTACTCAAGAGCCATGATGCACCTAAGGACGGCTTAACGCGTCTAATGGATAAGTTGTTTGGTGCTTGGTTATTTGTGCCTTTTAATCGCTTATTTAACCGTGCATCCGATGGTTATGGCTGGTTAGTGCGTAAGGTGATCCGTTTTGGCGGCATTATTGGTCTAGTGTATTTAGGCATGGTGGCGTTAACGGGTGTGCAATTTGCCAATACACCAACGGGTTATGTGCCCGGCCAAGATAAACAGTATTTAGTGGCCTTTGCTCAGTTGCCCGATGCGGCATCCCTTGAACGTACGGATAGTGTGATTAAGAAGATGTCTGAGATTGCGCTAAATCACCCCGGAGTCGCGCACTCGATTGCCTTCCCTGGCCTTAGCATCAACGGTTTTACCAATAGTCCTAACTCTGGCGTGGTGTTTGTCGCGCTCGATGATTTTGACTCGCGTACCAGTCCTGAACTGTCGGCGAATGCCATTGCAGGACAATTGAATCAGCAATTTGCTGCTATTCAAGACGCGTTTATTGCCATCTTCCCGCCGCCACCTGTGCAAGGCCTCGGCACTATAGGAGGGTTCCGTCTGCAAATTCAAGACAGAGCCAACCTTGGTTATGAGGCCTTGTATCAGGTGACCCAACAAGTGATGTACAAGGCGTGGGCCGATCCTCAGTTAGCTGGCGTTTTCTCTAGCTATCAAGTGAACGTGCCACAACTTGAACTGGATATCGATCGGACTAAAGCGAAACAGCAGGCAGTGTCGCTCGATCAAATTTTCCAGACATTACAAACCTATATGGGCTCGACCTATGTCAACGACTTCAATCGTTTCGGTCGAACCTATCAGGTGAATATGCAAGCCGACGAGGCGTTCCGTCAAAGTCCGCAGCAGATAAGTCAGCTAAAGGTGCCGAATCTGAATGGTGACATGATCCCGCTAGGTTCGTTCATCAACGTCAGCCAAAGTTCAGGCCCAGACAGAGTGATGCACTATAACGGTTTCACGACCGCTGAAATCAACGGTGGTCCAGCGCTAGGAGTGAGCACTGGCCAAGCGCAGGCGGCGATTGAGAAAATTTTGGCTGAAACCTTACCTAATGGTATGACTTATGAGTGGACCGAGCTGACCTATCAGCAAATTCTCGCGGGCAATACGGGTCTTTTGGTTTTCCCGCTGGTGATCATCTTAGTGTTTATGGTGCTAGCCGCCCAGTACGAGAGCTTAAGCTTGCCATTGGCGATTATCTTAATCATCCCAATGACCTTACTTTCAGCCCTCAGTGGTGTGCTGATTTATGGCGGGGATAATAATATCTTCACCCAAATTGGCCTGATAGTGCTGGTGGGGCTGGCGACTAAGAACGCTATCTTGATTGTCGAGTTTGCAAAGGAGAAACAAGACCATGGTATGGCACCTATGGAGGCGATATTAGAGGCAGCAAGATTACGTTTACGTCCTATCTTGATGACATCTATCGCCTTTATCATGGGAGTGGTGCCTATGGTGTTCTCCACTGGCGCGGGCGCCGAGATGCGCCAAGCCATGGGCGTGGCAGTATTCGCCGGTATGATAGGGGTGACTGTATTTGGTCTTATCCTAACGCCGCTGTTTTACTATGCCTTAGCAAAGAGAGGCGGTAAAAAAGCCGATGAGCATAAAGAGATAACAGTCGGTTAAGCTTGTTTTCTATTTGAAAAACACATGAAAGGTCTACATTGAGTAGGCCTTTTTTGTTTATTCACGGCGAGAGCGATTAGATTTGACTATCTTTAGCTGGGGTTAATTAACATTAGGTCAATTGATACTTAGTGATGGTATTCCTCGCCAGGTTAAAACTAAAACCAGAAATGAGGAATATCGTTGGTATTTTCTGGATCATCAATAAGAAACAATGAATAACTATTACCAGACCATTCTGTTAGCTTATAACTTATTGCCACTTGAGCGCGTCATTATCACAGAATGATTAGAATGGTTACTGTTTTACGACTTTTCTATATAATTTGATGATTATTCAATACATTAGTAATGTACAATGCTAGATGAATCTAGATCGTTTTTTTACGCAGAACTCAGCTAAGGTACTTGTTGGCCTTGCATCACTATGCCCGAGGTAACGGATGATTCTATATCGCGTTTTATATGCGTTAGTACTTTGCGTTTTGATCTATTTCACGCCTCAAGTCATGGCTGCTGAACTCAATATTAATGTAGTAGATCTGCAACAACAGGCCATTGCCGATACTGTCGTGGAGCTGATCCCTGCAGTGATGCCTGATAATGCAATACCTGTCGAGCATTATGAAATGTCGCAAAAAAATCGAACCTTTATTCCCTTTGTGCTGGCGGTGCCTAAAGGTGCAAAGGTTGATTTTCCCAACTTAGATCGTACTCGCCACCATGTATATTCTTTTTCAGAAGCTAAACCTTTCGAACTTAAATTGTATGTGGGTCAGGCCGAAGCGCCGATTCAGTTTGATAAACCCGGTTTGGTCGCGCTTGGCTGTAATATTCACGATTATATGCAGGCATTTATCTATGTGGCAGATAGCCCTATTGTCGCTGTGACGGACGAAAAAGGTGAGATCCAGTTTAAGGGACTTACCGCCGGTCAATATAAAGTTAAGCGCTGGCATCCATGGCAGAAGGCGGCATCAGAGCCAACGGATTTACTGATAGTTAATGGTCCTAATCAACTTAGTCTGTCCTTAGACATTGAGCGTCAAGCTAAACCGTCGGCTCCGCCGTCGGGATTTGGTCACTACGATTCTGAAGGTAAGCCATTACATGCTAAATAGTTTTCGCGCTCGGCTGATTTTAGTTTTCTTTATTGTGCTGACGTTAGTGCAATTTGCCACAGCATTTTCTGTGTTGACAGCGACCGAAAAAGATAACTTTTTACAGCAACAGAAAAGCCTCGATATTGGCGCGAATGTGTTTCTCGAAGTGTTATCGAATCGCGGTATTCAGCTCAGTCAAAGTTTGTCCGTACTCAGTGCCGATTTTGGTTTTAAGCGCGCGATTGCTACTGGTGAGCAAGAAACCATTGAGTCAGTGTTATCTAATCATGGATCTCGTATTGGTGCCGACGCCGCTGTATTGCTATCACCTAAAGGGGAGCTCTTGACCTCGAGTTTGCCCGGACTCACTCAGGATGATATTCAATCCTTATTTAATATGACCACCAGCAATCATAATGCGTTAGCTATCCTTAATTTTGATCATGCTAGCTATCAGTTTGTGCTGCAGCCGGTGAAGGCGCCGACCTTAATTGCTTGGGTTGGCATGGGTTTTTTATTGGATGAGAAGGTCGCCCAACAAGCTAAAGCTATTACGGGCATCGATGTGAGTTTTGTCAATCAGGCAACGGGCCGCACTGAAATCGCTTCAACCTTATCAGATAATGAAAAGTTAAGCGTAATTGAGCAGGCGAGCTTATTGCCTAGCTTGCTGAAAATGCCTAGTGAAAGTATTCCCGTAGATCATCTGTCTATGGGCATCAAACTTTATGATCACAACGGCAGCCAATTAGCGCTACTACATCAATCAAACCTTAAGTGGCAGCAAAGTTATCAGCAACTACGCAATAATATGCTGCTGATTTTTGCTTTGACCTTAGCACTGGCGATTGCGATTGCGATTTGGTTGTCGGGCAGTTTGACTGAACCCGTGCATCAACTTGTGAATTATGCCCGCAAAATCGGTCAAGGTAAGCAGCCTGCCAATATTCAAGGTGCGCCAGCAGAACTGCGGGTGTTGGCCAAAAGTTTGTCCTTAATGCGCGATGATATTGAAGCGCGGGAAAAGGATTTAGTCTATCAATCCCGCCACGACAGTTTGACGGGATTACTCAATCGTTTTGCGGCAAAACAGCATTTGGCGGATCTTAACGATAAATTATCCGGTGCTATGGTGTTGTTAGATATTAAACATTTCCGCCATATCAACGATATTATTGGTTTTGCCAACGCCGATACTTTATTACTGCTTTTTGCTCGTCGCTTAGAGCAATTAGCACCGACACCGGATTTACTGGCGCGTTTAGACGGTGACTCATTTTTACTTCTGTATAGTCAAGGTATTCGCCCCGAACATTTACTGAAGTCATTGGATATGCTGGAGTCTCCCTTTCCAATCCAAGGCTCAAATATTTCTCTTACCGTGCGTGCGGGATTACTTGAAATCGATGGTAATGGTGCTGATATCGATGTATTGGTGCGCCGCGCCGAAATTGCCCTCAATCAAGCCTGTCTCGAAGAGCAACGCATCGTCAGTTATCGTGAAGGCGCCGATGAGAAATACCAGCGTGAGCTGACGATTATCCGTGATTTGCCTATAGGTTTAGCGCAAAACCAATTGTATTTAGTGTTCCAACCTAAAGTGGATTTACGCCTAAACCAGTGCACTGGCGCCGAAGCATTGATCCGCTGGCAACATCCTACGCTAGGGTTTATTCCGCCCGATGAATTTATCCAACTGGCTGAAAATTCAGGCAACATTGATATTGTTAGCCAGTGGGTATTGAAGCAGGCAATTCAGCAATTAGTGACATGGCAGCGGCGGGGTATGGTGCTAAAACTGGCTATTAACCTGTCGGCCCATGATTTAGTCGATACTCGCTTACCGAATCAAATCGCCATTTTACTGAAAGACAATAATCTGCCAAGCGGTGCACTCTGTATCGAAGTCACTGAAGGCGCCGTGATGAAAGATGCACAGACTGTGGTGAGTGTATTACAGCGATTTCGTGACATGGGCGTGTCTGTTGCCATTGATGATTTTGGCACAGGTCATTCATCATTAGCCTATTTGAAAATTTTACCCGTTAATGAGGTGAAAATTGATCGCTGCTTTATCAAAGACATGCTCACGGATAGCCAAGATGTGATGATAGTCGATACGAGTATTAAATTGATCCATGGCTTAGGTTTTACCGTAGTAGCCGAAGGCGTTGAAGAACAAGAAGGTGTTGAGATATTGCGTAATCTTGATTGCGATATCATTCAAGGTTACGTGTTTTCGAAACCCTTAAAAGCGGCTGAATTTGATCTGTGGTTCGAGGCGTTTAACCATCCAAATGCCTCTGATGCATAAGCGCGTTTACTCAAGTCAATATGCAAAGACGTTAGACTAACGATTCATCGTCGAAAGAATGAGAGCGGAGCATCAAGTGAACATTTCCATAAATGCATTGAAGTTGAATTCATTAACTTGGAATTATGTTAAGGCCTTGTTTTGCCTATTTTTACTATTGGGTACTGTTCCTACGTTTGCTGAAGGTAGCCGTGTGGTCGCGACAGGCGGCGGGACGATGATTGAAGGCAGTGCTGGCGGTGGCATAGTGCCATGGGCCGTGATTAACGGTTATGGTAGTAGCGGTGAATGGTCGGCAACGGCGATGGCGACGGGGGTCTATGTCGATGATTTTACCCTGAAAGTGATAGGCGCTTCTTTGAGTTTTGATAATCGATTCGAGCTGAGCGTTGCGCGGCAAACCTTTGATTTGGATACTATGGGCGGCGAGTTAGGCCAAGATATCTTCGGCGTAAAATACAAGCTTACCGGAGAGCTGCTTTATACGGCTATGCCGCAAATTACCTTAGGTGCCCAGTATAAAAGAGTCGATGACTTTGCGATTCCTCAGGCGGTTGGGGCGCGGGATGATTGGGGTTTAGATGTGTATATTGCTGCCAGCAAAGTATTTTTTGATGCGGTAGCGGGACGAAATGTATTACTCAATGGGACCGTGCGCGCGACCAAGGCGAATCAAACGGGTTTATTGGGTTTTGGTACTCAAGCCAATCATGATTACCAGTTTGTGCTCGAAGCCTCTGCCGCGGTATTGCTGACGGATAATGTGGCACTGGGTATCGAATATCGCCAGAAACCCGATGAGTTAGCTTTTGCCCAGGAGGATGATTGGCAAGATGTGTTTTTAGCTTGGTTTATCAATAAGCATTTTTCCGTGGTTACGGCCTATGCGAATTTGGGCAGTATTGCGGGGTTTGAAGAGCAACGGGGTTGGTACCTGTCGGTGGAGGGGGCGTTATGAGGCGTTTACGGGTGAAGCTAATACCTTTCGTCGCAGTGTTTTTTTTCACTGGCTGTGCGGTGCAAACGACCGAAACCTCAGCATCACTAACTCACTCGAGTCATCAAACCGCAAGCCATCAAACCTTATACCAAGATTTAGGTGGTAACGCAGGCGTATCGGCGATAGTCGATGGTTTGCTGGCACGTATTGCCACAGATCCACGCATAGTGCATCACTTTCAAGAGACAGATATTGCGTTATTTCGTGAGCGTGCCATCGAACATTTCTGTCTGGTTGCCGATGGCGGCTGCCTGTATCACGGCGAAAGTATGCAGCACAGTCATAGAGGATTGAATATTACTCAAGCGGATTTCGATGCCTTAGTCGGCCATTTGATTGAATCGATGAAAGAGCAACATATTCCGCTATCTATCCGTAATGCCTTTCTAAAACGTCTTGCCCCTATGTATACGGACATTACCTATCAGTGACTTGCTTCATCTTTAAAGTAGAAGCTCAATATAGCGTCTCGACATTGTGGGGCGAAAGAGTGAATGAGTCAGATACGGTTAGCGTGATGGATAGGCGCATTCTGTCTTGTGACTAGAGCAATAACGCCTCATCTATGGGATGAAATTGAGAGGCTGCATCCCTTAAGGATTTAGCCGTCAGGGTAGGGACGCCATAGACTTGGGTTTCAACGCCATATTTTTGATGGATTTTTTGCAGCAATAAATCGAAATCGCCATCACCAGACAATAAGATCACTGTATCCACTTCACTCGCCGCTTCCATAATATCTATGGTGATCCCCACGTCCCAATCGCCTTTGGCTGAGCCATCGCTACGCTGAATAAACGGTTTTAACTTCACCTCAAAACCTATGTGCTTTAGTGCGTCTTGAAATTTCAATTGCCCATCGTCGCCCTTATGGATGGCATAAGCCACGGCCAAGGCTATGTCACCCTCATAACCTAAGTGTTGCCACAGTTTACGATAATTAAATTGGCGACCATAGGCTTCGCGGCAGGTGTAATAGATGTTTTGTACATCGACAAATAAAGCGATTTTTTTCAAGGCGTTTTCCAGCGGCTAGGGGAGTAAGGGCACTATAGCATATCGAAGCAATAGGGTTTTCAAGGATGTTAGAGTGTTGGGTTCAGCCGTCGATATTGTGAACCCACAGCGTATGTTAGCTTCTATGGTATTTTTGATATTCGCCCGGTGACATGCCGCTGAGTTTTTTAAAGTAACGCCCCATATGACTTTGATTGGCAAAGCCATTATTGAGGGCGATCTCGGTCAATGATTGCGTTGAATGACTCAAGCTTTGTTTGACCTTTTCAATGCGCACTTGCAGCAAATACTCCTGCGGCGTCATCGCAAATTGGCATTTAAACATGCGACAAAAATGGTACTCGCTCAGTTGGGCAAGCTCGGCCAACTCAGACAAGTAAATCTGCCGATGGGAATGGCAATGAATAAACTCTTTAATTGCTTTAGCCACTTTAGGTGCGAGTCCGCCCTTAATTGGCCCCACCGACAAATTAAAGCCTGAGCTTTGCAGCAAAGTCACTAGCACAGTGTCGGTTACTTGTTCCATCATTAGATGGTGATCCCTCGTCTGCCAATCGAGCCCCGCAACTTGGTGCCGAAACAGCGCCTCCAATCTCGGATTATCGACAAAGGTCAACTCAGGTAAACGCACTTGGCGTGGATCTTTATCAAAGACTCGCACCGCCAATTTTTTAAGATGTTCATCGCTAAAATACAAATGCATAAACTGCTGCGGTTGTCCCAGTTGCCAATGGCTTTGGCAGCCTTGGGGCATAAGGCAAAACTTACTGGGCGCGCCATAGTCGGCCTTGATATCGGTTCTGTGGGTTTCGTAGCCGCCATCCAGATACATGCTCAGCGTATGTTGTGCATCGTTTTGGTAATACAGACGCTCGCCCGCATTTTGATAATTAGTGTGCCACTACAGAGCCCAAGATAAATCCTCCGTAATCGCTTGTTTACGAATACAGGTTTTGGCGGATTTATCAAAACTGATGTATTTGGGCTCCATGGGTTCCTAGTGATCTCACTGGCTAAGCATTTTGTCTTTCCAAATTATCGCACTTATGGGCGTGGCTCAACGTTCGCTTGCGATTAAAACCGCAATATCGTGTTATGACCCACAAGATGGTGACATAAGGACGAAAGCCATCGCTGTATAGTTCGCCTCATTAAGTATTTTATGAAGGTGAGGGGGACTCATTATGGCTGCTGTGATGTATTTGCTGATGATTTTTGTGTGGGGTTTTTCGTGGATTGCCATTAAGTGGCAGCACGGTGAGGTGGCGACGGAAGTCTCGATTTTTTATCGCTTCGCGATAGCGAGCCTGTTGATGTTCGCCATCGGCTTTGCCTTTAACAAGCTGCAAGCGGTAAAGCTTAGGCAGCATCCTTGGTTTGCACTGCAAGGTGTGTGTCTATTTTGTTTGAATTTTATCGCGTTTTATACTGCAACCCATTATATCGCCAGCGGTTTAACGGCGGTGATTATGGCCACTGCGCCCATTTTTAATGCGATACATGGCCGCATTTTTTACGGCACGCCCACTACCCGCAACTTTTGGTTAGGAGTCAGTGTCGGTCTGGGGGGCATTATCTTACTCTTTGGCGCCGATTTGCTCGCGACTCAGTGGTCACAAACCTTAGTGTGGGGCTTACTGTTTTCGCTGCTAGGTACGTGGTTTTTCTCGATTGGCAATATGATCAGCATGCGTAACTCGCGCGATAATGTGTCGCCTTTTACCTCGACAGCATATGCCATGTGCTACGGCAGTGCGGCGTTACTGCTGATCATCTGGTTTAAAGGTTTAAGCTTTAGTTTACCGCTAACAACGAGTTATCTTGGCAGCCTGTTCTACTTAGCCGTTGTCGCCTCTGTGATTGGCTTTACCGCTTATTTGATCTTGGTTGAGCGAATTGGCGCTAACGCAGCGGCGTATCTGTTGGTGATAACCCCTGTGGTGGCGCTTAGTGTATCGAGTGTGTTTGAGGATTATCACTGGACTTGGTATTCAAGTGTGGGACTCTTGCTGGTTGCGCTCGGTAACATGTTAACACGCCGCCAAAGACCGCTTGCTTGGTTTAAGTTTTCTGCCACGCCAGCGCTGAAAGCCTAACGTCGCAGCTAGCGCCATGATGCACATGATGCAAGGCTCGATTCGACGATTGTAGGTCAGTCGAGCCAGTATTTATTTGAAATATTGTGCCGGTGTGGTGCCGGTATATTGCTTAAAAAAGCTGATAAAGGCACTGTCACTGGAAAATTGTAAATTAAAGCCCACCTGCGCCACCGATTTCCCCGCCGCCAATTGTTCAATGGCCGAGAGTAAACGCCATTGCTGGCGCCATGCTTGATAAGCCATTCCCGTCTGTGCGCTAAAAATGCGGCTAATTGTGCGTTCACTGGCTCCGATTTCTACTGCCATATCCTTAAGATTAGCTGGCGGTTTTTGGTGTTGCTGCAGTTGCGCAAGCCAGGTTTTTAAACGTTTATCCTGTGGGAGGGGTAAAGCCAGATTTTCTTCCGCGGCATGGCCCAATTCTTCGCAGAGCAGCAAAAAGGCATTGTGCTGAGTGCTTCTTGGTTTGTCCCATGGCCAAAACGACATAGTGTCGATTAACGCTTTGAGTAGCGGGTTTACATGGAAAATAGTGACTTTATCGGGTAATGAAGTGACGGTTTCAGGTTCAAAGTAGAGTGAGCGATAGGCAACCACATTACGCATGGTGACGCTGTGCTTAACGCCAGCTGGCAACCAAGCCGCACGCGTTGGCGGTAACACCATTTGAGTATCGGCTAGGGTGAATCTCATCACGCCAGTGGGGGCGTACAGCAGTTGCGCCTTCCTGTGGTGATGCACTCCCGAGTCGTGTTCGCCCATATCTGCGGCAATGCCAATGACCAGATTATCCAGCTGGTCTGGATTAAATTGCTGTTCAGGTAGAATAAAGGCCATTTTGTCCTTTTTTTGATGTTTTTTGTCTAAGTGTTGCTAATGGACACATTTGGATTTTATCTATACTGCGCCATCTTTGACAAGTATGGAGCGACATTTCGGTAAACCAACTCATTTGGATGACTGAAATGGACTAAAAATCATGAATATAAAACCACCATTAGGGCTCGTTGTGCTGCTAATGATGTTTCCGCAAATTATGGAAACCATCTATAGCCCAGCTTTGCCTAATATTGCAGAAAACTTTGCGGTGTCGGTTGCCGGTGCATCGCAAACCTTATCTGTGTACTTTATGGCCTTTGCCATCGGCGTATTTTGCTGGGGCCGCTTAGCCGACATTATTGGTCGCCGTAAAGCTATGCTCGCGGGATTAGTCTGTTATGCGATTGGCTCAGCATTAGCCTTGATGGTTAGCGACTTTAGCCTGTTGTTGATGGCCCGCATATTGTCGGCCTTTGGCGCGGCAGTGGGGTCTGTGATTACCCAAACTATGATGCGTGACAGTTATAGCGGAGAGGAATTAGCGAAAGTTTTTTCTGTGATGGGGATGTCACTTGGAATAAGCCCAGTTATCGGATTGCTATTGGGCAGTGTTCTCAGTGCGTATTGGGGTTATAAAGGTGTGTTTGTCGCACTCATGGTCTCTGCAATCGTATTATTATTTTTGTCGGTAAAATCTTTACCCGAAACCAAACCCGCACATACTCAGAAAATTGCGATAGGCGAGTTAGCGATTAAGATGCTTAGTGACAGCGGGATTATTAAGAACATCTTGTTGGTGGCGGCGTTTAATCTGATGTGGTTTAGCTACTTTTCACTGGCGCCATTTATGTTTGAGGCGCAAGGGTTATCGACGCTTGCCTTTGGTACCAGTGGCTTACTGTTAGGCTTTGGTACATTCCTTGGCAGTTATGTTAATAAAATAATGCTGGGTCAAGGCCACACTGGTGCACGACTGGTTCGCTTAGCCAGTGCTATTGCACTTGTCGGTGGATTGGGGATTTGGCTGATCCAATCTACCTTTATAGGGCTGAATAATGTTTACTTTTTAGCGCCTATGCTATTGATTGTGATTGCTTACGGTATCGCTATTCCGAACATACTCAGCTCGGCTTTGGCAAACTACCGCATCTATGCGGGCTCTGCTGGTGCACTCTTCGGACTGTTTTATTACATTCTGTTGGGACTGGGTTTAGGCGGCACGGGAATCGTTCACCATTTAGGTATGGTGATTACGTTAAGTGCACTGCTTTGTGTTGGCTTAGGTTTACATTTAGGCTTAGCCAATAAAGTAAAAAATGCTTAAGACGTAAATGAGAAAAAGCCAAGGCACTGAGTGCCTTGGCTTTTTGCTATGCGATTTTCTGCAGTTATGATTAGCACTAGGCTTTAGGCGCAAGCACCTGCTGCTTTGCCGCCGCCTCTTGGGCCGCTAACTCTTGTGCTTTGATTGCCGCTTCGAGCTTAGCTTCAACATAACCCGGTGAATGGGTCGCTGCCGAGATTAATCGATACATGGCAGGGATGACGAGTAGGGTCACAAAGGTGGCGAATGCCATTCCGAAGAACACTACAGTACCTACAGCGATACGGCTTTCTGAGCCTGCGCCCGTCGAGAAAATTAGCGGTACAGCGCCCACTAAGGTGGTGAAGGCTGTCATTAGGATTGGCCGTAAACGACGGGATGACGCATCGATAATAGCTTTATCGAGTTCAAAGCCGCGGTCACGCAATTGGTTGGCAAATTCCACGATGAGGATACCGTTTTTAGTCACCATACCAATTAACATGATCATGCCTATCTGGCTGTAGATGTTGATCCCTTGGCTGGTGATCAGTAGTCCTAAGAAACCACCGAATACACCCATAGGCACAGTAAACATCACCACTAACGGGTTGATAAAGCTCTCAAACTGTGCGGCTAATACTAAGTAGGCAACCAGTAAAGCCAAACCAAATACGATAAAGATACTGCTTTGGTTTTCTTTAAAATCTTTGGATTCGCCCGTGTAACCAATCGAAATATCTTTAGGTAATAATTCAATGGCTTTAGCGTCAAGGAACTTTAAGCCTTCACCTAAGGTGTAACCTTCACTGACGTTAGCCTTGAGGGTGATCGATTTTTGCTTATTGGTGTGGCTTAATCTTTGTGCCGAGGCAATTTCTTCTATATGGGTGACAGTATCAAGCGTCACTAATTCGCCTTTACCGGAACGCATGTAGATTTGGCTAAGATCGCCAACGTTGTTAAAACTGTTTTCATCACCGCGCAAGTACACATCGTATTCTTCGCCGCGATCCACATAGGTGGTTTCGGTGCGACCGCCGAGCATCACTTCTAAGGTTTGCGAGACGTCATCGACACTGATCCCAAGCTCCGCTGCGCGTTCTTTATCAACCGTCACGATAAGCTCAGGCGTGGTTTCGGCGTAGTCTAAGTCGGCACCTTCCATCATAGGGCTGGCATTGGCTTCTTCTTTGAGCACCTGCGCCCACTTAAACAGTTCGGCATAGTCGGAACCACCAAGCACAAATTGCACCGGTTCACTCGATTGGCCCCTAAAGCCTGGCATCATAGGGCGAACCATCACATCGGGAATGTCCTTCAATGCTTTGCTAATAATCCCAAGCGCTTGCTGTGCGGATTCGGTGCGTGTACCCCAATCTTCAAGCTGCATGATCACAAAGCCCGTTTGATCGCCCGCACGGCCACCAAACGCGGGGGCTTGCACGCTGAAGGAGCGCAGCACACCTTGACCCAGCAAGGGCATGAGTCTGTCTTCGACTATGTCCATGTTGGCTGTCATACGGTTATAACTGGTGCCTTCGGCGCCTTTAACAAAGGCGAACAACACACCGCGGTCTTCCTGCGGCGCCAGCTGTGACGGCACTTGTTGCATTAACCAAGCGCTGCCGCCGATACAAGCGAGGATAACTAAGGGCGCGAGTAAACGGAGTTTAATCGCTCGAGTCACTGCGACGCGATAAACGCTTTCCATGCGAGCAAAGCCGCTGTCGACCCAACGATTAAAGCGATTCGGTTTGACGTTGGCTTTGAGTAATTTACTGCTCAGTACAGGCGTAAGTGTGAGTGCCACTAAGGAGGAGAACAGCACTGACACCGCCAGCATCACGGAGAACTCGGTAAATAGTAGTCCGACCATGCCCTCCATAAATGAAATTGGGAGGAATACCATCACCAGTACCGCCGTAGTGGCGATAACGGCAAAGCCCACTTCTCGAGTACCTTTATAGGCGGCGAGTAAGGGCTCTTCACCTTTTTCGATATGGTGGAAAATGTTTTCAACCACCACAATCGCATCATCCACCACTAGACCGATGGAGAGAATTAACGCCATTAATGTCAGTAGGTTAATCGAATAACCTAGCATGTTAGCGGCGATAAATGCCGAGATTAACGATACCGGAACCGTTACCGCAGGGATGAGTGTCGCCCGCGCTTGTCCAATGAAGATATACAGCACGAGTACGACCAAGGCGCCCGTGACATAAAGTGTGCTATACACTTCGTTAATCGAGCGGTCGATAAATACGGTCGAGTCGAAGTCGACCACTAGGCTAGTGCCTTCGGGCAGGAAGTCTTGTACGCGATCAACTTCTTTATGCACTTCTTTGGCAACGAGCAGAGGGTTGGCATCGGACTGGGCAATAATGCCTAAACTGATGTTAACTATGCCGTCGCTTTTGAAGGTCGAGTTTTCGTTTTGTGCCCCAACAGCCACATCCGCCACATCTTTTAAGTAGATAGCCGTGCCATCGCTGGCGGTACGCACCACAAGATAGTCAAAATCCTTCGGCGTGTAGTACAAGCGTTTGGTACGCACCGACATCACTGTGGTGTCGTTGCGCACTTGGCCGCCGGGCGTTTCGATATTCTCTTTACGCAGGGCGTTGATAATATCCGTGGCGGTAACATTACGTCCTGCCATTTGTTCGGGTCTGAGCTTGACGTACATGACCTTATACAAGCCGCCGGAAATGCTGATAGAACTCACGCCGCTGATTAAGCTGAATTTGTCCTCGAGTACTCGCTGGGCGTAGTCCGTTAATTGAGTACGGTCCATCACACTCGAGCTTAAGTTCACATAGACTGAGGGTTCGCCGGAGCCGTTGTCTTTTGAGACGACGGGGTCTTTTGCATCTTCTGGGAGTCTGCGTTGGGCGCGGGCCACTGCATCACGCACATCGCTGACCCCTTCGGTTAAGTTCCAACCTAGGAGGAATTTAACTGTGATACGCGAGCTACCGTTACGTGTGGTCGAGGTGATTTCGTCAATACCACTGATCCCTGTTAGCTCATCTTCTAAAGTCTTAGTGATCTGGCTTTCCATAATCGCCGCCGACGCACCCGAGTAACTGGTGCTGATGGTGACCACAGGGCTTTCGACGTCGGGCATTTCCCGTATCGACAGTTTAGTGAACGACACTATGCCAAATACACACAGCAGTAAGCTTAAAACGATGGCAACGACAGGGCGTTTAACCGAAACATCGGATAACCACATTATTTCGTCTCCGTTGCTTTAGGACCTGAAAGCTCTGTCGCACGGGCTGAGGCTTTATCATCGAGCGTGACTTCATTGATTTGCAGGCCATCGCGCATATTGACTAAGCCCTGTACCACGACTTTGTCACCTATATTTAAACCGCTTTCGATTAAGACTTGGTTATCGATACGTGCCCCGAGTGTCACTTCTGTGCGGTGGGCAATGTGGTCGGCGCTAACTACGTATACGTAACGTTTAGTTCCTGAATACTCAAGAGCTTGTACTGGCACCATAGGTGCTGAAATCGCTGGGAAGGTGATGGTTGACGACATCATCATGCCCGGTTTTAAGCGTTTCTTCGGATTATCGAATAGCACTCGTACTTTGAGGTTTAAGGTTTCCTCATTGACGCGGGGATCGATAGCCACCATTTTGCCAGTAAAGATTTCATTCGGCCAAGCGCGACTGGTGGCTGACACTTGCATGCCAATACTCAGTTGCGATAGGAAATGCTCAGGCACTTGTAAGTCGAGGCGCATGCTGGACAAATCATCTAGCGACATCAACTCAGTGCCCATGCTGACCATCTTGCCTTCGCTGAAATTAATCAGGCCAGTATTACCCGCAAACGGCGCTATCAGCGAGTGGTAATGTAAATCTGCTTGGGCGGAGGATAAGCGTGCTTGGGCGATATCAACACTGGCTTTTTGTGCGTCAATCTCGGTTTGGGTAATGGCGTTACGGCTGATCAGTTTTTCAAATTCTTTGAGTTTACGTTTTTCATCATTGAGGAAAGCATTGGCCTCGGCGACGGCGGCTTGGGCTTTCATATCATCGAGTTCGATCAGTAACTGGCCTTTTTTCACCGCTTGGTTTGAGGTCACTGCGACTTGTTTAATCTTACCTGTGACTTGCGGTGCAATGATCACTGCACGTTCAGCCGCGAGTTTGCCGATAAGAGAGATAGATTGCGCTAATGGATATTCAATCACTTCACCCGTGACCACAGGAACGGTACGCATAAGATGTGGCGCGTTCTCGGGTTTAGCCGCTTGAAGGACATCACTAAAACTCACCGCTGTGGCGATAATCGCAAGCAGGGCAATGGCAAAAATGGTTTTTTTCATTGTAATTATTATCTCGCGCAAAGGCAGTTTAAAAAGGTAATCGCTCTAATGGCGCTATTCTAGTGAATAACGTACGCCAGTTGGGTAAAAGTTTGTAAAGGTAAGCGAACGAAAATGAAAGAAATTGTGTTTTTTGAGCATTGAGCACAATTCAACGAGGGTTTTGCTGTTTTTTTGTGCTGCTATTGCTTTTTAAAAGCTGGACGGACTTTAGGGATGGACTTCAGTTCGCGTTTTTTCAATCGGCGCTTGAGTCGTTTCAACCTGAGGATATTGGCTTAAAATTGCTGCTAATCGTCCATCGCGGCGCATACTCTCTAAACCTTGATTAAAATCCGTCACTAACTGCGGATGATCCGCCACAGCCAAAGAGATCCCTAAATGAAATACCTCAGTCGCTATGGGGTGGCCGACTTGCTCAAAGGCACCCTCATATTCACTTGGTCCTTTTTTAATTAAATACCTCGCTAAGTTATGGCCAATCAAGACTAAGTCAATACGCTTTAAAAACAGCTTTTTGAGATTCATCTCATCCGAATTTCCTTCCTCTGTGGTGAGCCCCGCGGCGAAGATTTCTGGTGGATTAGCGTAACCGCGACCTATACCGATAGTGAAAGGTTTAAGATCTGAAAGTTGACTGAAACTCAGCGGTGAATCTTTACGTTTATAAAACACAATTTGTACGGGTTGGATAGGTGCGGAATATTGGGCCCATTGCTCGCGCTCTTTACGATACCAGAGCCCAATGATGCCATCAGCTTGGCCAGTTTTAACGAGTAAAGCCGCGCGGGCGAAGGGATAAAACTTGAGACTGGCAGTGTAACCTTGACGTTTAAAAGCTTCTTTGACGACTTGCGCAACGCCGCCCTGTTCAGGTAAAGCATCGGCATAAAAAGGAGGATAGTTAGTGGCGACTAAATGGAGTTCTCGCCCCGCAAATGCTGGGGGATAGAAGCTGAATAGAAACAAGCAAAAGCTAGATAATCTGAGTAATTTCTTCCCCATTTCTACTCCAGCAGTGAGGTGAGTCGCACTTGGCTTGAGTATAGTCAGAGTTAATTAAAACAGGCGAACTTATGGATATTAAGATGAGCGTATATTGAGAGCCATACGATTGAGTGTTATGCCGATTGAGTACCATGGTGGGCGTCCATTTTACCTTTACTTATTTATACATTCGCGCCCTAACTTATTCATGCATTAAGGCGCTAGCTCATGCACGTATTGGGGCAAAAGATATTAGTGAGGCAGGTTATAGCGAAACCTGCTCACCCTGATACAAACCTCGGCGGAGTTTTCCTGCGTCGATAAGTAACAGCTCACCGGATTTACCATTCTTAATGCTGCTATCTATCGCAATGATTTTATTATGATAAAGCCCAAGTACTTGTTCCTGCGATGTGTGCCCTACGACGATATGATCGACCTTGAAATAGCTCAGTATGCTATCGATATCCGACTCTTTCAGTTCATCTTTAAAGTAGCCACGATACCAAGTTGGACCATTGGTAAAAAACAAAAAGTTGAGTAAATCGTCTTGCTTCAAATCGGCTTTTTTATCATCTAAATGCTGACGAAATAATTGGTTAGCATCGTTGATATTTAATTTACGCTCGACCCATTCAGGGCTGATGCCGCCGTGCATAAACAAGATATTATTGATTTTGACTAAAGTATGTTTGCTGCGAAGCCATTGGCCTATTTCGGTGTCTTTGTTGTAGAGCGCATCGTAGCTGCGTTTGAGTAAATCTGCCGAGACTTGGTAGCGTTCGTTGACGTAGCGTAAGTCGCCGCGAAACACCATTTGCTCGTGATTGCCCATGAGTAGATGTAAGCGTCCGCCCGCAGCTTGGGCTTCTTGGTCTAAGGAATATAAAAACCACAATACTTCATTGACTTGATGACCACGGTCAAACATGTCGCCCGTCATCACCATATGACCGTCACCAAAGGCCCAGTGGTTATCTTTGTCGATAATCTGATGGGCTTTTAGCAAGTTAATCATTACATCAAACTGGCCGTGTACATCGCTAAGGGCGACAATTTTGCTGACATGGGTGAAGGTATCTGGCTCAACCGTGACAGCTTGTGTGTGAAGGTGTGGTTGGGGTAATTCACCGCAACTGGCAGGGCGAGTTAACTGCGCCTTCGCAATCGGTGTTTGTTTTAGTTCACTATGGCAAATCCAATAGGCTGTGTCTTTTTGAGCATCATCTAAAAACACATAAGGGCCATCGGTGATGCTGCTTTCTTGAATTTTTAACTCTGTATCAGTTTCACTTGCATTGGCCGCCAGTGAGATAAACGCAAGTGAGGTAAAGGGGAGTGCGGTGACAAGCCATAACAGGGGCGTGAATTTTCTCTGTTGCTTGAGTATCCATTGGCTGGCTCGGCTAAGTCGCGTCATAGATAGCATGATTGGGTGAGCCCCGACTGGCATCGAATTGATTTGCATTAGACCGCATCCTTGTTCTTGTTTTAGTTATTTATTTTGTCATTTTAGACACTTGAGTTGATGAGTCTTCGAACGTGCAGCTTGACGAATTCAATTTCAAGCGCTTAATCGCAAGTGCTTAATCTTAAGTACTTAATGTCAAGTGCTCAACCTATTGAAAACACTAAATCATACGGATAAGGCTTAACATCGGCAAGTCGTGAGGCGGGCTAAATTAAACTTGTTCGCCTCGTGATTCAGTTATTCCATCATTGCATGTCTAATAAGTGCATGACTGTCGTTACATGGTATTGGCAGTTACATGGCATTGACGACGGTATAACTATCAACAAACTGCTCGAAATTGACGATTTTGCCGCTGTGTATCTTCCATAAATGGGCGACTCGAGCGGTAAAATGTTTGCCCGTTTTGACATAAGTACCTGAATAAGTACCGAAGGCAAAAACCTTATCGCCCTGTGCCACATAGTCTTCGATATCGACGCGATAGTTATCCCATTCTTTTTCGAGGCGGGCGAACACATTGGCGGCTATCGCACTAAAACCTATGTAAGTGCCCGTATAGGGAAAACCTGCCGCCTCTGTCCAGCGTGCGTCATTTGCCAGTGCATGCTCAAGATTTTTAGCATTTTCGGCTGAGCTATGTCCCTCGTAAGTACTTTTGACAAGTGCAAGATTCGCATCAGTTTGCCTTGCTGTTTCGATAAGATTTAACTGAGCAGGCTCACTCACTAAAGAGCTTGTTGGAACACTATTAAGCGTTGGCATGATTACGACTCAAACTGTGCTTCAAGATGGCTTAACCACTGGGCGGGTTGGCCATAAAAGCGGTTGATATTAATGGCGGTGATGTTGCCGTCATCATCCTCTATAGCCATTGAAGGGAAACCTTGGGCACCCATCAGATTCAGTAATGCTCTGGATTCAACAATATGCTCATATAGCTTGTCTTCACCTTGGGCATAATGCTGCGCAAAGCCTATAGGGTCGAGCCCAAGTTCAGCGGCTAACCTTGCGAGATTACCTTCATCACTGGCGCTGTGACCATCACGGTAATGGGCCAGTTGTACTGAGTGTAGATAGGCCAAACTGTCGCCACCCATGGCCTCGACTGCGAGCATGGCTTTAATCGGAGGCGCCGAGTCGAGTACGATTGCGGTATCGCGCAGTAGACCATCAAAATAGTTTTCCCCAAAAGGTTGTCCGGTTAGCTCGGCAATACGCAGATCGTGGGGCATAACATAGTCGCGCCAGTTAGCATCGATTTGTTTACGTCTTGGGCCCGTGAGCATACCGCCGCCGTGGAGCTTAATGGTAAAGCCTGCTTTTGCAGCGGCATCGAGTAAAGGCGCTGCCGCATAACACCAGCCACATAAAGGGTCGATAATGGCGTGCAGAGTGCGCTCTTTGGCCGTTGCTGTGCTGCTGGTTTTGCTAGTTGGATGAGTTGTTGGCTGAGTCATAGTGTTAAACCTTTTGGCTTAAGTTCGTCGCAAAATTCGCGACTTAAGCCCTTTGAGAACATCGATTAAAATAGTTAGGTTGGTACAGTTATTTAGCTAAAAAATGGCACGCAATCGCTCACGTGCCTGTCTTTAACTATTTGCACTTAAATGCTTGTATCTAATCGCCTAGATAGATATGGCTGGGCTTACATAGGCCAGGTCATTTCGCCCATGTAAACTTTGGCGCTGATCTCAAGCCCTGCATCGGCTGGCATTTGTGGGTATAGCGCCAGCATCTTTTGGATTAATTCGGCTGAATCTTTCGAGGCTTTTGCTGCGACTTCAAAGGCTTTCACATATTCACGGGTAAAACCAATGGCGCGGGTATCAAATCGCGCTTCGCCTAAGTAGTGCCCTGGGATAACGGTAGTCGGCAACAGTTTTTCCATTGCATCTAAATGGGTTAACCATTCCTGACGCTCAGAGGCAGTTTGAGTGTCAGCCATCCAAACATGCGTGTTATCAAATACTTCTACGCCACCTGTAATGGTTTTTGCCGATGGTACCCACAGGAAAGTGTGTTTAGGGTGTTTATCATTAAAACCTTTGATAATCACTTGCTCACCGTCGATAGTAAAAGTGTCACTGTGAATCGCCTTAGGTAACACTAATTCGCTTGGCGCATTATCTTTTAAAATCGGCCCCCAGTAGGCGAGTTTGCCTTCCATTGAGGCTTTAATAGCATCGACAGTGGTTTGAGTCGCGACGATTTGTGCATCGGGGAAATTCTTTTTAATCACGGCTAAGCCGAAATAGAAATCAGGATCGCTATGGCTGATATACACCTGAGTCAGCTTTTTACCGCTGGCTTTGATGGTGTCGACCAATGTTTGGGCATCGTTATTTTGAAATTGCGCATCGACTAGCATCATTTCGTGTTCGCCGCTGATAAAGCTCGATGACACGGCAAAGATGCTGTTTTCGCCCGGATTAAAATGGCTCACTTGCAATGGCGCAGCATTGACCGCGCTAAGTCCTGCCAGCAACAAGGTGGCGGCTAGGCTTATTTTAGACGAGGCCTTCAATGTGGCGTTAACTGTGTTACGTATTGCATAGGTCGATGTGTTCATTTGGGGCTCACTTATAGTCACAGGGTGAAAGAGTAAAATGTTCGATTTAGCATTCATTGATTTGCAGCTGCTGCAAAAGTGAGTTAAGTATAGGTTGCAATAATCAATAGATAAATGCGAGTATCTGCCCATGTTTGTTGCATTAATCGGACGAATGGCTGCGTGTACTATTGCACTCTTAGTTATTAGCTATTAACTATATAGCTATTAGTTATGTGGGTACGCGAGTATGTCATTGAGCCTTCGAATGATTGAATGTGAGTGGAGATAAATCATGGATAGACTCGAAGCGGCTAAGGTGTTTGTGACTATTGTTGAGCGCGGCAGCATGATCAGCGCCGCCAATGCCTTAGATATGTCGCGTTCTATGGTGACCCGTTACTTGAGCGAAATGGAAGAATGGTCTGGTGCTAGGTTGCTGCATCGTTCGACGCGTAGCCTCAGCTTAACGCCCGCAGGTGAGCAAGTGCTGGACTATTGCCATCGGCTGCTCGAACTGGCTAACGAAGTGCCTGCGGTAAGCCACGCCGCTGTGGCGATTCCGCGGGGATTACTACGTATTAGTTGCTCCCAGTTTTTGGCACATCAGATTTTAACGCCCGTGGTACAGCAATATTTAACCAGTTATCCGCAGGCGAGCGTGAATTTCCACGTGAGCAGCCAAACCGTCGACTTGGTCGCCGAGCGAATTGATTTGGCGATTCGTATCACCAATGAACTCGATCCCAATCTTATCGCTAGGCGCTTAGGGGAGTGTGAGTCTGTGGTATGCGCTGCACCGAGTTATCTTGCCGCGCGCGCCGCCGTGCTGCATCCCGAGGATTTAACTCAGCATAACTGTTTAACCTATTCCTATTTTGGCGATGTGATGTGGCGGTTTTATCAAAGCGATGTGGCTGCGAAACAGGCCCAGACGCAGAACTCCGATCCTAAGTCAAACCAAGGTCAAGCTTTTAATGTGCCTGTGAATGGGAATTTCAGCGCCAATGATTCAATGGTGGTGCTCAATGCCACGCTGGCAGGTGAGGGGATTGCCATGCAGCCCGTTTGGGCGGCGAAACCCTATTTAGATTCGGGTCAGCTAGTGCCTTTATTAACTGAGTTTAAACCTCTGTCCCTCGGTGTGTATGGCGTGTATCAATCCCGCAAACACATGCAGCCTGCACTTAGGGTGATGATGGACATGCTGGTGGCCTACTTTGCCAGCTTGAATTGAAATCGTGCCAGTTTGAAATAGTGTTAGCTTGAAATAGTGTTAGCTTGAAATAGTGCCAAAGCTTGCGGCACTTATAGCGTAACGGGATGCCATAAAAAAGGAGCTTAACCCTTTCGAGTTAAACTCCTCAGATACATGCTTGACTAGATTCTAGATTCTAGATTCTAGATTCTAGATTTACTTTATCATGCGCTTGTATTTCAAGCGGTGTGGCTCAACCACATCGGCGCCATAGGTGTTTTTCAACCATGCCGAGTATTCTGTGTAGTTACCTTCGTAGAAGTTCACTTGGCCTTCGTCACGGTAATCCAGAATGTGGGTCGCGATACGGTCGAGGAACCAACGGTCATGCGAAATCACCATAGCGCAACCGGGGAATTCCAGAATCGCTTCTTCCAGTGCGCGCAGGGTTTCAACGTCTAAATCGTTGGTGGGTTCGTCGAGGAGTAATACGTTACCGCCCGCTTGCAGCAGTTTGGCTAAATGCACGCGGTTACGTTCACCACCAGATAAAGTACCGATGACTTTTTGCTGATCGCCACCACGGAAATTGAAGCGGCCTACATAGGCACGGCTCGGGATTTCCATGTTGTTGATACGCATGATGTCTTGACCACCGGAGATTTCTTCCCAAATGGTGTTCTTATCATTCATCGAATCGCGGAACTGCTCAACCGAGGCCAGTTGCACTGTATCACCCAGCTCAATGCTGCCGCTGTCTGGCTTTTCAGCGCCGGATAACATGCGGAACAGGGTCGATTTACCCGCGCCGTTGGCACCGATAATGCCGACGATCGCGCCCTTAGGCACAGAGAACGACAGGTTGTCGATCAATACGCGGTCACCGTAAGATTTGGTCAGGTTATTCACTTCAATAACCTTGTCACCTAAACGTGGTCCGGGCGGAATAAACAGCTCGTTGGTTTCGTTACGTTTTTGGTAATCGTTAGTGTTCAGTTCTTCAAAGCGTGCCATACGGGCTTTGCCTTTAGACTGGCGGCCTTTCGCGCCTTGACGTACCCATTCCAATTCTTTGGCAATGGTCTTTTGGCGAGCGCTTTCGGTAGCCGATTCTTGCTTCAGACGGGCATCTTTCTGCTCAAGCCATGAAGAATAGTTACCTTCCCACGGAATACCTTCACCGCGGTCGAGTTCTAAAATCCAGCCAGCAGCATTGTCGAGGAAGTAACGGTCATGGGTAATCGCGACCACAGTACCAGCATATTCCTGCAGGAAGTGCTCAAGCCACGCCACAGATTCAGCATCCAAGTGGTTGGTCGGTTCGTCCAGTAACAGCATTTCTGGTTTTTCAAGCAGCAAGCGACAAATCGCCACGCGGCGACGTTCACCACCGGATAATACTTCGATTTTCTCATCCCAATCTGGCAGACGCAGGGCGTTGGCGGCGCGCTCAAGGACGTACTCTAAGTTATGGGCATCTTGGGCTTGGATAATGGCTTCGAGTTCGCCTTGCTCTTTTGCAAGGGCGTCGAAATCGGCATCCGGCTCGGCGTAGGCGGCATAAACGGCATCGAGGCGAGTCAGGGCATTTTTTGCCTCTGCTACCGCTTCTTCAATCGCTTCACGCACGGTTTGATTCGGATCGAGTTTAGGTTCCTGCGGCAGGTAACCGATTTTCAATCCCGGCATTGGGCGCGCTTCACCTTCAATTTCGGTGTCGATACCCGCCATAATACGCAGTAGTGTCGACTTACCTGAACCGTTGAGGCCGAGTACGCCAATTTTGGCGCCGGGGAAAAAGCTTAAAGAAATATCTTTAAGGATCTGCTTCTTAGGCGGAACAATTTTACCCACCCGCAGCATGCTGTAAACAAACTGAGCCATTTTTCTCTATCTTAAGTGACTAATGATGCGGCTAATTCTACTCGATTGCGCGCCGAACTCAACTCGACAATGAGCCAAGTTCAAGCACTATCTGCAGGAATTTCATGTTTCAAATACTGGGATTGTGACCGCGTTCCGAGTAGAATACCGCGCAACCCTACCTATAAGAATTGGCAGCTGGAGTAAGCAATGCTGAAAAAAGATATGAATATCGCAGATTATGATCCGGAACTGTTTAACGCAATTCAGAATGAAACTCTGCGTCAAGAAGAGCATATTGAGCTGATTGCTTCTGAAAACTACACCAGTCCACGCGTGATGGAAGCGCAAGGTTCACAGTTAACCAATAAGTACGCTGAAGGCTATCCAGGCAAGCGTTACTACGGTGGTTGTGAGTATGTGGACGTAGTTGAAACCTTAGCGATTGAACGTGCTAAACAACTGTTTGGCGCAACTTACGCTAACGTACAACCTCATTCAGGTTCACAGGCAAACAGCGCGGTTTACATGGCATTGTTAAAACCTGGCGATACCGTACTGGGCATGAACTTAGCTCATGGTGGTCACTTGACCCACGGTTCACCCGTTAACTTCTCTGGCAAACTGTACAACATCATTCCTTACGGTATCGACGAGTCTGGCAAAATTGACTACGAAGAGATGGAACGTATTGCCATAGAACACAAGCCTAAGATGATGATCGGCGGTTTCTCTGCCTATTCAGGTATCGTTGACTGGGCAAAAATGCGTGAAATCGCAGATAAAATAGGTGCTTACCTATTTGTTGATATGGCGCACGTTGCCGGTCTTATTGCTGCGGGCGTTTATCCAAACCCAGTACCACACGCGCACGTTGTGACATCTACGACCCACAAAACCTTAGCGGGTCCTCGTGGTGGCGTGATCTTATCTGCTGCTGACGATGAAGACTTGTACAAAAAGTTGAACTCTGCGGTATTCCCAGGCGGTCAAGGTGGCCCATTGATGCACGTTATCGCAGGTAAAGCGGTGGCGTTCAAAGAAGCCCTAGAGCCAGAATTTAAAGTTTACCAACAGCAAGTGGTTAACAACGCTAAAGCTATGGTTGAAGTGTTCCTTGAGCGCGGTTACAAAATCGTCTCTGGCGGAACCAGCAACCACTTAATGCTAGTTGACCTGATTGGTCGTGACTTAACGGGTAAAGAAGCCGATGCCGCCTTAGGTAGCGCTAACATTACCGTGAACAAAAATTCAGTGCCAAACGACCCACGTTCACCCTTTGTGACCTCTGGTGTGCGTATCGGTACGCCAGCTATTACGCGCCGTGGCTTTAAAGAAGCGGAATCGAAAGAGCTGACGGGCTGGATTTGTGACATCCTTGATGATGCAAGCAATCCTGCTGTGATTGAGCGTGTTAAAGGCCAAGTATTGGCACTTTGCGCACGTTTCCCTGTTTACGGCTAATTTGCCTATGCATCTACGCTTAGTAGATGAAGGGCCGAGATTGACCGCCGACAGACTTGATACTTATCACATCAGGTATTTAGCATCAGGCACTTAACATCAGGTATTTAGCATCAGGTACTTAGCATCAGGCACTTAACATTAGGTTGTTAAGCTCAGGTAGTTAACCTCAGCCCATAAATAGGATAAAATCTCATGGCCGCATCTCGCGGCCATTTTTATTGGTAAAATCTTAGGTTTAAATCCATTGCGTTTGACTGAGATTTAACAGGTAAAGCCATTAACGCTTTACCACCATTCACTGGCAGGAGGCTCAATGCATTGTCCATTTTGTAGCGCGACAGATACTAAAGTCATCGATTCCCGATTAGTGGCAGAAGGCCACCAAGTGCGCCGTCGCCGAGAATGCACCGAATGTCATGAAAGATTTACCACCTTCGAAGGCGCCGAATTAGTTATGCCTAGGGTGATTAAGCGCGATGGTTCACGCCAACCCTTTGATGAAGAAAAACTCCAAGGTGGCATGTTGCGCGCCGTTGAAAAACGCCCCGTATCTATGGATGAAATAGAGCAAGCACTCAGCAAAATCAAGTCTACTCTGCGCGCCACTGGCGAGCGGGAAGTGCCGTCAGAAATGGTGGGTAACTTAATGATGGAGCAATTGATGAGCCTAGATAAAGTCGCCTACATTCGTTTCGCTTCTGTGTACCGCGCCTTTGAAGACGTGTCTGAATTTGGCGAAGCCATCGCCAAGCTGCAAAAGTAGTCATTGAGTTTTGTCGCCGACAAGGCAGACGTGTACGAGCGATTGGCGTGAAAGCACAAATTTAAAAGACAGGTTTGTAAGACTGGTGAAAGCCGAAACCTTTAACAACAGGGTTGAACATGAGCTTGAACATAAGTTGGTCCGTACTCGATACCCAAATGATGAGCCGCGCGATTCAATTGGCGCGCAAAGGCTTTTACACCACAAGACCCAATCCCTGTGTGGGCTGCGTTATCGTTAAAGATAATCAAATCATCGGTGAAGGTTATCATCAAAAAGCGGGTGAACCCCACGCCGAAGTGCATGCGCTACGTATGGCTGGCGAACGCGCCCGCGGCGCAACGGCCTATGTCACTTTAGAGCCCTGCAGCCATTATGGCCGCACGCCGCCCTGCGCCTTGGCGCTGATCAATATTGGCGTTAAACGTGTGGTGGTCGCGGTGGAAGATCCTAATCCGCAAGTAGGTGGTCGTGGCATTCAAATGCTGCGTGACGCCGGTATTGAAGTGGATGTGGGATTACATCGCGATGAAGCCTATGCCTTGAATTTAGGCTTTATGAAGCGGATGGAATCGGGTTTACCCAGAGTTACAGTAAAATTGGCTGCGAGTCTCGATGGTAAAACCGCGCTGTCTAACGGTGTGTCTAAATGGATAACCGGTCCAGAATCTCGTCGCGACGTGCAGCGATTACGTTTACGTTCTTGTGCACTGGTCACGGGAATTGAAACCATACTGGCGGACGATCCCTCACTCAATGTGCGTTATCAGGAACTTGGCAGCTTAAAAGACAGTGTAACCGAGGCGCAATTACTGCAGCCATTAAGAGTGATACTCGACAGTCGCGCCCGTTTGCCGTTATCGGCCGCCTGCTTGGCTATCGTATCGCCCATACTCTTGGTCTCGACCGTGGCTTATTCCGCAGAGTTTCAAGCACAATTGCCCTCCCATGTGAGTTGCCTCGTGTTACCTGCAATTGCAGGTCGCGTCTCATTGCCTGAACTATTAAGCTATTTAGGCCAAAGCTGTAATCACGTGCTGGTGGAAGCGGGTGCAACCTTAGCGGGCGCATTTTTAGCGCAGGGGCTTGCCGATGAGTTAGTGCTGTACCAAGCGATGAAAATCCTCGGTGGGTATGGGCGTAATCTGCTGCAATTGCCCGATTATCAAACCATGGCACACATTCCTGCACTAATTTTGGTAGATGAGCGCAAATTAGGGCCAGATACCCGTTTAACTTTGAGCGTTATGCTTGATACCTCTTTATCTAAATCGAATTGGAGCAAGATAACCGTTTAACCTTGAGTCTTATGCCTTATTACTTCTTTATTTAATTAAGTGAGTTAACCATGTTTACTGGGATTATTGAAGCCGTTGGCACCCTGCGCAAACTGGAGCGTAAAGGCGATGATATTCGTCTTACCGTGGCGAGCGGCAAACTGGATTTAAACGATGTGCGTTTAGGCGACAGTATTGCCACCAACGGTGTGTGTTTAACGGTTGTGCAGCAATTAGCCGACGGCTATGTGGCTGATGTATCAGCCGAAACTGTGAGTCTAACTGGCTTTGCTCACTACAAAGTGGGCACTAAGGTTAATCTTGAAAAAGCCGTCACCCCAACCACACGCCTAGGCGGACACATGGTCAGCGGCCATGTAGACGGTATTGCTATGGTTGAGCAACGCCTAGTGCGTGGTCAAGCTATCGAGTTTTGGTTAGCCGCACCCGTAGAGCTTGGGCGTTACATTGCCCATAAAGGTTCCATCACCATTGATGGTGTGAGTCTGACGGTTAACGAAGTGGACGGCAGTCGATTCCGCTTGACCATAGTGCCGCATACCGCGGGGGAAACCACGTTAATCGACCTGCAAGCGGGCGATAAGGTGAATATCGAAGTGGATTTAATCGCCCGTTATCTTGAACGCTTGATGAATTATGATGGCAAAGACAGCAAGAGCGGTGGCGTCACCATGGAAATGTTAGCCCGTGCCGGCTTTGTGCGTTAGTGCACAGGAGCAGATTATTTAACTTAAGCTTATCGGCAGCTTAGGTTATTTAGGTATAGAATTTCATAATAACAGCAAAATCATAAGGTCCTACAATGGCGCTGCACAGTATAGAAGAGATCATCGAAGATATTCGTCAAGGCAAAATGGTTATTTTGATGGATGACGAAGACAGAGAAAACGAAGGTGATTTGATCATGGCGGCCGAAATGGTCACGCCAGAAGCGATTAACTTTATGGCGAAATATGGCCGTGGGCTTATTTGCCAGACCATGACTAAAGCCCGTTGCCAGCAGTTAAATCTCCCCTTAATGGTGACGAATAATAACGCCCAGTTCTCGACTAACTTTACGGTTTCTATTGAAGCGGCAGAAGGTGTGACTACCGGTATTTCGGCCCACGATCGCGCTGTAACGGTGAAAGCGGCTGTGGCTAAGGAGGCTAAAGCGTCTGATTTAGTGCAACCAGGGCACATCTTCCCGCTAATGGCACAGGACGGCGGCGTATTAACCCGCGCAGGCCACACTGAAGCTGGCTGTGATTTAGCCCGTCTTGCGGGACTTGAGCCATCGGGCGTTATCGTTGAGATTTTGAACGAAGACGGCACTATGGCACGTCGCCCAGATTTAGAGATTTTCTCCGAGTTGCATGGCATCAAAATCGGCACTATTGCGGCTTTAATCGAGTATCGCAACACCAAAGAAACCACGGTTGTGCGTGAAGCTAAATGCAAACTACCGACCCGTTTCGGCGAGTTCGACATGGTGACCTTCAGAGACACTATCGACAATCAACTGCACTTTGCCTTAGTCAAAGGTGAGGTGAAAGAAGATTGTTTGGTGCGCGTGCATTTGCAAAATACCTTCAACGATTTACTCCACTCAGAGCGCGATCAGCAACGCAGCTGGCCACTCGAAAAGGCGATGGAGCGTATTTCTGCAGAAGGTGGTGTATTGGTTTTACTCGGGAATCAAGAACATCCCTGTGAAATCCTCTCTAAGGTGAAAGCCTTTGAAGCTGAAGATCAAGGCCAAGCGCCTGCTTCTGCAAAATGGCAGGGGACGTCGCGCCGAGTGGGTGTTGGCTCGCAAATTCTCGCTGGCCTTGGCGTGACTAAGATGCGTCTGCTCAGCTCGCCTAAACGCTACCATTCACTTTCAGGCTTTGGCCTTGAAGTGACTGAGTATGTGGCGGACTGAAACCCAAAGTTACACTGAAGTAAAATTAACAATTTCTGATAATTTGCATAGGGCTCTGGGCAATTGGCTGTGATATCATGTCGCCACTTTTCGCCCCGAGCTGGGTGCTTTAGCTAAATTAGGTAAGATAATGAACGTAGTTCAAGGTAATATCGAAGCGAAAAATGCCAAAGTTGCGATTGTAATTTCGCGTTTCAACAGCTTTTTAGTTGAGAGCTTGCTTGAAGGTGCACTTGACACGCTGAAACGTTTTGGCCAAGTCAGCGACGACAATATCACTGTTGTCCGTGTACCAGGTGCGGTTGAGTTGCCGCTAGCTGCGCGTCGCGTAGCTGCCAGTGGTAAATTCGACGGTATTATCGCATTAGGTGCGGTGATCCGTGGTGGTACTCCTCATTTTGATTTTGTTGCAGGCGAATGTAATAAAGGTCTAGCTCAAGTTGCTTTAGAATTTGATCTGCCTGTTGCTTTCGGTGTTTTGACCACTGATACCATTGAACAAGCGATTGAACGTTCAGGTACCAAAGCGGGTAACAAAGGCGGCGAAGCTGCTTTAAGCCTGCTTGAAATGGTCAATGTTCTGCAAGAACTTGAACAACAGTTGTTATAGTAGGAAAAATAATGAAGCCTTCTGAGCGCCGCAAGGCCCGCCGTTTAGCCGTTCAAGCCATCTATTCATGGCAACTAAGCGGGAATAATATTGCCGATGTCGAGCATGAGTTTTTAACTGAACAAAGTCTTGACGGTGTTGATGTAGCTTATTTTCGTGAGCTATTTTCAGGCGTTGCAACGAAGAAAACTCAATTGGATGAGCTGATCATCCCGCATCTGGAACGCCCGATTGATGAGGTGTCTCCAGTTGAGAAAGCCATAGTTCGTTTAGCGACCTATGAGCTGACTTTCCGTAAAGATGTGCCCTACAAGGTCGCGATTAACGAAGCGATTGAGTTGGCAAAAGCTTTCGGTGCGGACGAGAGTCATAAGTTTGTGAACGGACTGCTCGACAAACTGGTTGCACGCAAGTAATAAAGACAAACGGTATCTTAGGATACCGTTTTTCATTGCTAACAAAGGTGGCCGATGTAAGTCGTGCCAAACTGTACAGTGAAAGAATTCCAATTAATTGAATGTTATTTTAGCAACCGCGGCCCTACTCGCCGTGATGTGAAGCTTGGAATCGGTGACGATTGCGCTTTAGTGCAACCCGCAGAAAACAAGTCGATTGCTATCTCTTGTGACACCTTAGTCGAAAATGTCCACTTCTTCCCCGATATGCCTCCCGCTGCCTTAGGTTACAAAGCCTTAGCGGTAAATTTATCTGATCTGGCTGCCATGGGTGCTGAACCTGCGTGGATGACGCTTGCCTTGACGTTACCCGCAGTCGATGAAACTTGGCTCAGTGGTTTTAGCGAAGGTTTATTTGAAGCGGCCGATTACTATGGCATCGCCTTAATTGGCGGCGATACGACGCGTGGCCCACGGGCGATTAATATCACAGTGCACGGCCAAGTCCCACAGGGGAAGGCCCTCACGCGTCATGGTGCTAAAGCCGGTGATTGGATTTATGTTACGGGCACGCTCGGAGATTCGGCCTTAGGTCTGGATATCATTCGCGGTGCGCAGCAAGCCAGAGCCGAACATAAAGAATTCCTGATTAATCGCCATTATCGTCCAACACCAAGAGTCTTAGCCGGCCAAGCTTTGCGCTCGCTTGCCTCCAGTGCAATCGATCTTTCCGACGGGTTTATCTCGGATATCGGTCATGTGCTTAAGGCTTCGGCAGTCGGTGCGGTTGTCGATGTTAATTGCATCCCGCTGTCACGCGCGATGCAAGATACCGTCAGCGAGGAAAGTGCTTTAGGTTATGCGCTGACAGGGGGCGAAGATTACGAACTGCTGTTCACCGTTCCTGAGGCGCAAAAGGGCGCACTGGAAACTGCCTTGAGCCATGCAGGAGCAAAGTTTGTTCGTGTTGGACAAATTTGTGCGGGCAGTAAGCTCAAGTTGCAACTCAATGGCGAGCCGTTTGCGCCGCCTTATCACGGTTTCGAGCACTTTTAAGCTAAGAGCATGTTAATGAAATGGTTGTCAAAGGATCAGGTGCTAACGCGCCTGTCATTAAAAAATCCTGTCCACTTTTTGGCACTCGGATTTGGTAGCGGACTCGCGGCTAAAGCGCCCGGAACCTTTGGTACCTTAGCTGCTATTCCCCTCTATTTATTGATGGCGCCCTTACCACTTGCTTGGTATATCGGCTTAACCTTAGTGGGTGTATTCGCAGGATTTTATATCTGTGGTAAAGCGGCGCAAGACATGGGTGTTCACGATCACGGTGCTATTGTGTGGGATGAAGTGGTTGGACTACTGATCACTATGCTAGCGGCACCAAGTGGTTGGGGTTGGCTATTAGTGGGCTTTGGTTTATTTCGCTTTTTCGACATCATCAAACCTTGGCCTATTCGATGGCTCGATGCCAAAGTTCATGGTGGCTTTGGCATTATGATTGACGATGTCTTAGCGGGCGTGTTTTCGTTTATTTGTCTGCAAGGGCTAGTCTGGTGTGTTAGCTAACATTATCGCTAACCTAACATGATAGTTAACCTGACATGTTAGTTAGCATGACCAACAACTAATTCTTAGCTTTGATATAGCCCCTTAGCTTGTGATATAGAGTGTGTAGATTCAAGCGGTTAGCGATCTCATTCGTTATCTGATTCATACTACTATTGCAGCAGTTCCCTTGCGTTCGCGAGGGTATTGCTGGTGATAGTATCGCCACCTAACAGTCTTGCAAGCTCTTGGATACGCTGCTCACGATCGAGCGATTTCATTGTGGTCTCAGTACTGCCTGCCTTATTAAATTTATCGACAAACATGTGTTGATGACCATTGCCCGCAACTTGCGGCAAGTGAGTCACGCACAGTACTTGGGTCGATTCCCCTAAGCTGCGTAACATGCGGCCCACCACTGCTGCGGTGGGGCCGGAAATCCCGACATCCACCTCATCGAAAATTAATGTCGGTGTGGCAACTTTCTTCGCGGTAATCACTTGGATCCCTAGCCCTATCCGTGAGAGCTCACCGCCAGACGCGACTTTCGAAATCGGTTGCAAAGGTTGGCCAGGGTTAGTGGTTACCATAAATTCGATATTGTCACTGCCATTGGCTGACATTTGCTCGGGGTGGAAATTGACTTCGATCGTAAATTTACCCTTAGGCATATTCAGTTCGTGGATTGACTGAGTCACCAGTTTGTCGAGTTCTTTAGCATAGCGGGCACGGCTTTGGCTGAGCTTTTGCGCATTGCTAAGATAAGCGGCTCTACTTGCCTCGACTTGAAGCTGAATTTCTTCAAGTTTACTTTCATCACTGTCTAAGCTGCTGAGCTCTGTCTTTAATGCTAGATGATGTTCCGCCAGCTTATTCGGGCTGACATGGTGTTTGCGCGCCAGTTGCATGGCTTTTGATAGCCGTTCTTCTAAATAGGCAAAGTGGGTTGGATCGAGTTCAAGCTTACTCAAATAGTGCTGTAATTCGCCGGCACTTTCTTGCACTTGGATTAAGGCATCATTGAGCATAGTATTGATATTGCTTAATGCAGGATCGTAGCTTTGCAGATCTTCGGCGAGGGAAACGACTCGATTGAGCAACGACTCTATGTTGTTCTCTTCGCCTTCAGTGAGTATATCTAAGCTCGCTTGACAGGTGTCAATCAACTCAGTGCCATTGGCTAAGCGTTTGTGCTCTTGCTCAATTTCATCGAACTCATCAACTTTAAGATCAAACTCATCGAGTTCTTCTACTTGATATTGCACTAATTGCTTACGGGCAATACGTTCATGCTGTGAGGCTTCGAGTTGTTTTAGGTCAGCCTCAATTTGCTTGCAGCGTTGAAAGCTGGCGGCAACCGTATCGATAAGTAATCTGTGGTTGGCATAACTGTCGAGCAGGGTGAGTTGATGTTCACTTTTTAACATCGCATGGTGCGCATGTTGGCCGTGAATACCGATGAGCAACTGACCCAGTAATTTGAGTTGCGTCAGCGGCACTGGATTCCCATTGATGTAGGCGCGTGAACGGCCATCGCTACCAATGGTCCGACGTAGTATGCATTCATCATCGAGTTCAAGATCGTTATCTTCTAACCAACGTTTCGCCAATGGAATATCATCCAAGGAAAAGCGGGCGCTGACCTCGGTTTTATTGGCTCCGGGACGAACACTGCTGGCATCGGCGCGATTGCCTAGGCATAGGCCTAGCGCATCGATGGCAATCGATTTACCCGCACCAGTTTCACCTGTGATGCTGGTCATACCGGGGCGAAAATCCAGTTCTAAAAAACGGACGATAGCGAAGTTATTAATGCTGAGTTGGCAAAGCATAGTGAATTCCTGTCGAAAAACATACCAAACCACTGTATTGATAAACAGTATATACTGATTTTATATACAGTAAAGTGGCTTGGGTAAATAATCGGCATTATCGGTAGTAAATATTTTTAATTAACTGATTATGCATAGGTTCTTACTAAGCTTTCTAAGATAGGTAAACTGAAGAAAGTGACTAAGGTGCCAAATAGAATGCCTTGAGCACTGGTTGAAGCCTGAGTGTTATAACGCTGGGCAAGTAAGTACACGCTAGCCGCGGTGGGCAGTGCGCTCAAGATCACGCCCATGATCAGGTAGTCACCACTTACTCCAAAACGGTTAAGCATAAAGTAGACGAGTGCAGGTTGGATAGCCAGCTTGAAGAGGTTGATAAGGCTCAGTTCGATAAAATTCTTGGGGCTAAATACGCTGCTATCTTTCTGGTAGCGCATCGCTTTGGCGAGTACCATGCCGATAGCAAATAGGGCGCAGGGGCTTGAGGTATTGCCTATTTGCTGGATCATTAGCGCCAGCCCTGACGGCAGTTTTATCTCTAGCGCCGAAATGCCGACGCCAATTAAGCTACCAATAACGATAGGGTTTTTACCGACCGCCATCGCCATTATGACTAAGGCGTGGTGTTGTCTTTGGGTGTTAGTGGCCAGTTCCATCGAGACTAAGGCGACGGCAAACATCAGCACGGATAATAAGCTGGCAATCGCGGCGGCGACTAAGGCACTTTGTTGCTGCGGAAAGAGGATGATGAGCAGTGGAATACCAATAAATGCCGTATTACCAAAGGTGGCATTGAGGGCTCGAATAGCGGCAACCGCATGCTGTTTAGGGTTAGCGATCAGCGATAGCCCAAGGCAGACAAGATAAGTGATTACCATAGCTGTGCTGTAGCCCGCAATAAATCCCCATTGCAAAATCTCGTCAATCGGCTGCTGGGCGAGGGCGATAAGCATGATTGCAGGGAACGCAATATAGTAGACATATTGGTTTAGCACTTGATCCGTATCGACGGGCAAGAGTTTTAGTTTTTGCACTAGTGTACCGAGCAACATGATCCCGAAGACGGCAAACAGAGGGGTTAAAATGGTCATTTCCCTCACTCATCCTTACGATTAAATTTGAATAAACTCGCCCACCGTCGTCATTTTACTGTCGCTATGATTCTTGGTGGACAGAGTTACAGCACTTGCTTCTTTTTATGTCACTTTAGAGCCAGATTTAGCGCCAGCGCAGTAAAACTCGCCACAAAATAACATACCATTTCAATCTAAGGCTATTGCGCTATGGTCGTATAAGTGAATAATTCAATGATTTAAAACACAATCACTTAGTGAATTTAGCGTTTTAACGTCAATACCCAATATGTGAAATTAGGATATGCAATGAGTGATGATTTAGGCGCTGAACTACAACTTGTCTATCTTTTTGTGCATTTAGTCAATGCGGGCAGTTTTTCGCAGGCGGCGAAGGAGCTCGATATGCCCATCGCCACTGTGAGCCGCAAGTTAGCGAAGTTGGAAGAGAAGCTCGATAAACAGCTCTTTATGCGCAGCACCCGCAAGTTACGATTGACAGAGGAAGGGCTGGCGCTCTTTCAACGCTACCAGAGTGTGGTTGCTCAATTTGATGAACTAAGTGGTTTAGGCAGTGATAAACCCGAGGGAACCTTACGCATCGCCGCGCCGATTTCGATTATTTCCATTGTGTTTATTCAGGCATTGAATGAGTTTGGCCGTTTGTATCCAGATATCCGTTTGCACATTTCCCAGAGCAATGAGTTAGTCGATTTGATCGACAAAGGCATAGATGTGGCGATTGTTGGCGGTGCTCAGCCTGATTCTTCTTGGGTGTCGAGTACCTTAGGCGAGCTCGACTATTGCCTGTTTGCCACACCAGAATATTTGGCTCAGGCACCTAAACTTGAGCATCCCGATGATCTTGAAGCCCATCAACTGATAAAAGTCTGGCCGCTGTTTAATTGGCATTTAAAGCATCCAAGCGGCGAGTCTTTTTATTTTAATGGCCCGACTAAGCTCACCCTCACGGATTTACACGGAGCGATTCAGGCGACCTTAGGCCATGGCGGGATCTTGTATGGTCCTGAACTATTTGTAAAACAGCAGATTAAAGAGGGAAAACTCAAAGTATTACTGCCTGAATGGATTGGCGAACAGAGGCGAATTTCGATTTTATATCATCAGCGCAGCCAGCAGCCGCTAAAGGTAAGAGTCTTTATTGAGTTTATGCAGTCAAAGGCGCCAGAGTTATTCTCTATGCGTTGATTTAACCGAGTTATTCTTTAATAAGGGAACTGATTTTTAGCGTCTTTTAGGTTTTACGGTGTTTTTGCTCATGGTGTTTTGCGTTTGTTTTGCGTCTTGCAGGCTGGAGCGTGTCGCGGGCAGTATGCCGAGTTCTAAGAAGTATCCCACTAAACGCCGTAGTTCAAATAAAGAACCGATACGCTGTTGATCTTTGATGGTCAGTTTCCAACTGTCGGTGCGTCCTTCGCTATTGGTTAAGATAAATCCTTGATAAACAATCTTTCTCATTGGAATAACTCAATCTTTATTGATGCTATTTATAGCAACTGGATATCTTTGACGGGATTCGTTGGTGAGGGTGTAAAACGATGATCCCTTTCTTATTCTGCATGGATAATAGGTGCTTGAGTAACCCCAAGCACCCCTATCAATTAAGCGACGCTGATACCGATATTTGATACGCCAGCTTCGATAATGTCTTTGCGTAAACCTTTGACCAGTTCTGCAGTGATCTTCGGATTTTCTTCAATAATTTCCAGCAGAGAATTTTGTAATTCTTTCTCTTCTTCCATGACTTCATGGGCGAAAACGAAATCATCTAATGCTTCATCCACCAAATCGACATCGCTGATCGCTTCGATGTAGTTAGCCACTGTGCTGGATGACAATTTGCTGATATTGACTATGTCTTCTTCAATTTTGCCTTGAATCGCACCCAGTAAGGTCGATATGGCGACCACTGCATCCATAGCAGGGTAGACGCCATAGGCTTCAAAATCAGCAGGATCTGGGGTGTTATCTTCCAAGCGTTGCAGATGCACATCGACATTGAATTTGAGCTTGGAGTCGTACTGGGATTGCCACAATAGTTCTAATGCGGTACTCAACACAGTAGGATCGCCAAACTCACAAACTTCGGAAAACAGTTGATAGTTGGGCAACATACGTTGGCAAAGTGCAGTGGCAAAGAGTTGTTTTTGTGGCAGTGTTAACGCCTTGAGACGTTTAAAGAAGCCCGTTTTTTTGGTCATCTGTTATTTCCGCTGATAGCTGTGATATCACTTGATTTGCCGCAGATTCTACCTTAGTTAACTCATCAAGTAACTCTAGTATTTCGGGTTCGAGATCTTCAACCGATGTTTCACGTTTTAGTGCTGATTCAATTTCTTGGCATAACCTTTGTGTGGTGGGCACGCCGCAGTAGCAGCTCGCACCATGCAGCTTATGGATAGTACTGAGCATGACAGGGTGATCGTTTTGACTTAGCGCCGTTTGAATCGTCGCCACGGTTTGCGGCAATGAGTCGAGCAACATTCTGAGCATATCTAAGGCGAGATCGGCCTTGTGATTGGCTTGGGTTAAGCATAAATCCCAGTTCAGCGTATGCAGGTCAAAATGGGTGAACTTAGGTCGAGTGATCCAGCGATGAATAATGTCTTTGAGCGCCGCTTCATCAATAGGTTTCGGTAAATATCCGTCCATACCACTGCCTAAAATCAGTTCGCGTTCTTCGGCAATGGCATGGGCTGTCACGGCAATTATCGGCGTGTTGCGGTTCATCGAGCCTTGGCGAATTTGCTTCGTGGCACTAATGCCATCTGTGCCAGGCATTTGGATATCCATAAAGATCAAGTCGAAGGTGCGAGTCTTCGCCTGTTTAACTGCCTCATCACCACTGTTGACGGCAACCACAGTCGTCACTAATTCGCTGAGTAAAGTATCAATCAGTTTTAAGTTGGCAAAGTTATCATCTACCGCGAGCACGGTTAAAGATTGGCGCGCAACCGGCGTTGATATTGTCGCAGGGGCTATGATGTCGTACTCCATCGGTGGATAGAGTAAGTTGCGCGCAAGCTGATGCTCACTGACTGGCAGAGACAACACCACATCGGCATTCGGGCGAATAAATTGGGTTAAGGCATCCTGTTCTTGGCAATCGTATAGCACTATAAGGCAATCTGTTTTGGTCTTCGCTAAGTTTAGTGTACTTACCAGTTGTGCTGAATCGCTAAACCCATGGCAACTCAAGAGAACATAGTCGTATGGCGCTTCGGCCGTGGTGAGCGTAGTCAACAAGCTTGGAATATGCTGATGATGGGTGACTTTTGTATCCCATTGATTCAATTGGCGGCTTAATACTGCGTGGGTGAGTACCCGCGGTTCGTAAAACAGTATGGTTTTGTCTTTGAGTTTTTCGAGCGGCAGTGAGTCACCGATTTGGAATTGACCTAAGCCGAGCGGCAAACTGAACCAGAAGTTTGAGCCTTTTTCTGGGGATGAAGTAAAGCCGATTTGGCCACCCATTTGATTCACTAAACGTTTAGTGATCACTAAACCTAAGCCGGTGCCACCAAAGCGGCGCGAAATCGACGAGTCTGCTTGGCCAAAGGCTTGAAATAAAAAGTCCTGCTGGCTTTCATCGATGCCGATACCTGTGTCGACCACATCACAGCGCAGTACCACTTGTTCATCCGATTGGCTCTGCAGTTCGATTTTGACCATCACGCTGCCAGAGTCAGTGAATTTAATCGCGTTACCAACCAAGTTATTGATGATTTGGCATACGCGCATAGCATCGCCATTGACATTGTCGGGCACGTTGGGGGCGATATCGACGACGAGTTCTAGGCCTTTGGCCTGGGCGCTGCCGGAGATCAAGGTAATCGTATCGCTTATGGTTTCCCTAAGGCCGAAGGGCATGTTTTCTAACACCATTTTACCGGCTTCGAGTTTAGAAAAGTCGAGAATGTCGTTGATGATACCCAGCAGGTTAGTGGCGCTGCGTTCTATGGTCTTGATGTAATCGACTTGGCTCGAATGCAATGGTGTTTTGACTAATTGCCGAGCAAAACCGATAACGCCATTGAGCGGCGTACGTAACTCGTGGGACATATTCGCTAAGAATTCAGATTTAATTCGGCTGGCTTCTAGGGCGCGTTTTTTAGCTAAATCCAGCTCGACGTTTTGGATTTCAATCTGCTCTAAGGTTTCCCGCAGATCCGACGTCGCTTGGTCGATATTTTGCTGCATCTCATCATGGTATTCTGACAACGAACCTGCCATGGCATTGATGCCGCGTTTGAGTAAGTCCAGCTCACCAATCAAGTTGCCATCTAAGCGGGCGTCCAATTTACCTTCACGGATTTTAGCGACGACGCGCACCATTTCAGTAATGGGCTGAGTGACGTTTTTCACTAGCCGGAAAGTAAATAGCAGGTTTAACTGCACGCCGATCAACACGATAATAAAGGCGGCGACTGCGGCTCTATGTTGCTCTAACAAGGCGCGTTCTTTATTGATTATTATCGAGATATAACCTAAAAGATGACCATCGTCTGTCTGGATATCGTAATTAGCGGGAGCAGCAATGGGGCCTGTGGCAAAAATGGGCGTCCGTAAAATAAGGCTGTCGTCCACATGTTCAATTTCGGTTTTATGCAGCGTGTTGAGTGCTTCTTTGTAGCGCATAATCTCAAAGTCTTTGTGATAGTGGGAGGTCACAAAGAGTTGATTATTAGCATCGAAAATCGCGATGGATTTTACTAAGGTGGATTTGTTGAGCTGTGCCGCCGCGAGTAAGCGTTTGGTCGCCTCGCGATCATTCGCCACTAAGCCGATCTCACTGGCAATCGACAGTGGCTCGATAATATTGCTGCCCTGTTCGACGAGCGTATCTTCGAGCTCATAAAAACGGTTTATGGTAAAGTAGCTGCCCAGAAGGATACCGACCAAGATTGTTGGCGCGAGCGCCAGCACAAGAACCCAAGAACGTAGGCTGTATTTGGTCATGTTGTTGACAGGGTTCATAGCAGCGGCGGTGTTTCCTGTGACAGAGACTAAGATAATTTTATAAGACTGCCAGAAAGAGGGCGGTCTTTGCCAGTATTTTATTGATTTAGAGGCCGAAATGGCGCAATTTTTTAAAGCAAAACCAAATAGTTCCAAACAGTTGTCGGCTAAGTTATCGCTGAGCGTAGAACAGCTCGATCACTTAGGTGCTGGTATAGCACAACATCAAGGTAAAGTCGTGTTTATCCCTGGCGCTTTGCCCGATGAAACCGTAACGGTACAGCTCACCGAGCAAAAGAAAAATTATGCCCGTGCCAAGTTGATTAAAGTCGATTCATCAAGTCCTGAGCGCGTTGAGCCTGAGTGTCCACACTACCACACCTGCGGCGGCTGCGACTTACAGCATATGTCATTATCGGGTCAGCGTGAGCATAAAGAAGCCGCGTTGCTGGATATTATGGCTAAGTTTGCCGGTGCCGAAGGCGGCACGTTATCACCCGCATTAACGGGTGAAGGTTGGCATTATCGTCGCCGCGCCCGTCTTGCAACTTTATTTGATAAAAATACCAAGCACTTAAGTTTAGGCTTTCGCGCCGCCAGTAGCAGTAGTGTGGTGCCAATCAGTCAATGTCTGGTGTTAGCTAAGCCGTTATCGGACTTGATCGTACCCTTTGCTAAGTTACTGAACCAATTGTCGGCTAAAGCCAGCTTAGGCCATCTTGAGTTGATTGCCGCCGATAATGGTCATTTCGCCGTGCTGCGTATCACTAAGGCGCTAAATGATAAAGATCTCGCTAAGTTGTCAGCCTTTGCTGAGCTGCATCAGATCCATATTTGTCTGCAGGACAACGAAGGCCAATTCCAAGGCGTCGGCGCTGAGTTAGTGTTACCTGTTTATCAACTGCTAGATGAAAATACGCAGTCGCATGCGGTGAGCTTAAGTTTCACCCCAGGTAACTTTGTGCAAGTGAACGGACAGATTAACAAGGCCATGGTCGCTCAAGCGATGGATTGGTTAGCGCCAGCGCCAGATGAGCGCATTTTGGATTTGTTCTGCGGCATGGGTAATTTCAGTTTGCCCTTAGCGAAAATGGGCGCTGATGTGATTGGCGTCGAAGGGGTTGCCGAGATGGTGATTCAGGCACGGGTGAACGCGAAAGCTAACAATCTGGATAAACTGACCTTTTACCACGGCGATTTAAGTGCGGATTTATCCCTTGAGCCTTGGATGGGCAAGATTGATAAATTACTGCTCGATCCCGCCCGTGCTGGGGCATTTGAAAGCTTGCAATGGCTTAAGAAGATGAAGCCACGCAAAGTCGTGTATGTATCTTGTAATCCTGCGAGCTTGGCCCGCGATAGTGCAGTACTGTTAGAGCGCGGTTACCGATTACAGCAATTGGGACTTATCGACATGTTCCCACAAACACACCATATCGAAGCCATGGCACTGTTTGAATTAACCAAGTAATTTGCGCTGGCAAAGTAAGCAAAGCGTTTGAATAACGTAAAAAATGTGATTATTACGTCGGTTGGGTTTGACAAGTTCGCGCCAATGCTGAAGATAGGAGAGCTGAAGTGGTGCCCACTTTCTCTCTGAGCACGGATAAGGAAATAAATTAGATGGTCTCTGTTCGCGAAGCGCACTTTAATGATCCCGATTTTCACTTAGAAGATTGGGTAGCTCGCTATGTTGGTCATGCCGATGAAGCGCAGATGCTGCTCTCATTGATAGGGCAGATTGACGCCTTACCAGCCAAGAGTCCTGCGGCGAAGAGAGAACTGCTCGAACGTGCTCGAGAGATGATCGAAATCCTCGCACCGCTAAACATGGACATTGAAACCCTGCAGGCGGCAATTTTGTTTGTGGTGCTCGATGCTGGGTTATTGACCGAAGAAGCCATCCAAGAGAAATTTGGTGAGCCGCTGGCGCGTTTAGTCGCGAGTGTCGTGACCATGAATGCCATCGGCGCCTTGAAAATCAATCCTAATAGTCGCTCAACCGAGCCGCAAATCGACAATATTCGCCGCATGTTATTGGCTATGGTTGAAGATGTACGCGCCGTGGTCATCAAACTGGCTGAGCGTGTGTGTTTGCTGCGGGCGGTGAAAAATGCCGATGAAGAAACTCGCGTGCTGCTGGCCCGTGAAATTGCCGATATTTATGCGCCGTTAGCTAACCGTTTAGGGATTGGACAATTGAAGTGGGAGCTGGAAGATATTTCTTTTCGCTATCTGCATCCTGATACCTATAAAGACATTGCTAAGCAATTAGATGGCAAACGACTGGATCGTGAAGTCTTTATCGACAAGTTTGTCAGCCAGTTGCAACAAAGATTAGATGAAGATCAAATTCGCGCTAAGGTCTACGGCCGGCCGAAACATATCTACAGTATTTGGCGCAAGATGAAGGGCAAGCACCTCAAATTTGATGAGTTGTTTGACGTGCGCGCCGTGCGTATCGTGACTGAGCGTCTGCAGGATTGTTATGGCGCGTTAGGTGTGGTGCATACGCTCTGGCACCATATTCCACGGGAATTTGACGACTATGTCGCTAACCCTAAGCCTAACGGGTATCAATCGATTCATACCGTGGTGGTGGGGCCTGAGGGCAAAACCGTTGAAATTCAAATTCGTACCCAAGACATGCATGAAGATGCAGAACTCGGTGTGGCCGCGCACTGGAAATACAAAGAAGGCAATCATTCCGGTAAGCAAAGCGGTTACGAAGAAAAAATTAACTGGCTGCGTAAAATTCTGCAATGGCAGGAAGACGTGGTCGAAAGTGGCAACTTGGTCGAAGAAGTCCGCAGCCAAGTGTTTGAAGACCGAGTCTATGTGTTCACCCCAAGCGGTGAAGTCGTCGACTTGCCACTGGGCTCAACCGTGCTCGACTTTGCCTATTACATTCACTCCCAAGTGGGACATAAATGTATTGGCGCTAAGGTCGATGGCCGTATTGTACCGTTTACCTATCAGGTTGAAACGGGCGAGCGTATCGAGATCATCACCTCGAAACAGCCCAATCCTAAGCGCGACTGGCTTAACCCTAACTTAGGTTATATCCGCACCTCGCGTGCGCGTTCGAAAATCCAGCATTGGTTTAAGCAGCAGGACAGAGATAAGAATATTGTCGCCGGCAAAGAAATGCTTGAATCTGAATTGGCGCGGGTGAGCCTTAAAATTAAAGACGCGGCTATTGCGGTCGAGCGCTTTAATATGGCGAACATGGATGACTTACTGGCGGCGATTGGCGGCGGTGATGTGCGTCTGCATCAAGTGGTTAACCATATTCAGAGCCGACTGCGACTCGACGAAGTGTCAGAAGAAGATGCGGTCGAAGAATTAGTTAAGAAAGGCCAACATAAACCGACCTCCAGTGGCCGTGGTCAGGTTGAAGTCAACGGTGTGGGTAACTTGCTTAACCATATCGCTCGTTGTTGCCAGCCCGTTCCCGGTGATGAGATTTTAGGTTTTATCACTAAGGGCCGCGGTATTTCTGTGCATCGCGCTGATTGTGAGCAAGTTAAAGAGTTAATGCGGGTTCACCCAGAGCGTGGCGTCGATGTGGTCTGGGGCGAAAATTACTCCGGCGGTTATCGCATGCGTCTGCGGGTATTAGCCCACGATCGCAGTGGCTTATTGCGTGACTTAACCTCAGTGCTGGCGGCCGAAAAATCCAATGTACTGGCCATGAGTTCGTCATCGGACACTAAAAATCAGACAGCCGCGATTGAGTTGGAACTGGAGCTTTATAACCTCGATGGTTTATCGCGAGTGTTATCTAAACTGACCCAAGTCGATAGTGTGATCGAGGCAAGACGGCTTTAAGGCTAGCAACGCCTATCGAAGTGAATAGCCTTGAAATCTCTAGCAATATAAAAGACTTTGAGAAGCCATCTTGAAGCTAGAAAGTAATAAAGGATAGGGGCGGCAAGGCGAATTTCGCTGGCCGCCTTTTTATTTGGTTTTTTTATGAAAATTGAGTTGGATGACCAGTTAATTTAGTCTTTTGTATGTTTAGCTGTTGCTGCAAGCCATTCATAATGGCTTGTCATGGCATTCACTCACCGACTCGCAGCCAGTCCATCCGTGGATGCTCGACCGCCCCGTCCATGGGGCGGACGGTCGTCTCGCTAATCATCATGGCACGCCTTTCGAGTGCTTGCGTAACCTGTTGGTTTTAAAGGCTAGATCTAATCTTAACGATTATAGACACCACTCTATTGGGCAGAAATGAGCTATGTTTTGCACGGAATTCTCTGCATTCCGGATAAACAAAAATAATTCTAAGCGCTGAATCGTGGGCAGCGATGAACTTAAGGATGTAACGCTTGGCTTGAGGCTTTACCTTTACACCATTTGCCGCTGTTGTGCTGCTTTTTAAACTCGCACATACTATCCCATCGACCACTTATGCCACTGTATTGACGGCGAAACTCTTTGGCTGAAGTGAGCCATGCATCGGACGAAATGCCTAATTCATCGAGCAGTTTTGGCAGCTGATTATCAATATAACCTTTTTTATCAAGGCGAATGGCTCGTCCCGTCCAATCTATTAACTCAAGATAATCAGCAAAATGAAACGGAATACCCGTTTGCTGATTCTGAAGTGTTGAACCATCAAATTTTGCGAGGGCTTTATGTGGTATTTGCTGTAGGTTATCTGCGGTAGTTTTGGCCAGTTGGGGCGCGTTGCTATGAGGATTAAGCGCATTCACGCGCTCCTGAATCGATGTAAAATCAGAGGATTGCAAAGAGTCGGCAATCCCTGCTCGAATAGGATTTAAATCGACATACATCATGCACGCCAGCAGTGCTTGCTCATCTAACAAGGCTTGTGACTTAAAACGGCCTTCCCAAAAAGCACCTTTACACTCATCTTCACGATTGGCCTTACGGGCAATTTCTTCATTTAAACAGCGCATAAACCAAGAGATACTGCTCAGTCGCTCATGCCACTCGGCGAGAAATGCATCAAGTAACATCGCTTCACCGTCGATTAAAGCATCACCATTCATATACTTAGTGGCGACAGCATGGCCTTTAGTGATTTGACACCAGCGGCGAATAATATCTTTTTGCGTTAGCGATTTCGCCTTGTCGACATCAATTTTAAGCACTAAATGATAGTGATTACTCATCACCGCATAGGCACAAATATCAATACAAAAAATAGCGGACAAGACTTTGATTTTATCAACAATCCAGCCACGTCGATGCTCGTAACTGCGACCAGTGAGTTTATCCTCACCACACAAAAAAGCCCTTCTAACACAGCGATTTATCACATGATAGAAAGGCGTTGCATTGGCATCAATTAATTGTCTTCTAGCCGAAGTCATCACAAGTCACCGTACTGGCTAAATTAGGATAACTTAAAGCCTAGTCTAGAGGGCAAGAAAACACAAAAAGATATGGCTGTCCTCTCTATCTTCCCTATCTTTCTATCTCCTCTCTATCTCACTCTATCTCACTCTATCTCACTCTATCTCACTCTATCTCACTCTATCTCACTCTATCTCACTCTATCTCACTCTATCTCATTGATGATGTTAGTTAAGAGAGCATCGCTCATGATAAACTCGTTCCTCAGTTTGCGACAGAACCCTCGGAAGATGTATGGCGTCCACTACGAGAAGCAGATATGTCTCATAGAGTCGATGCAGTAAGTTGGTGGAACAGTACCGGAAGAGGATATGGAGCAAGACCTCCTGAGGTTAGAAACTGGATGCTGGACTCAAATAACTATTACCTTGATCATTACTCTATAAACAGATCGCAAGGTGCTATGTTAGGGCAAACATATTTAAAGCCATTGATTTAAAACGAGGTTCTTATGGGTGGCATTGAATCTGAAATTGTTAAAAAAATCGAGCTTGGGAATTCCTTTGAAGATAAGGGGGATTTTAACAAAGCATTGGAGGTTTATTTTTCGGCATTAACTGATATAGAAGATGCCATTGTTGATAAATATAAATCGGAAGAGGCTCGGTGGTTAATTTCATGCATATGTGGTGTGTATTTCTTAAAAAAAGAATATCTTGAGGCAAAGAAGTGGGCTCTTGAGATATTTAAATATAACATTCCTGAGTATGGAACGTCAGAGCTAATTGATTTAGGGGTAATATATTTCGAGCTGGAAGATAAGGATAATGCTTTTGAGTGTTTTTCAAAAGCATATGCAAGAGGGAAAGGCAGAGCCTTTCAAGGCTATAACAAAAAATATTTTGATTTTTTTAAATCGTATAAAAAATAGGGTAATGCCTCCAATCAGTTGAAATGGTGCCTTTCGATAAAGGCACCAATCACTTTCTCGGGTACTGTCGCAAAGTTGACGTTAAGAGTTTCATGGTGGATGATCTTCGAATATGAATTTGGAGCATCCACAGCATGACACTCAATTTTTCGGGACGGCATTATCCATCAGATATCATCATGCTGGCACTTCGCTATTACCTTGCTTATAAGCTTAGCTACCGTGATATTGAGGAAATCTTCGCTGAGCGTAATATCCACTTTGACCACTCAACCTTAAACCGTTGGGTTATTAAATACGTGCCACAACTTGAAGCTAAGTTCAGAGCAAAAAAGCGGGTTCTGTCGCAAACTGAGGAACGAGTTTATCATGAGCGATGCTCTCTTAACTAACATCATCAATGTCGCTAAACTTTTCTGGACGCCATTTCCCAACAGATATCATCATGCAAGCCCTACGATATTACCTGGCCTATAAACTGAGTTACCGTGAAATTGAGGAGATGTTCGCTGATCGTAATATCCATTTTGACCACTCAACACTGAACCGTTGGGTTATCAAATATGCGCCGCAACTCGAAGCCGTATTCAGGAAGAGAAAGCGTCGAGTATCAGGGTCGTGGCGAATGGACGAAACCTACATAAAGATTAAAGGTCGCTGGGTTTACTATTATCGCGCCGTGGATAAATACGGTGCTATTATTGATTTTTATTTGAGTGAGACCCGTGATGAACCTGCTGCTCGGGCGTTTTTCAATAAAGCTATCAACCAACATGGCTTACCTGAAAAGGTCGTCATTGATCAAAGTGGGGCGAATGCTGCGGCATTAGACACCATTAATATTCGTCTTTGGCTGTCTGGTTGCATGTTGTTTATGATTGAGGTTTTAGCCATAAAATATCTGAATAATATTGTTGAGCAAAGTCATCGAAAAGTGAAAGGTAAAATGCATCAATGTTTGGGTTGGAAGTCTTGGGAATGTGCCGAATCAACGCTTGCTGGCGTTGAACTTTGGTTCATGATAAAGAAAGGGCAAATGAACACCACCGAAAAGATGACACCATGGGAACAATTTTATTCTTTAGCCGCATAATTGTATCTGAGGGATCTTGCGCCCTCAAATCTTAGCTGCAAGCTCTCAGTTTGCGACAGAACCAAATATGTGTAATCGGCTATTACAAGCCGGCTCTAGGAGAACTAACTCGAAAATATATTGCTGCTCCTGCTTTTCCCTATCCCAAGTTCAGGTTAATCCACAAAGCCATGTTAATTGATCATGAATATGGCTCATGTTGTATGTGAAATAAAACCGTTTTTGTTCATGTGTCGAACCACGTATAAATGACTCCAAGCGAAATATTAGACAAGCTTGAAGTTGCACCCTAGCTAAGCCATCAGGACTTAAGTCATCGGCACTTAAGTTAAAAGCAAGTAGCCCCATAACTGAGTGAGAACCTCAGTACAGAACCTCAGACAGAACACGAATAATGTCTATCAGAGTAGGGTCGAGAAGCTAGAAGAGCAGTGCATAAACTCAGGTTTGAAATCAGACAACGGGATACTGGATCACTATGAATAAGCATTTTACATTTACGATTAACAGCATTTGTCTTGATGAAAATTATCATCCCTCAGACAAGACGCGTATCACGACCAACTTTGCTAATTTGGCCAGAGGAAGTCATCGCCAAGCGAACTTACGCAACGCGTTAAAGATGATTGACAACAGTTTTAATGCCTTAGCGCATTGGGATAACCCTAAAGGCGATCGTTATACTGTCGAACTCGAAATTATCTCCGTTAATCTGGATATTGACGGCAGCGGTCAAACCTTCCCATCGATTGAAGTTTTGAAAACCAATATTGTTGATCATAAAACTAATAAACGTATTGAAGGCATTGTCGGCAATAACTTTTCATCTTACGTACGCGATTATGACTTTAGCGTATTACTGGCAGAACATAATAAGGGCCAAGCCAAATTTAGTATTCCAGATGATTTTGGGGGGCTGCATGGCAAGCTATTTCAGTCTTTTGTTAATTCTGATGCTTACAAACAGAATTTTAATAAGCCACCGGTTATCTGCCTCAGTGTGTCGGATAATAAAACCTACCATAGAATTGAGAATCAGCATCCCGTATTAGGGGTTGAATATCAGCCAAATGAATCGTCTTTAACTGAGCAATATTTCAAAAAAATGGGCTTACAGGTGCGCTATTTTATGCCACCAAATAGTGTGGCGCCGTTAGCTTTTTATTTCTTTGGTGATTTACTCAATGATTACACCCATCTTGAGTTGATAAGCACCATCAGCACTATGGGAACTTTTCAAAAAATCTATCGCCCTGAGATTTATAACGCCAATGCTGTTGCAGGAAAATGCTATCAACCTAATTTGAAAAATCTGAATCATTCACTGACTCAAATTGTTTATGATCGAGCTGAACGTAGCCAATTGGCGAATGAGCAAGGCAAATTTGCAGCGGAGCACTTTATCAAACCCTATCAAACGTTTTTTGAACAATGGTCTGCTAATTACCTTTAGTCGCTCTGCGCCTAATCGTCACGCTCAATAATTAACCCAATACGGCATCATTATTATGACAACACGACTTAATAAAACATCGCTTAACCAGACACTGTTACCGACTTCAACTGCGGGCAGTTTGCCTAAACCTTTATGGCTTGCAGAGCCTGAAACACTTTGGTCTCCATGGAAATTGCAAGGAGAGGAATTAATTACCGGTAAACACGATGCACTGCGTTTGTCATTACAGGATCAACAGCTAGCAGGGATTGATATTGTCAGTGATGGCGAGCAAACGCGGCAACATTTTGTCACTACCTTTATTGAGCACCTCAACGGAGTTGATTTTTCAAAACGTAAAATCGTTAAAATTCGTGATCGCTATGATGCGAGCGTGCCCACGGTTGTTGGCCCAGTGAGTCGCCAAAAGTCGGTGTTTGTTGAAGATGCCAAATTTTTACGCAAGCAAACTACGCAACCGATTAAATGGGCGCTGCCTGGCCCTATGACCATGATAGATACGCTTTTTGATGACCATTATAAAAGTCGCGAAAAGCTCGCTTGGGAATTTGCCAAAATTCTTAATGAGGAAGCCAAAGAATTAGAAGCTGCGGGTGTTGATATTATCCAATTTGATGAGCCTGCCTTTAATGTGTTTTTTGATGAGGTAAACGATTGGGGTATTGCGTGTTTAGAAAGAGCCATTGAAGGGCTTAAATGCGAAACGGCGGTGCATATTTGTTATGGTTACGGCATCAAAGCTAATACCGATTGGAAAAAAACCTTGGGCTCAGAGTGGCGCCAATATGAAGAAGTGTTTCCTAAACTGCAAAAGTCTAATATCGATATTATCTCGCTAGAATGTCACAACTCCCATGTGCCAATGGAGCTACTTGAACTCATTCGCGGTAAGAAAGTCATGGTCGGCGCGATTGATGTCGCCACCGACACGATTGAAACCGCTGAGGAAGTGGCTGACACCCTACGAAAAGCCCTTAAATTTGTCGATGCCGACAAGCTCTATCCTTGTACCAATTGCGGCATGACGCCTTTATCCCATCAAGTCGCAAGAGGCAAACTCAACGCCTTAAGTGCAGGCGCAGAGATCGTCAGAAAAGAACTCTTGGCATTAAGATAAGACGCGTTAAGTGTTGCAGCCTGTTTTACAGCAGTATGTTTTATAGCAGTATGAGTCCAGCTTTGTTGAAAAGGTATCGATGTCGGTATTAAAAAACGGGATTGGCATCTTGATGCCAATCCCGTTTTCATTTTTAAGCTCATGCATTTAGTGCTTGGGCTTATGCATTGTCTTAGCGCTTATTCACCAAGCTTTGGTGTACGTGGCGGGATCATGCGCCTGTTACCTGTTGACTCAAATGCACCTGCAAATTTAAGCAGGTTGTTATCGTCATAGGCACGACCTGCGAAGGTCAAACCGACTGGCATGCCAATATCGGCCATCACTCCCATAGGCACAGTCACAGTCGGCACGCCTAAATGGCGAATCGCAAGGTTTCCGTTAGCGACCCAAACTCCGTTGCTCCAAGCGATATCGGCGGAAGCCGGATTCACATGCGCATCGGCAGGGCCGACATCTGCCACGGTTGGGAACAGCACTGCATCGAGCTTTAGTTCGTCCATCCAGTCTTCGAGATCTAGCTTACGCGTCTTCTCTAAGCCACGCAGACCATCGGGAATACTGTCGATCTGGTCATAGGATTTAAGACCACGCTTAGCCATGTTGACGTACTCTTCCATGCCTGCCGCTAAGTCACCTTCACGGTTTGGCAAGGTGCCTAAATCGTGTGGAAAAATCAGATAGCCGTTAACATCTTCAAGCTTGTTGAGTTTAGGGTCATTGTTAGCACGCAGGAATTCATCGAATGCCCAACCCGAGAGTTCCCATAATTCATCATGGAGGAATTGAGGCGAGACGATACCGCGGTTAAACACGGTCGGCGCGCCGGGGCGATCACCTTCACAATTTGATACCAGCGGGAAATCCACTTCAATCACTTCGGCGCCAGCGGCTTCTAAGGCTTTACGAGCCGCTTCCCATAGATCGATAACCGATTGGCGGGTATGAATACGTTGACCCGTTGGGCCGCCAATGCCCGGATTTTCGCTGGTGCCCGCCAATTCATCTTTATTGATGTACATGCGCGGCACACCAAAACGCTTACCTTTAAGCGTGTCGGCTTGAGCGGCAAGCTCCAGATAAGATGCTGGACGGACACTTGATGCTTTAGGGATTTGTACCCAAGGTTGCAGACGCCAGAGATCGCCACGGGTGATAGGATCGTCTGCCACAATAACATCCAACACTTCAAGCATATCGGCCATAGTGCGGGTATAAGGCACGACGACATCCATAGTCGGCGTTAACGGCCAGTTACCGCGCACCGAAATCACGCCCCGTGACGGAGTGTAAGCACATAAACCGTTATTGGACGCAGGGCCACGGCCACTCGACCAAGTTTCTTCAGCAAGACCGAAAGCCGAATAACTTGCCGCCGTGCCTGTGCCCGCCCCATTGGAAGAGCCCGAAGCGAATGGTGCAGTAAGATACTCAGCATTGTATGGGCTTTCAGCGCGGCCATAGTGACCACGCTGCATGCCGCCATTGGCCATGGGTGGCATATTGGTTTTGCCTAGGCAAATGGCACCCGCGGCGCGTAGGCGCTCAACGGCAAAGGCATCATATTGCGCCACTAAATCCTTAAAGGCTGGGCTGCCAGACGCCGCCGTCAGTCCCTTCACCAAATAGCTATCCTTGGCGGTATACGGAATACCCTCAAGTGGGCTCAGTGTTTCACCACGGGCGCGGCGCGCATCTGACGCCTCAGCTTCTTTGAGCGCATCGGGATTGTGTACCACTAACGCATTGAGCTTAGTCTTTGTCGCAGGGCCGTCATACGCCTCAACCCGCGCGAGATACGACTTAACCAACTCCACTGCGGTGGTGTGGCCAGATTCGAGCGCAGCACGCAGCTCGGCAATGGAAACTTCAGTGACTTCAAACATCTTGCGCCCTCCCGCAGAAAGCCAATTGTGGTGTAATAACAGTGACATCAATCGTCATGCTGTTCTCCTTGGGTTACTTTCCAGCAGGGATTTGCTGAGTAATACAATGGATATTGCCGCCACCTAATAAAATCTCACGGGCTGGCACACCCACAATCTCATGCTCTGGGAAGATTTCCTGCAGTTTTTGGGCGGCGATATCATCGGTTGCAGGGTCAAGCAGTGGGAACACGATGCGATTATTGGTGATTAAAAAGTTCACATAAGAACCGGCTAAACGCTCACCCGCCGTGCGTGGCACGCCAGTGCCTTCGGTCACACCTTTTGATTCTTCTTCGGTGCAATGCAGCGGCCCCGGTTGTGGCAATAGATGGATTTTTAACTTACGGCCTTTGGCATCCACGGTATTTTGCAAGACCTCTAGCGCCGCTTTTGAGCGTGGATATTGTGGATCAGTCTCATCATCGGTCCAGTGCAGAATGACTTCACCAGGACGGGCAAAACAGCACATATTGTCGATATGACCATCGGTCTCATCCATATACACGCCATCTTGCAACCAGATAAACTGCTTAACATTCAAATAGTCACGCAGTAAGTCTTCAATCTGTTCTTTTGTCAGTTCAGGGTTACGGTTGGCATTGAGTAAACATTCTGCACTCGTCATACAGGTGCCTTCACCATCGACATGGATGGAGCCACCTTCGAGGATCAGCGGCGCGCTGTAACGGGCAAAACCATGCTGCGCAAGCATTTGCTGCGCGACTTGCTCGTCCTTATCCCATGGGAAGTACAAACCACCGTTATGGCCGCCCCAAGCATTAAAACCCCAGTCAACACCACGGCATTCGCCATTGTCATTCACAACTACGGTTGGCCCAGTATCGCGAGCCCAGCAATCGTTACTGTCCATTTCAACCAAGGTAACGTGGGATGGCATTACCGTTTTAGCTTCGGCTAAAAAGGCTTTAGGAACACCCATATACACTGGAGTTGCCGCACCAATGGCATCGGCCACCATAGCAAAGGTCGCCTGAGCATAAGCACCAGCTGCACGCCAGTTATCAGGACGATAGGGCCAAATCATCCACACCGCTTGCTGCGCAGCCCATTCGCCAGGCATATAAAAACCATCTTGGGATGGCTTAGTCGTTAACTGCGTGGCATCCACTGTCACGTTTGTCATGAGTTTTGTCTCCAGTAATGCTTAAAAACGATAAGGGTGTGCGTCCTAACATCGGACGACAGAATCGAAATATACCTAACATCAATCAAATGAATAAATTGAAGGACCGCATTTATCATGTGCATAGTTTGGCCGCAATTGTCAGGTCTTCACTCGGTGAGTTTTAGCTTCATTGAAATATTGCTGCGTATCTTATCATTTAAGATGGCTTGCGCTAAATACTTGTATGCAGGACATAGATGAGAATTTGTAGGGGAGGAAGGTTGTCAATTTATTGCTCACGAGATGAGTAAATTACGAAATGGAGCGAATGCTCTTTAGTTAAAATAAGTCTTAGTTGAAATACAGCACTAAAATCTGATCTCAGCATCAAAATAGCGCTTTTATTTTACCTAGCTTATCATCATCGCTTTATTGTAGCCTTTTGCTAAAAAACACTGCTAAGGCGTATTTTTTGTTCTTTCTCAATATTCGCCCGTTGCAGTATTTATCTTTAAAGGATATCAGCATGACTTCCCACACTGCGCCATTAACCTCATTTTCTACTACTGAACCTTCTCTCACTGAACCTTCTACAACAGAACCTTCTACAACAGAACTGTCTATAACAGATGTAGAGCCGCTGCTTAAGATAATGGAAAAACTGCGCGATCCACAAACAGGTTGCCCGTGGGATAAAGCGCAAACCTTTCAAACCATAGTGCCTTTTACTTTAGAGGAAGCCTATGAGGTCGCCGATACCATAGAGCGTTTAGCCTGGGATGAGTTACCCGATGAACTTGGGGATTTGTTATTTCAAATCGTATTCTATTGTCAGCTTGGTAAAGAGCAAGGCAAGTTTGACTTTACGAGCGTGATTGAGAAAATTAGCGACAAGTTAACCCGTCGTCATCCCCATGTGTTTGGTGAGCAAAATCCGCAAATAGGCGATAGTGCCCAAGCGATGAAAGCCAATTGGGAGGCGATTAAAGCGATTGAGCGTGAGCAAAAGGCGCAGCAAGTGGTGGGTGAAACCCAAGCAGATACTGTGGTTTCTGCGTTAGACAATATTCCGCGTACCCAACCTGCGTTGTCGCGCTCAATCAAAATTCAGCAAAGGGTGGCGCGAGTCGGGTTTGATTGGGCCGAGCTTGAGCCCGTGGTCGCTAAAATCCATGAAGAAATCGATGAAGTCTTGCATGAAGTGAATCAACCCGAGCAAGACCAAGCTAAAGTGCAGTCCGAAATGGGCGACTTGCTGTTTGCCGTGGTGAATTTAGCTCGCCATCTTAAGGTCGATCCAGAACAAGCGTTGCGCCAAGCCAATCTTAAATTTGAACGCCGTTTTCGCGGTGTAGAACAGTTGGCGAGTGACAGCGGTAAAAGCATGGAAGAGCACACATTAATGGAGCTTGATGCCTATTGGGACCAAGTAAAAGCGACGGAGACGAGATAAACGGCAAATTATCCCGATTGGTGTTTGTCGAATCGCGCCGCCTTTGGTATACTACTGCCCCGTCCTAGTGCTTTCTTACAAGCACGTATTTTCAAACTCATTTTCTCAGGTTCAGCATGACTACAAGGTATATCTTCGTTACTGGTGGCGTTGTTTCATCACTAGGTAAAGGCATTGCAGCAGCATCATTAGCTGCAATTTTAGAGGCCCGCGGTCTCAATGTAACCATCATGAAACTGGACCCTTACATTAACGTTGATCCGGGTACCATGAGCCCAACCCAACATGGCGAAGTATTTGTTACTGAAGACGGTGCAGAAACAGATCTCGACTTGGGTCACTATGAGCGTTTCATCCGTACGAAGATGAATCGTCGTAACAACTTCACTACCGGTCGTATTTACGAAGAAGTATTACGTAAAGAACGTCGTGGCGATTATTTGGGCGCAACCATTCAGGTTATCCCACACATTACTAATGCGATTAAAGAAAAAGTATTAGCAGGTGGCGAAGGCCATGATGTGGCTATCGTCGAAATCGGCGGTACTGTGGGTGATATCGAATCCTTGCCGTTCCTAGAGTCTATCCGTCAGCTCGGTGTTGAGCTGGGTCGTGATCGTACTCTTTTCATGCATTTAACCTTAGTGCCTTTCTTAGGTGCTGCAGGCGAAGTGAAAACTAAGCCAACTCAACACTCAGTGAAAGAGCTGCGTTCTATCGGTATTGCACCAGATGTGCTGGTTTGCCGTGGTGATCGTGCGATTCCTGCGAATGAAAAAGCCAAAATTTCGCTGTTCTGTAACGTCGAAGAGCGTGCGGTTATTTCATTAAAAGATGTTGATAGTATTTATAAAATCCCAGCTTTGTTACGTTCACAAGGTTTGGATGACTTAGTGGTTAAGCGTTTCGGTTTAGAATGCCGTGAAGCGGATCTGTCTGAGTGGGAAAATGTGATTTATCAAGAAGCTAATCCAAACGGCGAAGTCGTTATTGGTATGGTGGGTAAATATATTGAACTGCCAGATGCCTATAAGTCAGTCAACGAAGCATTAAAACACGCAGGCCTTAAAAACCGCGTATCAGTGACCATCAAGTATATTGATTCACAAACCGTAGAAGCTAAAGGCGAAGAAGTCTTACAGGGCTTAGACGGTATCTTAGTACCAGGCGGTTTTGGCGAGCGTGGTGTTGAAGGTAAGATACTGGCGGCAAAATTTGCCCGTGAAAATAATCTACCATATTTCGGTATTTGTTTAGGTATGCAAGTTGCTCTGATTGAATTTGCGCGTAATGTTGCAGGCATGACTGATGCACATTCAACTGAATTCAATAAAGAAACACCATTCCCAGTGGTGGGTTTGATCACTGAATGGATTGACGAAGAAGGTAATGTTGAGCAGCGCCATGAAGCGTCTGACTTAGGTGGCACTATGCGTTTAGGCGCTCAATTGTGTCATTTACTCGAGGGTTCAAAAGCGGCTCAAGCCTACAAAGGCAACAGCTGTGTAGAACGTCATCGTCACCGTTACGAAGTGAACAACAAATACAGAGAGCGTTTAGAGCAAGCTGGCATGATTTTCAGCGGTTTGTCTTCTGATCGTAAACTGGTGGAAATGATCGAATTAAAAGATCACCCATGGTTTGTTGCAGGTCAATTCCATCCTGAATTCACCTCAACGCCGCGCGATGGTCACCCATTGTTCGAAGGGTTTATTGCTGCGGCAAGTGCGCATCAAAAACGTGATCTGAAGTAAGAATATTTGAGGCCGGACCCGCGACAGTGGTGCCGGCCTTTTGCTACACTCGTCGCGACTTGAAACATAAGAATTTAATACTTCTGGGTGTAAACAGCATGCGTATCCGTTGCATCTGTATGGACGCAAACCGTAAATGGAATTTGGTTATTTTCTGCGGTATGTGACTTCCATTTATTCCCATAGGTATTGGTTTTTTCTTTTATCTTTAAACTTAAATCGAGGGTGTTATGGCTAAGATTATTAACGTGATTGGTCGCGAGATTATGGATTCTCGTGGTAACCCAACTGTTGAAGCCGAAGTGCATTTAGAAGGTGGTTTTGTGGGTATGGCTGCGGCGCCTTCTGGTGCATCAACCGGTAGCCGCGAAGCGTTAGAATTACGTGATGGCGATAAGAGCCGTTATTTAGGCAAAGGCGTATTAACGGCTGTTGCTAACGTAAACGGTGTCATTCGCGCTGCATTATTAGGCAAAGATGCGACGGCACAAGCTGAGCTTGATCAAATCATGATCGACTTAGATGGCACAGAAAACAAAGACAAGTTAGGTGCAAACGCGATTCTGGCTGTGTCTTTAGCGGCTGCTAAAGCAGCTGCAGCATCTAAAGGTATTCCTTTATACGCGCACATCGCTGAATTAAACGGTACACCAGGCCAATATTCTATGCCTGTGCCTATGATGAACATCTTAAACGGTGGCGAGCACGCGGATAACAACGTTGATATCCAAGAATTCATGGTGCAACCTGTTGGCGCGAAAACTTTCCGTGAAGCACTGCGCATGGGCGCTGAAATTTTCCATACGCTGAAAAAAGTATTGCACGACAAAGGTCTAAGCACTTCTGTGGGTGACGAAGGTGGTTTTGCACCTAACTTAGCGTCAAACGCTGATGCGTTAGCCATTATCAAAGAAGCGGTTGCACTTGCTGGCTACAAGTTAGGTACTGATGTGACGTTAGCGCTGGATTGCGCTGCATCTGAATTCTACAAAGACGGCAAATACGATTTAGCGGGCGAAGGCAAAGTCTTCGACTCGAACGGTTTCTCTGATTTCTTAAAATCATTAGCTGACCAATACCCAATCGTGTCTATCGAAGATGGCTTAGACGAATCAGATTGGGATGGTTGGGCTTACCAAACTCAAATTATGGGCGATAAGATCCAATTAGTGGGCGACGATTTATTCGTTACTAACACTAAAATCTTAACCCGTGGTATTGAAAACGGTATTGCTAACTCAATCCTTATCAAGTTTAACCAAATTGGTTCATTGACTGAGACTTTAGCGGCTATTCGTATGGCGAAAGAAGCGGGTTATACCGCCGTGATTTCACATCGTAGTGGTGAGACTGAAGATTCAACCATTGCTGACTTAGCCGTGGGTACTGCTGCAGGTCAAATCAAAACCGGTTCACTGTGTCGTTCTGACCGTGTCGCTAAATACAACCAATTGCTGCGCATCGAAGAGCAATTAGGTGAAAAAGCCCCATACCGTGGTTTGAAAGAGATCAAAGGTCAGGCGTAATTTAATATTTGATGTAAAAAGGCCACCACTTGGTGGCCTTTTTTGTTGTACTATCTGCTGTATATTTTTTTAATCCAAGATACTGACGCTAATTCCTCCATGAAATTTTTTGTCATTGCACTCATAGTGCTACTCGGTGTACTGCAATTCCGTCTTTGGTCGGGAGGTAATAGTCTTCCTGAATATTTCGTTCTGCAAAAACAAATTGCCGCCCAGCAAGAAGGTAACGCCAAACTCAATGAGCGTAACCAAGTGCTGAAGGAAGAAATCATCGATCTGAAAAGTGGTACAGAAGCCATAGAAGAGCGCGCACGCAACGAACTTGGCATGGTTAAAGAAGGCGAGACCTTCTATCGCGTCGTGGGTGGTGAGCGCTCGGTATCGAGTCCATCTCAGTAATATGGAGTTAGGATGACAGAGCTAGGACATTTAGATCTTGGATTAAATGAACAATCCAATCCCGATAGTCAATCTGATCTGGTAACACAAATTGAATTGCAGCGCCAAGCTGAGCATGTCACTCAAGCTGTGGTTGCCATCGTTCCCGCCGCAGGCATAGGTAGCCGTATGGGCGCCGACAGACCTAAGCAATATCTTGAGGTGTGCGGCCAGAGTATTCTTGCTCATACCTTAGATAAGCTCTTGTCCTATCCGCACATTTCTCAAGTGATCGTTGCCTTACATTCGAACGATACTATCTTCGATACCTTGCCACAGGCCGTGCACCCTAAATTGATTACAGTAATAGGTGGCGGTGAGCGCGCTGATTCTGTGTTGGCGGCGCTGCAAATTGCGCCCGAGCACAGTTGGGCCTTAGTGCATGATGCGGCAAGACCTTGTTTAACCGCGACGGATATCGACAAGTTACTCGCATCCAGAGTGCAATTCCCCCAAGGTGCTATTTTGGCAATGCCTGTACGCGATACCATGAAGCGCGCGAATAAACAGGGTGAAATCAGTGCCACTGTGTGCCGCGATAATTTATGGCATGCATTGACGCCGCAGTTATTTCCAGCGCAGCAATTAAAAAATTACCTCAATGCGGCTCTGGCTGCAGGTGCGGTAGTCACAGATGAGGCTTCGGCGATGGAATGGGCGGGGATATCACCCGGACTCGTTTCGGGCCGTGCTGATAATATAAAAGTAACGCATCCCGACGATTTAGGGCTAGCCGAACTGTTTTTGATGCGTGCCGTTAAATAGTCATAATCAAAGTAAAATAATACGTTAGGAATATTAAATGAAAATCCGTATCGGCCATGGTTTCGATGTGCATAAATTTGGTGCGGCGCGGCCACTTATCCTTTGTGGCGTGGAAGTACCCTATGAAACAGGCCTAGTCGCACATTCAGATGGTGATGTGGTACTGCATGCGATTTCCGATGCCATCCTCGGTGCTTTAGCGCTCGGTGACATAGGAAAACATTTCCCCGATACCGATGCCGCCTATAAGGGGGCCGATAGCCGCGTATTGCTGCGTCATTGCTATGCTTTAGCGAGAGCGAAAGGCTTTGTGCTCGGCAATCTTGACGTCACTATCATAGCCCAAGCTCCTAAAATGGCACCGCACATAGAGGCAATGCGCCAGATATTAGCCGCCGATTTAACCGCGGAACTTGACGATATTAATGTCAAAGCGACCACGACTGAACAGCTTGGATTTACCGGGCGTAAAGAAGGTATTGCGGTAGAAGCCGTGGTACTTATGGCCCGCAAACACGATTAACTTAAGAGTAAAAAAGTCCCATGAGCGAATTACATTATCTGTATGGTAAGCCTTTAGGTACAGCAGATCTAAGAACCCAAAATAGCGATTTTATTGTGAAAGAGATTTTGCCTTTTAGCCCGACGGGTGAAGGTGAACATCATATGCTGCATGTACGCAAAGAAGGGCTAAATACAGTACAAGTCGCTGAAATGATCGCTAAGTTCGCTAAGGTGCATCCAAAGGAAGTCACCTACGCTGGGCAAAAAGATAAAAATGCCATCACAGAACAGTGGTTCGGGGTGCGTATTCCAGGTAAAGAAACGCCTACTTGGAAGGAGCTCAATAGCGAACGTTTGACCATATTGTCGAGCAGCCGCCACAGCAAGAAACTGCGAATTGGTGCCTTAGTCGGTAACCGCTTTATTCTTACCCTGAGAAATGTCACCCAAGTGGAAGACATTATCAGTCGTATCGAAAAGGTCGCTCAAGTGGGCGTGCCCAATTACTTTGGTGAGCAGCGCTTTGGTCATGATGGCAAAAACTTAGTGTTTGGCCGCCAAATGATGGCGGGTAAAAAAGTGAAAGACAGAAATAAGCGCAGCATGTATTTGTCTGCCGTGCGCTCAAATCTGTTTAACACTGTAGTGTCGTACCGATTAGCCAACCATGGCACTAAGCCTTTAGCGGGTGATTGTGTGATGTTAGCGGGCAGCAAAAGCTTCTTTGTTACGCCTGAATGGGATCTCATCGTATTGAAGCGTCTGATTGAAAAAGACATTCAACTTTCTGCACCATTGTGGGGGCGCGGCATGATGTTACCCCAAGGTGAAGCTGCTGCGGTGGAAACCTTAGCCATGAGTGAGTTAGCTGACGATTGCTATGGTTTAGAGCACGCCGGATTAGAGCAAGAACGCCGTCCGTTACTGCTTGAGCCCCAAGGCCTTAAATACGAACAAACCGCTGATGGCTTAGTGCTGGAGTTTGTGTTGCCTGCGGGCAGTTTTGCAACATCATTATTGAGAGAGTTGGTTAATTATCAAGATGTTAAAGAGCAGCAATGGCAAGCTACATTGGTGCAGGAGCCTGCGCCTGAGGTAATTAACGCTAACGTAGTGGCTAACACTGATACTGTTAAGACTGAAGCAGAGTCATGATCCGTATCCTTGTTAGCAATGACGATGGGATTAATGCTCCAGGTATCAAAGCCTTATCTGAGGCTTTGGCTGAAATAGCGACTGTGCTGACTGTTGGGCCGGATCGAAATTGCTCTGGTGCGAGCAACTCATTAACCTTGACTAATCCATTAAGAATTAATAGGTTAGATAATGGCTATATTTCCGTTCACGGTACACCGACAGATTGCGTTCATTTGGCTATCCGAGAATTATGTGATGGCGAACCTGATATGGTGGTGTCTGGCATCAATGCGGGGGCAAATATGGGTGATGACACCTTATATTCGGGGACAGTTGCCGCCGCGATGGAAGGACGCTTTTTAGGTTTTCCTGCAATAGCGATTTCGCTTAATGGCCGTAAATTCGAACATTATCAATCGGCTGCTGTTTATGCTCGGCGGATAGTTCAAGGTTTGTTGGCCCAGCCTTTGGCAAAAGATCAGATCTTAAATGTGAATGTGCCTGACTTGCCACTTGATCAAATTAAAGGGATCAAAGTGACTCGCCTCGGTGCTCGTCATAAGGCCGAAGGCATAGTGCGAACGCAAGATCCTGCCGGACGTGAAATCTTCTGGCTTGGTCCACCGGGACAAGAGCAGGATGCCACAGAGGGCACTGATTTTCATGCTATCGCCAATGGCTATGTTTCAATTACGCCCTTGACGGTTGATTTAACCGCCTACGGACAACTAACGGCATTGCAAAATTGGGTAGATAAAATATGACTCGAGTTGCCTTAACATCGGCGGTGAATTTAGCTAAAAAGCTTCAAGATGCGGGGATCCGTAATCAAGCCGTGTTAAAGGCGATATCGCATACGCCGCGAGAAATGTTTCTCGATAATGCGCTAGCCCATAAAGCCTATGAAAATACGGCTTTGCCAATTGGACAAGGGCAAACCATTTCGCAGCCTTATATCGTTGCCCGTATGAGCGAACTCTTACTGCACAAGATGCCACAGCGAGTGCTAGAAGTGGGGACGGGATCGGGCTATCAGGCAGCCATTTTGGCTCAATTGGTGCCTCAGCTTTGTACTATCGAACGGATCAAAGGTTTACAAATTCAAGCAAGACAGCGTTTAAAACGATTAGATTTGCATAATGTGTCGTTTAAATATGGTGATGGTTGGTTGGGATGGGCTAATCGTAGTCCGTTCGATGCCATTATGGTGACTGCGGCGGCGGCGACTATACCAGAAGCTTTGCTGTCTCAGTTGGCTGATGGAGGGGTGTTAGTCTTACCTGTGGGAGAGGATACTCAGCAATTGATGCGTATTACGCGCACTGCTGACCGCTTTAGTTCTGAAACCATTGAAACGGTTAAATTTGTACCTTTAATTAATGGAGAGTTAGCTTAACCTTGTGTTGTGCTACTGTGTTAAGCGAAGTGCTTGTTTTGCACAGAAGGCGTCATTTTTTCATCATAAACAGTAATACAACCTTACCAAGGAGTTTTTATTGTTGAATGCGGGTTTACTTTTAAACCTTTGCTTTATATTTCTGCTTGTAGGCTGTAGCTTTCAGGCCAGCAGACCCGCACCCGTCGAAAATATTTCCCATAGCTACTCTAAAAATAGCAAAGGCCACATTAAATCGAATTCATATAAAGTTAAAAAAGGCGACACTCTCTACTCTATTTCTTGGGCTGCAGGGAAAGACTTTTCTGAAATAGCTAAACTTAATCAATTAGATAACCCTTATACAATTTACCCTGGACAGATTTTATATTTAGCTAATGCTAAATCTAGTAACCAATCAAAATCTACGACTTTAGATGGAAATATAACGGGTAATTCAGATGCTAACTCAAGTAAAAGTGATAAAAAACAATTAGATGATAAGATTTATCAGTCTAATGCTAAGTCAAGTGACGATCTGAAAAAAACACTTGATCAGAAAGCTAAGTCCGCGTACCTTGTAACAAGTTCCCAACAAAATGTTAACCGGCTAATGGTTCCACCCACCTCAACACTGCCAGCCAGTGTGAGTCAGTGGCAGTGGCCAGTAAGAGGGAAGTTAATCGGAACTTATTCTGCCAATGAGCAGGGAAATAAAGGTATTAAGATCGCGGGAAATCGGGGAGATATCATCAAAGCTGCTGCAGATGGGCGGGTGGTATACGCAGGAAGTGCTCTTAGGGGTTACGGTAATTTAGTGATTATTAAACATAGTGACGATTACCTTAGTGCTTATGCTCATACGGACAAGATCTTAGTCAAAGAAAAGCAACATGTCCTCGCAGGGCAGACTGTTGCAAAAATGGGCAATACAGGTGCCAATCGGGTAATGTTACATTTTGAAATTCGTTACCATGGACAGTCTGTAAACCCACTTACTTATTTACCTAAACAATGATTGTTTGGGGGCCTTGTTGGCAAATGGAGGATAGGAAATTGCACTAATTCAGCAGTTTAATTAGGTTTGGGAGATTTGATCATGAGCCGCATAAATAGCACTGCCGCAGAAGCACTAGTAGATTTTTCCGTAGAAACCGCAGACTTTGATCTTGAAAAAGAAGAAGTTGCCACCGATCTAGTCCAAGAGCTAGGAATAGAACAACAGGTCCAAGATGACCTGCAAAAAAATCTTGATGCCACTCAACTTTATCTAGGTGAGATTGGTTTTTCCCCACTGCTTAGCGCAGAAGAAGAAGTTTACTTTTCCCGTAAGGCCTTAAAAGGTTGTGCAAAATCCCGTAATCGCATGATCGAAAGTAATTTACGTCTCGTCGTAAAAATTGCACGTCGTTACAATAACCGCGGCTTAGCACTGCTTGATCTTATCGAAGAGGGTAATTTAGGTTTAATTCGTGCCGTAGAAAAGTTTGATCCAGAAAGAGGTTTTCGTTTTTCAACCTATGCGACTTGGTGGATCAGACAGACGATTGAACGCGCTATCATGAACCAAACTCGTACTATTCGTTTGCCTATTCATGTTGTTAAAGAACTCAACGTATACTTGCGTACTGCCCGTGAGTTAGCACAAAAACTGGATCATGAACCTACAGCGGAAGAAATTGCTGAAAAACTGCAAGTTTCTAGCTCTGATGTGAGCCGCATGCTTAAGCTGAATGAAAAAATTACCTCTGTTGATACGCCTTTGGGGGGCGATAACGAGAAAGCATTATTAGATGTATTGGCCGATGATGATAGTGTTGGCCCTGACTATAAAGTGCAAGATGAAGACATCTCTAACTCTGTGGTGAAATGGCTTAACGAGTTGAACACAAAACAAAGAGAAGTATTAGCCCGTCGTTTTGGTTTGTTAGGTTATGAACCTTCTACGCTTGAAGATGTGGGGGCTGAGATTGGTTTAACCCGTGAACGTGTTCGTCAAATCCAAGTGGAAGCATTAAAACGCTTACGTGATTTATTGGGTTCTCAAGGTTTATCTGTTGAAGCTCTATTTAGAAACTAAAATCTGTCTTCTGGTGCCTTTCAGAGAAGCTATCCAGAAAATGCACTTAGTGTGAGATCACGCCATAAAGTAAAACGCCCACTATAGAGTGGGCGTTGTTATTTTTAGGCTTTTATTTAGATCACCTGATGTTTAGCTCAAGCGTTTCAGTTCATAGAGTAAATCAAGCGCCTGTTTTGGCGTTAAGTTATCGGGATTAATGCTACTTAATTTAGTCAAAGCTGGATTTTCAACCGGTTCAGGTAAAGCGAGTAAGCTTTGAATGGGCGTCCTCGTTCCTTCTGGTTGGTGATCGCGACTCTCCAATTGCTGCAATTTATGTTTCGCTGCTTTAATCACTTTGTTTGGCACGCCGGCAAGCGCCGCAACTTGTAAGCCGTAGCTTTTACTGGCGGCGCCTTCTTGTACTGCATGCATAAAGGCGATGGTATCATCGTGCTCTATGGCATCAAGGTGCACATTGTAAACACCTGCCATTAAGTCAGGTAATTGAGTTAGCTCAAAATAATGGGTGGCGAATAGGGTCATAGCCCCTACTTGCTGGGCTAAATATTCCGCCGCCGACCAAGCTAGTGATAAACCATCATAGGTGGATGTTCCACGCCCGATTTCATCCATTAACACTAAACTACTGGCAGTGGCATTGTGCAGGATGTTGGCAGTTTCAGTCATTTCTACCATAAAGGTTGAGCGGCCAGAGGCCAGATCGTCTGATGCGCCAATACGGGTAAAGATGCGATCAATCGGGCCAATCAGGGCGCGATCTGCTGGCACAAAACAACCAATATGGGCCATCAGCGTAATCAAGGCGACTTGACGCATATAGGTCGATTTACCGCCCATGTTAGGTCCGGTGACAATCAACATACGTCTTTGATTGTGCAAGGTCACTGGGTTAGCGATAAACGGCGTTTGGCTAACACGCTCCACCACTGGATGGCGACCTGCGTCTATTTGTACGCCGATATCTTGGCTCAGCTCTGGACAAGTGTAGCCTAAGGTTTCGGCACGCTCGGCAAAGTTACTCAGTACATCAAGCTCAGCCGCTGCTCTAGCAAAAGCCTGTAATTCATGTAATTTCGGCAGAATAAGATCGAATAACTGTTCCCATAACTGCTTTTCGAGTGCCAGCGCTTTACCTTGGCTCGAGAGGACTTTTTCTTCGTATTCCTTAAGTTCGGGCGTGATATAACGCTCCATATTCTTAAGTGTTTGGCGTCGTTGATAATTGAGCGGTACTTGTGAGGATTGCAGGCGGCTTACTTCGATGTAATAGCCGTGTACGCGGTTATAGCCGACTTTAAGTGTATTGATGCCAGTACGTTCTTTTTCTCTGGCTTCAAGTTGTACTAAGTAATCACTCGCTCCTTCGCTCAGACCGCGCCATTCATCTAGTTCGCTGTTGTAGCCTTCACGGATCACCCCGCCATCGCGGATAAGCATAGGTGGATTATCGACTATCGCGCGCTCAAGTAGGGCTTGCTCAGCGGGGAACTCGCCTAAGTGTTGACGCAATTGAGTCGTGTGCGGCGCGCTCAGTGTACTTAAACTCTGTTGTAATTCAGGCAATAAGCCCAGAGCTTGACGTAAACGTGCAAAGTCCCTTGGACGGGCAGTGCGCAGGGCTAACCTTGCCATGATACGTTCGATATCGCCAAGTGCCTTTAACTGCTCATGCAAACCTTCGTGGGCTGCGGTATCGAGGAGTTCAGTCACCGCCTGTTGGCGCGCCTTAATTTGCTTAGGATCTCGCAGAGGCTGATGGATCCAGCGTTGTAACATACGACTGCCCATAGGCGTTGCCGTGTTATCTAATACTGCGGCTAAGGTATTATCGCGGCCACCGGCAAGGTTTTGAGTGAGTTCTAGATTTCGGCGAGTTGCCGCATCGAGTACTATGCTATCGGTTTGATTGAAGCGGATAATGGCATTGATATGGGGCAGTGCCGTGCGCTGTGTGTCTTTGACATATTGCATCAAGCAACCCGCAGCTTGCAGTGATAAACGTGCATCTGCGATACCAAAACCATGTAAGTCTTTAGTGCCAAACTGAGCTAGCAGTAACTTGATACTCGTATCGTAATCAAATTCCCATTCAGGGCGACGACGTTTACCTTTAAAACCGTTAAGTAGACCTAGTTCGCCAAAGTCTTCACTGTAGAGAATTTCAACGGGATTAGTGCGTTGCAATTCTGCTTCTAATGACTCTCGCGTGTCGAGCTCTGCAATCACAAAACGTCCGGATGAAACATCTAATGTGGCATAACCAAAACCAACTTTACCTTGATAAACCGCGGCTAACAGATTGTCTTGGCGTTCTTGTAGCAACGCTTCGTCGGTTAAAGTGCCTGGCGTGACAATTCGCACCACTTTACGTTCTACTGGCCCTTTAGATGTCGCGGGATCGCCAATCTGTTCGCAAATCGCAACTGATTGACCAATTTGAACTAATTTTGCAAGATAGCCTTCCACAGCATGGTAAGGAAGCCCCGCCATCGGAATAGGATCGCCACCACTTTTACCGCGCGCAGTGAGTGAAATGCCTAACAGCTCAGAAGCGCGTTTAGCATCGTCATAAAACAACTCGTAGAAGTCACCCATGCGATAAAACAGCAACATATCGTGATGTTCTGCTTTCATCGTCAAGTACTGACGCATCATAGGAGTATGTTTTTCTAAATCATCGGTATCAATTACATTCATTAAATCGTTATCGTCCGTTGTGGCTGCCTAAAGGCGATACAGTTTGTGTGGTTAAGGGTGATTAAGCGCTATGGAAGCGGAAGACTGCTGTACAATTTTCAGCTAAAAAGACCACGCAAAATTTGTTGCGCCAATCTTAGCAATAATTTAGTGAAAATTGAGCCCTTAACGATGGATATTGATCAAAGGGAGCTATTATCTGATTTGATATTCGCTAAAACCTTGGCCATATTAAAAATCCTATCAGCTAAAAATAATTCAGTCACAGGTCTTGATACTGTATGATTGTACAGTATACTAGTCAGCAGAATTAAGACAAAAAGCGCGGCTTTTTGAATTACCCGTTTGTAAATTGAATATCACTTTTGACAGCTTAATGCTTGTCTTGATGAGGGAACAGGAATGAAGGTCGATCCAAATAAAGAGAAAGCACTTGCTGCGGTATTGATCCAAATTGAGAAACAATTTGGTAAAGGCTCCATCATGAAGCTGGGCGAAGATCGCTCTATGGATGTTGAGACCATTTCTACCGGTTCTCTGTCTCTGGACGTTGCTTTAGGTGCTGGCGGTTTGCCAATGGGTCGTATCGTTGAGATCTATGGTCCTGAATCATCAGGTAAAACAACACTGACTTTAGAAGTGATTGCGGCAGCGCAACGTGAAGGCAAAACCTGTGCCTTTATCGATGCAGAGCATGCACTAGACCCTATTTATGCTAAAAAATTGGGCGTAGATATTGATAACCTGCTGTGTTCACAACCGGATACCGGCGAGCAAGCGCTTGAGATTTGTGATGCTTTAACTCGTTCAGGCGCTGTTGACGTTATCGTAGTCGACTCCGTGGCGGCATTAACGCCTAAAGCTGAAATCGAAGGCGAAATTGGTGATTCTCACATGGGCCTAGCGGCGCGTATGATGAGCCAAGCCATGCGTAAACTTGCGGGTAACTTAAAGCAATCTAACACCTTACTTATCTTCATCAACCAAATTCGGATGAAAATTGGTGTGATGTTCGGTAACCCAGAAACTACAACCGGTGGTAACGCGCTGAAGTTTTATGCTTCTGTTCGTCTAGACATTCGCCGCACTGGTGCCATTAAAGACGGCGATGAAGTTGTCGGTAACGAAACTCGCGTTAAAGTGGTGAAAAATAAGGTTGCAGCGCCGTTTAAGCAAGCTGAGTTCCAAATCCTTTATGGCCAAGGTATTAACCGTACTGGTGAGTTAGTAGACTTAGGCGTAGCCCATAAGTTGATTGAAAAAGCGGGCGCTTGGTACAGCTATAAAGGTGACAAAATCGGCCAAGGTCGTGCTAATGCTGGCAAATATCTGACTGAAAACCCAACTATTGCTGCTGAAATTGACAAGACGCTACGTGAGTTGCTTTTGAGTAATCCGAGTGCCTTGGCTGCCAAAGCTGATGATAGTACTGAGGACAATATTGATTTAGAGACAGGCGAAGTATTCTGAGTCAGTCAGCCCATCAAATTGCGGTCGCGCTGTTAGCGCGCCGCGATTATTCCCGTTTACAAATCCGCGATAAATTGCTCGAAAAAGGTTTCGAAATTAACGATATCGAACCTGTACTCGATGCTTGCGAATCCTCCGGTTTTATTAATGATGCTCGTTATGCCGAACTGTTGGTGCGAAGCCACATCAGTCGAGGCCACGGTGCAATACGCATCCGCCAAGCCATCGCACAGAAAGGCTTATCTAAAGACTGTATTGAAGCCGCTTTGGTTAATTGTGATTGTGACTGGTTTGAGCTAGCAAAAGATAAAGCCACCAAAAAATACGGTGTTCCTCGCGTAACAGAAGTGAAGGGCTCTAAAGCTCGGGATCTCATCGTGAAGGAAAAAGCCAAACGAGTGCGTTTTTTAATGGGCCAAGGCTTTAGCTACGATCAAATCACTTACGCACTAGATTCAGATCCCAATGATCTCGATGAAAATTATTAAATTTGGAGCTAAGACTGTAAAAGCTCATCTAAATATCATCAATGAGTCTTGTCCATTTCGTACTCCACATTAGACTCACTTGCTTAAATATTGTCCGTGCCGCGATAAACTTACACCGTCTTTATTTGTGCTTTATCTTGTCGTTTTGCTTCTAGTGACTCTGGTGTGGGCGATTCACGCTAAAATATTAAATTCCTGATGTGTATATCACCAATCAAGACTGGTCGTCCTTCCTTAGTCTGCTTATAATGCTGGGCAAATAGAAATACGGCTAGCCTAAGGCGTAGCTGGTAATGCTTACCCAATTCAGGATGATTTCATGTATCAAACTACAGCAGAGCTCAGAAGCGCTTTCCTCGAATTTTTCCGCAGCAATGGTCATCAAGTTGTGGACAGTAGTTCATTAGTGCCAGGCAACGATCCCACACTTTTATTTACCAATGCAGGCATGAACCAGTTCAAGGACGTGTTTCTTGGCATGGACAAACGCAATTATACGCGTGCGACCACTGCTCAACGTTGTGTACGCGCCGGTGGTAAACATAACGATTTGGATAACGTTGGTTACACAGCACGTCATCACACCTTTTTCGAAATGCTAGGTAACTTCAGTTTTGGAGATTATTTCAAAGAAGAAGCGATTCGTTTGGGCTGGACTTTTTTAACTGAAACGTTAAAGCTGCCGAAGGAACGTCTGTGCGTCACTATTTATCAGACAGATGATGAAGCCTTTGAAATCTGGAATAAAAAAATTGGTGTCGCTGCCGAGAACATCATACGTATCGGTGACAATAAAGGTGCTGCCTTTGCGTCAGATAACTTCTGGCAAATGGGTGATACCGGTCCTTGTGGTCCATGTACTGAGATTTTTTATGATCATGGTGATCATATTTGGGGCGGACGTCCTGGCAGTCCTGAAGAGGATGGTGATCGTTTCATCGAAATCTGGAACATCGTTTTCATGCAGTACAACCGTCAAGCATCGGGTGAAATGTTACCTTTGCCTAAGCCCTCGGTTGATACAGGTATGGGGATTGAGCGTATTGCTGCGATTATGCAGGGCGTACATTCTAACTACGAAATCGATATTTTCCGTACTTTGATCGCTAAAGCGGCAGAAATCATCGGCGTAAGCGATTTAACCGAGAAGTCACTGCGCGTCATTGCCGACCATATCCGTTCATGTGCATTCCTTATTGCCGATGGCGTTATGCCGTCGAACGAAGGCCGCGGTTATGTGCTGCGCCGCATTATCCGCCGCGCAGTTCGCCATGGTAACAAGTTGGGCGCGACCGAAGCTTTCTTCTATAAGTTGGTTCCATCTTTGATTGCGGTGATGGGCGATGCGGCTAAAGGGTTAGCTGAGACGCAAGTCATTGTTGAAAAAGCGCTGAAAGCGGAAGAGGAGCAATTTGCCCGTACGCTTGAACGTGGTTTAGGTATTTTAGATACGGCCTTAAACGAGTTGAAAGGCGACACTTTAGACGGCGAAACCGTATTTAAGCTGTATGACACCTATGGCTTCCCAATGGATTTGACCGCTGACGTCTGTCGTGAGCGCAACATCATTGTCGATGAAGCAGGTTTCGAAGTCGCCATGGCTGAGCAACGTAGCCGCGCCCAAGCTGCTGGTAACTTTGGTGCAGATTACAACGCAGCGCTGAAAATCGATGCTGAAACCGCATTCACTGGTTACACCGAATTAGCGGGCCAAGCTAAGGTCACCGCGATTTATCAAAATGGTGAGTCAGTGACGGCGATCAAAGCGGGTGATGAAGCCGTTGTCGTGCTCGATGTAACACCTTTCTACGCGGAATCTGGCGGTCAAGTAGGCGATAAAGGCCAATTGGTTGCAAACGGTATTGAGTTTACGGTAAACGATACGCAAAAGTATGGTCAAGCAACGGGCCATCAAGGTGTTTTGGCTACAGGTAGCTTGAGCGTTGGCCAAGTTATTGAAGCGAAAGTGGACAAAAAACTGCGTCACCGTACTCAGTTAAACCATTCTGTTACGCATTTACTGCATGCCGCACTGCGTCAAGTGCTCGGTACTCATGTCTCGCAAAAAGGTTCTTTGGTTGATCCTGAGCGTTTACGTTTTGACTTCTCCCATTTCGAAGGCGTAAAAGCTGCTGAATTAAAAGAAGTTGAAGAATTAGTTAACACTCAAATTCGTCGTAACCATGAGCTGAAAACCGCTGAAATGGGCATAGATGAAGCTAAAGAGAAAGGCGCTATGGCACTCTTTGGTGAGAAATATGATTCACAAGTGCGTGTTGTGACTATGGGCGATTTCTCTATCGAATTGTGTGGCGGTACCCATGTGGGTCGCACTGGCGATATCGGCTTATTTAAAATCACCTCTGAAGCAGGTATTGCTGCGGGTGTACGTCGCATCGAAGCCGTGACTGGCGCTGCTGCTATGGCTTATGTGGCGCAGCAACAAGCTGAACTGGAAGAAGCCGCTGCCTTATTGAAAGGCGATGCCAACTCAGTGGTGGCTAAGTTAAAAGCGCAGCTCGATAAGATGAAGCAACTCGAAAAAGAAATGGCGCAGTTGAAAGATAAGCTAGCGGCGGCAGCGAGTGCTGATTTAGTGGGTGATGCCGTTGTAGTTAATGGCGTTAACGTACTGATCAAAAAATTAGACGGCGTTGAGGCAAGTTCATTACGTGGCTTGCAAGATGAATTAAAACAGAAATTGAAATCGGCCATTATCGTGCTTGGCACTGCGCAGGAAGGGAAAGTTAACCTGATCGCGGGTGTAAGTAACGATCTGATCGGTAAAGTCAAAGCGGGTGAGCTCGTCGCTATGGTCGCTGCACAAGTGGGCGGTAAAGGCGGTGGTCGTCCTGATATGGCTCAAGCGGGCGGTAGCCAGCCAGAAAATCTGGATGCGGCATTGGCTCAAGTATTACCTTGGATTACTGAGCGTCTAGCTTAAGAGGTTGCTGTGCCCCAAAAACGAAAGCTTAGTGGTAGCAAGCTTTTTGTGAAAAAGTTCGGCGGCACTTCGGTGGGTTCTATTGAACGTATCGAAGCGGTCGCTGAGCAGATTACAAAGTCAGCTCACAATGGTGAGCAGCAAGTCTTAGTTTTATCCGCGATGGCGGGTGAGACGAATCGCCTGTTTGCACTTGCAGCACAAATTAATCCGCGCGCCTCGGCGCGCGAGTTAGACATGCTAGTCTCGACGGGTGAGCAAGTGAGTATTGCTTTGATGTCGATGGCGCTACAACGTCGCGGCATAAAAGCAAAATCCCTTACGGGCGATCAAGTGCAAATTCATACAAATAGTCAATTTGGCCGCGCCAGCATTGAGCGAGTTGATACTGAATATTTGCAGTCTTTGCTTGCCGATGGTGTTGTGCCGATCGTTGCAGGGTTTCAGGGCATCGATCCTCAAGGCGAAGTGACCACCTTAGGACGCGGTGGTTCAGATACCACTGCAGTAGCCTTAGCGGCAGCGTTAGAAGCCGATGAATGCCAGATTTTTACCGATGTGGCTGGGGTATTTACCACAGATCCGAATATTGATAGCAGTGCACGTCGCCTCGATGTGATTGGGTTTGATGTGATGCTCGAAATGGCAAAGCTCGGCGCTAAAGTATTGCATCCCGATTCTGTTGAATACGCCGAGCGTTTTCGCGTACCGCTGCGAGTATTGTCGAGCTTTGAAGCTGGGCAGGGGACGTTAATCCAATTTGGCGACGAGTCGGAATTAACGATTGCCTCGTTAGTGCAAGGTATCGCGATTAATAAGGCGCTGGCAACGCTAACGATTGAAGGGCTGTTTACCACCAGTGAACGTTATCAAGCGCTGTTAGGCTGCTTAACGCGATTGGAAATCGATGTGGAATTTATTTCTCCATTGAGGATCCATGAGGATGATCCTTCGGGTCGCGTCAGTTTTATGCTCGCTGAAGCTAAGGTCGATACTCTACTTAATGAGCTCGAAGGCTTAAGTGAAAGCCTCGCACTCGGGCCATTGATTATCGAACGTCAACGTGCAAAAGTATCTTTAGTTGGCAAAGGTTTACAGGCAAAAATGGGATTATTGACTAAGATGTTAGAAGTCTTGGGTAATGAAACTATTCATGCTAAGTTACTCACGACGTCAGAGAGTAAATTATCAACCGTTATCGATGAAAGGGACTTACACAAGGCGGTTCGGGCGTTACATCACGCTTTCGAGCTAAATAAGGTGTAATTAAATAACCGTTTGAGTATTGAATACTATTAATTTGTACTAAGCTGACCTTATAATAAGCCCATCTACCGGATGAGTGCCGTGTGTAAGCTGAATTAAGAAATAAAGGAGCTATCGAATGCTGATTTTGACTCGTCGTGTTGGCGAAACACTGATGATTGGTGATGAAGTCACAGTTACAGTGCTAGGGGTAAAAGGCAATCAAGTGCGTATTGGTGTGAATGCACCAAAAGAGGTTTCTGTTCATCGCGAAGAAATCTACCAACGCATTCAATCTGAAAAATCAGGTACACCATCGGAAGGTGGTAACTTTTAGTACCTTGTTTTGGCAAGTGTACTACGGCAACAGAAGAGTCAGTTTTTTAACTGGCTTTTTTATTTTTTAGACCGAAAGATTGGCGTAAATCAATACATTGGCTTGATATAACAGCAATGTGATTAAAAACAGTTCAAATGGAATCTGTTTCGGAAAAAGGGTTTGACTTATTTTCGTCAAACAGTAATATGTGCGCCAAGAAAACGGAGAGGTGGCCGAGTGGCCGAAGGCGCTCCCCTGCTAAGGGAGTATGGGCTTTAACTCCCATCGAGGGTTCGAATCCCTCCTTCTCCGCCATTTCTTAAAGATAGAAAACAGTGCGCGTGTAGCTCAGCTGGATAGAGTACCTGGCTACGAACCAGGCGGTCGGAGGTTCGACTCCTTCCACGCGCACCATTTTTTATTAGTGTTTGATGTAAAAGTAAATTTAGATACAAGTCGCGCGTGTAGCTCAGCTGGATAGAGTACCTGGCTACGAACCAGGCGGTCGGAGGTTCGACTCCTTCCACGCGCACCATCTCTGCATTAGTTAATCTTTAACTCGTCAGTTTTGAATTTCATAAGAAATTTTGTAGATAATTGCTTATAGCAAAGAGTTAAAATGCGCGTGTAGCTCAGCTGGATAGAGTACCTGGCTACGAACCAGGCGGTCGGAGGTTCGACTCCTTCCACGCGCACCAATTTAGATTAATATGATTTAAATCGTATTAATGTTTTACCGTTTAACATGCGCGTGTAGCTCAGCTGGATAGAGTACCTGGCTACGAACCAGGCGGTCGGAGGTTCGACTCCTTCCACGCGCACCAATTTAAATTAATATGATTTAGGTCGTATTAGTGTTTTACCGTTTAACATGCGCGTGTAGCTCAGCTGGATAGAGTACCTGGCTACGAACCAGGCGGTCGGAGGTTCGACTCCTTCCACGCGCACCAATATAGTTAACAAGATACGTCTTGTTGATTTAAAGCGTTAAACGCGGAGAGGTGGCCGAGTGGCCGAAGGCGCTCCCCTGCTAAGGGAGTATGGGCTTTAACTCCCATCGAGGGTTCGAATCCCTCCTTCTCCGCCATTCTATTCTCTTAGTCGAGGGGAATAGAATAAATTTTCGAGATAAAAGTGCTTATCCTAGACTCAATCTTGATTGGATCTATTAGAAGTACAAAAACGAGTTTGCGCGTGTAGCTCAGCTGGATAGAGTACCTGGCTACGAACCAGGCGGTCGGAGGTTCGACTCCTTCCACGCGCACCATATAGATAAGCCCTGCAAGCAATTGCAGGGCTTTTTTATTTTTTAATCTGTAATGGTTTAACTCATTATATTTTTACCCGCTTAGGTTTAACCTTAACTTTGCATCATCATCTTTTGCCTTACCTTAGTATCTTCGGTATCGCTATCTTTAGCCATTTCGCTTTAAACACTTCTCTTTCTTAGGTTCAACTCACTGAAGAATCTGCTTTTGCCTGTGTTGAGAGTCTATGACGACATTGGATATCTATGTCAGCACTCAATGTCAGTCTCTCAGAGCTGTCTCGGGAGGTATTAGCTGTTCTTTAGTCTACATGTGTGGTGTTTACGTATGTCGGCAGTGATGGGCTACGTGTGAGCTCATGAGCGATAGACCACGGGGAATGATGAGGATGAATGGTGTGGTGGTTTCAATACAGTGCCGTAGGTTAAATGACAGTGTTTAGAGTTGACTCGGGTTAAAGGCGGCATCTGGCTCAAGAACGTAGATTAAGGCTCATAATTGCTCATAGATTGCAGCGATATAGATACAAGGAGGGCAGCCAAGTGGCTGCCCTTCATTCAGTTAGAACTAATCATAACAAGTGAATCAGAGTAAATGAGAAGCTTAAGCTTCTAACTTAGCGAACTCTGATTTTTGTTCATTGAGTTTGTCCATATCTCGCTTGAGATCGGCCATCTTGGCGCGCTCTTTGTCGATAACCTCGGCTGGAGCTTTTGCCACAAAACCTTGGTTTGACAATTTGCCTTCGATGCGAGCGATCTCTTGGCCGAGCTTTTCAAGCTGTTTATCGATACGGGCCATTTCGGCGGCGACATCGATCAAGCCTGCCATAGGGATCAGCAGCTCCATTTCGCCAATCAAACCTGTGGTCGACATAGGCGCAGTTTCGCCATCGGCTAAAATGGTCATGCTTTCTAAGCGGGCAAGTGTGGTGAAGAAGGTTTGGTTGGCTTCAACACGGGCTTTATCCTGCGCACTAACACCACGAAGTAGGGCATTTAGCGGTTTAGATGGGGCAATGTTCAGTTCGGCGCGAATGTTACGCACAGCGACGATCACTTGCTTAACCCATTCTAAATCGGCCATTGCTGCGCTATCGACTTTAGCGGCATCAAATGTTGGGAACGGTGCCAGCATGATGGTATCACCAGCGACACCAGCTAACGGTTTAACGCGCTGCCAAATGGTTTCAGTGATATACGGCATCATAGGGTGCATCAGGCGTTGCATCGCTTCGAGTACTGTCACTAAGGTGTGACGGGTGCCGCGCATTTGCGTTTCGCTGCCGTTTTGCAATACCGGTTTGGTTAACTCTAAGTACCAGTCACAGAACTGGTTCCAAGTGAACTCATACAGGGTATTGGCCGCTAAGTCGAAACGGTAGGCTGTCATGTGATCGTCAAAGGTCTTAACGGTTTGATTGAACAAGCCAATAATCCAGCGATCGGCCAACGACAGTTCCATCTCGCCGCCTTTGTGCTCTGGTGAGCCTGGGCCGCAATCTTGATCTTCTGTGTTCATCAGCACGTAGCGTGAGGCGTTCCATAACTTGTTACAGAAGCTACGGTAACCGTCTAAGCGCTTCATATCCCAGTTGATGTCACGACCCGTTGATGCCATTGCCGCAAGCGTAAAGCGCAGTGCATCAGTGCCGTGGGCTTCGATACCGTCGGCAAACTCTTTGCGAGTGCTCTTTTCAATTTTAGCGGCCAGTTGTGGCTGCATCATATTACCGGTACGTTTTTCAACGAGATCTTCAAGGCCGATACCGTCGATCATGTCTAATGGATCGAGTACGTTACCTTTAGATTTTGACATCTTGTTACCCGCTTCATCGCGGATAAGACCGGTTACGTACACGGTTTTGAACGGGACTTGTGGCTTGCCGTCTTCATCTTTGATGAAGTGCATGGTCATCATGATCATACGGGCAACCCAGAAGAAGATGATGTCAAAACCTGTCACCAACACGTCGGTTGGGTGGAAGGTTTTTAAATCTTCTAAATTGTCAGGCCAACCTAAGGTTGAGAACGTCCACAGGGCTGAGCTGAACCAAGTGTCCAGTACATCTTCGTCTTGGCGTAATGTCATAGAGTCGGCGATATTGTGCTTAGCACGTACATCGGCTTCGTTGCGGCCGACATAGACTTTGCCATTTTCGTCGTACCACGCAGGGATGCGGTGACCCCACCACAATTGACGCGAAATACACCAGTCTTGAATGTCGCGCATCCACGAGAAGTACATGTTCTCGTATTGCTGCGGCACAAATTTAATGCTGCCATTTTCAACTGCTTCGATAGCGGTTTTCGCCATTGGCGCAACAGCTACATACCATTGGTCGGTCAGCATCGGCTCGATAACCACACCGGAGCGATCACCGTAAGGCACTTTCAAGGCGTGAGGCGCGATTTTTTCGAGCAGCCCTAAAGTGTCAAATTCAGCGACGATAGCATCGCGGGCTTTAAAACGATCAAGTCCGGCAAAGCGTTCAGGCAGGCTGCCATCGAGCGTTTTGTTAAAGGTACCGTCAGAGTTCACCACTTCGGCGCTCACGCGAATGGCGGCATCTAAGGTCAGCACGTTGAACATGGGTAGGTTGTGACGTTTACCGACTTCATAGTCGTTAAAGTCATGGGCCGGGGTGATCTTCACGCAACCTGTACCAAAGGCCATGTCGACGTAATCGTCGGCCACGATAGGAATGCGGCGGTTAACAATCGGCAACAGAATAAACTTACCGACCAGCGCTTGATAGCGTTCATCATCGGGATGCACTGCAACCGCACTGTCGCCGAGCATGGTTTCAGGGCGCGTGGTTGCGACTTCTAAATAGTCTTTACCATCGGCCGTCAGTTCACCGTCGGCCAGTGGATAACGCAGATGCCACATGTGGCCCTGTTTTTCTTTGCTTTCCACTTCTAAATCAGAGATAGCCGTGTGCAGCTTTGGATCCCAGTTGACCAAACGCTTACCGCGATAAATCAACTCATCTTCGTACAGACGTACAAACACTTCTTGTACTGCCTTGGACAAGCCTTCGTCCATAGTGAAACGCTCGCGGTCCCAATCAACAGAAGCGCCCATACGACGTAGCTGCTTAGTGATAGTGCCGCCCGATTGTGCTTTCCATTCCCACACTTTATCCATAAAGGCATCGCGACCTAGGTCATGGCGATTCTTGCCTTCTTCGGCTTCAAGCTTGCGCTCAACCAACATTTGGGTGGCGATACCCGCATGGTCAGTACCGACTTGCCATAGGGTATTTTTGCCTTTCATCCGTTGGTAACGGGTCAAGGTATCCATGATGGTGTCTTGGAAGGCGTGGCCCATGTGCAAGCTGCCCGTCACGTTTGGTGGCGGGATCATGATGCAATAATTGCCTTGGGATTCATCGCCGTGTGGCTTGAAGTAACCTTGCTCTTCCCAATTTTGGTAAAGCGTTTGCTCGATGGACTGCGGATCGTATGTTTTTTCCATGGGAACGTGTCTGTCTCAAACTAATTAAGTGGATGTGTTGCTAAGTCTTGGGTCTGTAAATTGACCCCTAAGCCGCGATACTGTCGATAACGTTCGCGAGCGACCGCTTTATGCTGATCGTCATTGGCAACAAAATCGATAATGTGGCCAAAGTTTACCGCAAATGGGGGCGCTTGGTCTGCAAGATTAATCAGAACTTGGCGACTTTTGTTGGCGCCGAGGCGATCAAAACCGATTTCAACCGGCGATCCCGTCATCGGGCCTTCACCTTTGAGGTTATGGGGTACAAAGGCACTTGGCTCAAACTGCCATAAAAGTTCATCAATTGCATGGGCTTGCTGTTTATCTTGGCAATGGATATAGACCCATTGTTGCTTCACAAAAGCCTGCTGCGCCAGTTGGCATGCCAGAAGATGCATCTCGCAAAGTGCAGGGTTCGCATTCGCGGTTGCAACAGGTGAATCAGCCTTGGTTTTGGCAGGCGATGCCACTGGCGGCATAAGATAAAACAGCACTTGAGTCATGATTTCAATGCCTTGCTTCACTTGTTTTAGTGGCGAACGAGAGCAGCAGTTTACACTAAAAGTCAGTATGGGTTAATGCTTAGGGCAAACCTTACAGTGAGGTTTTATCTATCACTGTCTGGCGGGACTTAATGGGATGCTTTCAAACCGTTGGAGATGAAGAGGGTAGAACTATAACTCTTTGAAAAATGATTCTAAAACCATTAATTGTTCAGTTTTTTTATTTTCTTAATTTATTCAGGAAATCGATTTTCTGATTAAATTAAGAAAATAAAAAAGGCGAAGATTTTCATCTTCGCCTTTCATTTATCGAGCCTTTAACACACTAAGGCCGGATAGTTGGTTATTCGCCGAGTTCGACGCCAGCACGATTGATCAGGAACTGAGTCAATAGTGGCACTGGACGGCCCGTAGAACCTTTGTTAGCACCGCTATTCCAAGCTGTGCCTGCAACGTCTAAGTGAGCCCAGTTGTACTTTTTAGCAAAGCGCGAAAGGAAACATGCTGCAGTGATAGCTCCAGCAGGACGGCCACCTAAGTTGGTCATGTCAGCAAATGGGCTGTCGAGCATATCTTGATACTCATCCCACAATGGCATGCGCCATGCGCGGTCACCACTTTGCTCACCGGCACTTAATAGCTCGTGTGCCAGAGGGTTATGCGATGAGAACAGACCCGATGCGTGTTTACCAAGGGCAATCACACACGCGCCAGTCAGGGTTGCAGTATCGATAACTAATTCAGGATCGAAACGCTCAACATAGGTTAATACGTCACATAGGACTAGACGGCCTTCCGCATCGGTATTTAACACTTCAACGGTTTGACCTGACATAGTGGTCAGAATGTCACCTGGACGGTAAGCATTACCCGATGGCATGTTTTCACAGCCAGCCAGAATACCGACAACGTTGATAGGTAACTTCATATCACAGATGGCTTTCATGGTGCCGATAACACCTGCTGCGCCGCCCATGTCGTACTTCATTTCGTCCATGGCTTCGCCAGGCTTCAATGAAATACCACCCGAGTCGAAGGTTAACCCTTTACCGACTAATACGATGGGTTTTTCTGTGCTATCGACAGCGCCCTTGTATTCCATCACCGTCATAATAGATTCATTGGCACTGGCGCGACCGACTGCAAGGTATGAGTTCATGCCCAGTTTGGCCATTTGCTCTTCACCGATAGTGGTGACATGCAGAGTGTCGTGTATTTCAGCCATTTGGCGAGCTTGAGAAGCTAAATAGGCTGGATTACAGATGTTCGGTGGCATGTTTGCTACATCGCGACATAAATGCATGCCAGCAGATACTGCCATACCATGCTCGATGGCGCGCTCACCTAAGGTTAATTCACGGCGAGTCGGGACATTGAATACTAATTTACGCAGTGGACGGCGAGTTTCACCTTTGCGGGTCTTCAGGGCATCAAAGCTATAAAGACTGCTATTAGTGGTTTCAACCGCTTGACGTACTTTCCAATACGTATCGCGTCCTTTCACGTGCAGTTCAGTTAAGAAGCAAACGGCTTCCATTGAACCCGTTTCGTTAAGGGTGTTGATTGTCTTAGTGATGATTTGTTTGTATTGGCGTTCGTCTAATTCTCGTTCTTTGCCACAACCTACTAATAATACACGTTCACTCAATACGTTAGGAACATGGTGCAGCAATAACATCTGGCCAGGTTTACCTTCCAGATCGCCGCGACGCAGTAGGTTACTGATATAACCTTCGCTAATTTTATCTAATTGCTCCGCGATACCCGACAGACGACGGGGTTCATAAACACCGACCACGATACAGGCTGAGCGTTGTTTTTCGGGGCTACCGCTCTTTACGCTAAACTCCATGAGCACTCCTAGATTCTTAAAGACAAATTTTTATATTTATTGGATAATGTCTGCTTGTCCCGAAAAGGGCCTAAGTTATTACTCCAAAGGTGATTTATTCTCGGCGCTTGAGTCACGCATTTCGTGACGTTAAGTTTACCTAGAACCCCTGAAGCTGGTCAGAAAACTATCAAAAGTAAACAGTTTACATGAAAGTTAGTCTGTTACCAGCAAAAAGATAAGTTTAGAGACCGGATCCTGCCTGTGATTGTATTTAAATACCTTATTCGAGAAGTTTTAAAGGCACAAATTGCGGTACTTTTAGTGCTGTTAACTATTTTTATTAGCCAGCATTTCGTGCGTATACTGGCCGATGCCTCCGACGGCGATTTTCCCGCCTCTTTAATCATGACTCTGATTGGGCTTAACTTGCCTTATCTGGTGATCTTAGTGCTGCCGTTAAGTTTGTTCTTGGGTATTTTACTGGCCCACGGCCGTATGTATTCCGAAAATGAAATGGTCATTCTCCACGGTGTTGGGGTCAGTGAGTGGTATGTCACCCGCGTAACGCTGATCCTCGCCGTGATCAATATGCTGTTTACTGGCTATTTATCCCTTTATGTTGCTCCTTGGGCAGAAGAACAGCAAAACCAAGTGCTCGAAAAAGCCCAGTCTGAAGCGGGTCTTGCCGCCTTAATCCAAGGGCGTTTTCAGGCGAGTCCCAATGGTCGCGCGGTATTATTTGTTGAGCGTATTGGTAAAGATAACGAGTTAGATAAAGTGTTTGTAGCCCAGTTGCCAGATCCTGATGATGAAACTGGCGTGACCAATGTCGTGGTGGCTAAAGGTGGACGAGTACAGGAAGATAGTTCAGGTGCTCAACAATTGAACTTGAATGACGGCGTGCGTTATCAAGGCAGCCCGAAGGCGAAGGACTACCAAATGATCGAATTTGGTGGTTATAAAATGCAAATTAAAGAGCAGCAAGTTGATGAGCGTCGCCGTAAATTATCTGCACTGCCCGTTGATGAACTCGTGAAAATTGAAGGTGCTGAAGCCGCGGCTGAATTCCACTGGCGTCTTGCTATCCCGCTCGCGATTCCAATTATGACACTGATTGCTGTACCGTTAGCGCGGGTGAATGTGCGCCAAGGTAAGTTTGCTAAGATGTTCCCGGCAGTTCTTTTGTACCTTGGCTATTTTGGACTGATGGTCGCGGGACGTAAGGCATTGCAAGATGGGATTATTCCACTGTATTTAGGTATGTGGTGGATCCATGTTTCTGCGCTCTTGATGGGGTTATTCTTGCTTGGCAAAGATAGGCCTATTTTCAGTCGTATATCGTCCTTGTTTGCCAATAAGAAGGTGGCAGCATGAAGATATTAGACCTTTATATCGCCAGAATATTGTTAAGCACTTCAGCGCTTTGTTTGCTGGTGTTGACTGGTTTGTCGGGCATCATCAAATGGGTTGATCAGCTGCGTTTAGTTGGCCGTGGCACCTACAGCATGATGGATGCTGGCATCTATGTTTTATTTTTAGTGCCACGGGATATTGAAATGTTTTTCCCTATGGCCGTCTTGCTAGGCGCTTTGATTGGTATGGGAATGTTGGCATCGAATTCCGAACTTGTGGTGATGCAAGCTTCTGGCATGTCACGTTTGCAGATCACTATGTCGGCGATGAAAACTGCTGTGCCTTTGATGTTATTGGTGATGGTTTTAGGGGAGTGGGGCGCACCGATTGCTGAGCAAAAAGCGAATGAGTTACAAGCTGTTAAACTCTCTGGCGGGAGTTTAATTAAGTCCCATCGTGGAATTTGGGCAAAGGATGGTGATTTGTTCGTTAATATTGGTGAAGTTGAAAACATCAATAAACTCAGCAATATCACGCTTTATAAATTCAATAGCGAACTTAAGCTCACCAACGTAGTTCACGCAGACCGAGCGGTATTTTCCCAAGATCGCTGGCGTTTATTTGACGTTAAACGTACTGATTTAAGCTATGAAAAAGTCGTGCTTGAGTATCTTGAAGAAGACCAATGGCAATCGAGTTTAACGCCAGATAAGCTCAGCGTAGTGTCGATTAAACCCGAGGCATTATCTATACGTGGTCTGGTCGGCTATCTTGATTACCTTAAAACTAACAGTCAAGATCCCAGCCGTTATGAGCTTGCTTTATGGCGCAAGGTGATGCAGCCCGTGACGGTCGCAGTGATGATGTTAGTGGCACTGTCGTTTGTATTTGGTCCGTTGCGGACTGTGACTATGGGCGCGCGTGTATTACTTGGGGTTGTAGCAGGTTTTAGCTTTTATATCAGTAATGAGATTTTTGGCCCCATGAGTATAGTGTATGAGCTACCCGCTTATGTGGGGGCTGTTGCGCCAAGCTTGTTGTTTACTGGCGTTGCCTTCTACTTTATCCGGCGATGATACGCAGCTTATTACTCCTTACTCCGGATTCCGTCAATTAAAAATAGCCCATAAAAAACGACGCTTTTGCGTCGTTTTTTGTATTTCGGATTTACTTAAGAATACACTTATGCGCCGTGCCAGTTACGCATTTGGTTGGCTTCTTTAGACAGCACGACCACTTCCGAGCGAGTCATCATATCCTGCAGTGCGCGCTTATCATCATTGATTAAAATCCATAAATTGCCAATGCCGAGCAGTGACCAAATGATGCGAGCGTAGGCAGTGATCAGGCTTAAGTTTTGGCCATTAGGATGTTGAATTTTAAGCCGCCAAGCGCGCATCCCTAAGGTTTGACCGCCCTTACTCCAGAATAATGCATAGAAAGTGCCGACACACAAGGCAAGCCAAAGTTGATAAATTCCCTGATAAGCTGGCGTGCCATTGAGTGCATCTGAGACATGCTCAAAGCCATTCATGCCAGCCAGTCCTGAAGCGGTGAGGCCGTAGAAAATCCCAAAGCCCATTGCGCCAGCAACCATATAGACGGCCACGGCTAACATCGAATCGTAAACTGCAGCGCCTAGGCGGCGGAAGAATCCTGCGCGGGGGAAGTTAGCATGTTCGGTATTGAGCATTACAGTGTCCTGTTATTGAAGTGCTTAAAGCTAATACAAAAAACAATTAATACATTAGCTTAGGCTTCAGGTTCTTCATCTCTGACAAAGTGGATATTGCTAAAACCAAAGCGGGCAAACTCTACTTTCCTGAATTCTTTTTCAGCCTTGGCACCTTTACGAGATGTCATGGCGACTTGTTGTTCCATAGCCAAAAATTTGGTCAGATCTATGCCCTCGGCTTCGGCCACAGCTTCATATAAATCATGGTGTTTGTCGTAGCTAAAGGCGATAGTTTTCGTCTTACCTTTGAAGGTATAAGTGACTTGACGGGCCATGGGGGGAGCTCTCCTGAAATAAGTCTGAAATTAATTAAATTCACTTCTAAAAATAAAATACACAGCACCTAAGATGCACAGTCCTGCCCACAGATAATCGAGCTTCAATGGTTCTTTCATATAGAAATAGGCAAAGGGGACAAACAAACTTAAGGTGATGACTTCTTGTAAAATTTTTAACTGGCCGACATTCATTACTGTGTAGCCGATACGGTTAGCAGGCACTTGCAGCAAGTATTCAAATAGGGCGATACCCCAGCTCACTAAGGCCGCAATAATCCAAGGTTTTGAGCCTAGCGTTTTCAAATGCCCGTACCAAGCAAAGGTCATAAAAATATTACTTAAGCAAAGTAAACCGATAGTGGTTAGGGTTGGATTCATTTTTCATCTCTATGATTAAATTTATAAATCATATACATAGCATCGTCAGTATAGCTGCCAAGACATTTATCGATTGCCTTAGGTTTAAAACCCATTTTAAGCCAATAGCTGTCGGCACCTTGTACGGCTACGAGGGATAAGGAATTGAGATTATAGCGATCCGCCAATAGTGTTAGGCGGGTCAGCGCCTTAGCGCCAGCGCCTAAACCTTGGGCTTTAGCCGAAATCGCAATATCGTGTAGGTATAAGGTATCAGCCTTGGGTAAATGGGTGATGGGCTGATATAGCGCGGGCGGCATATTGGCGGTCCATGGGTGAGCCAAGCAATAACCGACAACCGATTTATCCACTTCGAACACAAAACAGGACTGAGGTGATACCTGCCATTTACTTTGCAGTACGTGCAGTGGCTCAGGATCCAGTTGTGAGTAACACTCGTCTTGGATCGCTAAAATGGCATCCCAATCCTCTGGGGTGATTGCACGCAGTAACATGGCCGACATTTATCCTGTTTCAAGAGTCCTGTTGAAAGAACACCGTGGAAAGAGTCCTGATTCAAATAAGTTCGGCATTATAACCTCAAGCGGCTTAAAAATGCAGGCTCCAGCGGCAATATAAAGCGCTTTAAAACCCGTATAAACTGAGCTTTCAGCGCTTGTATACCCAAACAACCTGAAGATACAGGATTCAGCGGGAATTTAACGCACTTTAGGCAAGGCGGTTATTTGCAGACCTAGCGGGCTAAGTTAAAAATAACCAACACAGCATAAAGTGCGTTAAAACCCGCCGGGACGGAGCGCCTAGGGCACTCCACTTCCGTGTTGCATCAATTCAAAAGGTGGCCGACATTCAGTCATTGATGCGCCTTGAATTGATGCACCCTAGGCGCTCTGAAACTCGACTCTTCAGGTAGCTTGGGTATAAGCATTAGCAGCGGTTAAATGCCCAGATATCGTTGGCGCAGGTGACGCTCAAGATATTGACCATTTAGGGTTTCGCCCGTTGCTTGGCGGATCAGTTCATCGGTTGTGAGCAAAGATCCCTTAGACCAAATGTGTTCACTCAGCCATTGGAATAACGAGTTCAACTTGCCTGTATCGATTAGGGTTTCAATTGGCCCTAAGGCTTTTTCCATCGCAAAACGGCATTGGGCGGCATACATGGCGCCTAAGGTGTAACTTGGGAAATACCCTAGTTCACCAACGGCCCAATGAATATCCTGCATGCAACCGTCTCGGTAGTTGCCATCGGTATTAATCCCCAGTAGTTGTTGCATCTGCGTCGACCAAAAATCAGGTAAATCCTCTACGGTTAAGCTGCCGTCGATAAAGGCTTTTTCTGCCTCAAAGCGCAGTAAAATGTGGCAAGGATAGGTGACTTCATCTGCATCTACACGGATAAGTCCTGGCGCTACGCGGGTGTAATGCTGTGCTAATTCTTGGGCGCTAAAATGACAATTGAGATGTTGCGCAATTTTAGGCTGCAATTGGCGTAAAAATGCCGGATTTGCCCCGAGTTGCATTTCGCAGAATAGACTCTGGCTCTCGTGGATACCCATAGAACGCGCCAGTCCCGCAGGTTGTCCACGCCACGCTTGAGGTAAACCTTGCTCGTATCTGGCATGGCCTGTTTCATGAACTATGCCCATGATAGCACTACTGAAATCAGCCTCATTGTAGCGAGTCGTTATCCGTACATCGCTTGGTACGCCGCCACAGAATGGATGGCTGCTGATATCTAGCCTGCCGTGATTAAAGTCAAACCCCAGAAAATCCATTACGTCTCGGCCTAGGGCTTGCTGCGCGCTAACATCGAAGGGACCATTTAGCGTTAACTTAGGCTCGTTTGCCTGTTTAGCCAGCACTTCTTGGATAAGTGTCGGTAGCCAATTTTTCAGTCCGCCAAAGGTTTGCTCCAGCTTTGCCGAGGTCATTCCCGGCTCAAATTTATTGAGCAGGGCATCATAGGGGGAAATATTCTGGGCTTCGCCGCGGATCTGCGCTTCTTCCTTAGCAAGTGCAATTACGGCTTTGAGGTTTGGTTTAAAGCCTTGCCAGTCATTATTTTTACGTTGTTCACGCCACGCATTCTCACATTGATAGGCCATTTTAGTTTTGGCTTGCACGAGAGCGCCGGGCACTAAATTTGCCTGTTGATATTGGTACTGCATTTCCCGCAGGTTAGCTTGTTGTTCCGTTGTGAGAGATTCGTCCGTCGCGCTGTGTAAGTGTTCGGCTAAGACGGTTGAGGTTTTGAGTGTGTGGATATGTCGCGCCAGTTCAGCCATTGCATCGCCGCGATCGCTATTACCGCCCATAGGCATCATGGCTGCTTGATCCCAGTCACCAAGAGCGCTGAAATGTTCAAAGTGAGAAATTTTTTGAAAATGTGCTGTCAGTTTATCGTAACTTGGTGTTGGTACTTTGCTCTTGGGTGAGTCCATGGAATTTCCCTTCTGGCGCATCAAATTCTGCGCGAATAAATAACAATAACAGGATGATCATACAATGACGTCAACAGTATACTCAAACAACCTGAAGATGCAGGACCATTTATTGCTCCTGAATAAATGGCATCCACGCCATATATGGCGATTACGGCTATTTGCAGCGCTAGCGGGCTAAGTTAAAAAGAGAGTTGCAGTGTTAAAGTGGTTTTCGATAGGGTACTCGTAGCGAAGATGGCCACGCGATTTTGGCGCAGCAGAGTGATAGTCAAAATCTATTTTAGGGACAATTTTTAGTTTGGAAATTGTGCTTGCCTTGCTATTCTGTTGTGGTTAAGTCGATAATTACAGTGAAATAAATGGAATGCTGTATTGTTCAAGGAGATGACTATGTGGGCGTTTTTAGTTGAACAGCCTAATTTACCTTACACCATAGCTTTTGCCTGCGTACTGGCCCTTGGTGTGTTTGAAGTCTTCGCATTATTCATAGGTTTAAGCATGTTAAGTGCGTTAGACCAATGGGTGCCTGCTGATGTGGAATATGATGCTGATGTGGGCGCGGGTGGACTCACGGGCATTGCCGGTTGGCTGTGTCTAAATAGACTCCCATTACTTATTTGGTTTGTGCTTGCGCTGACCAGTTTTGCGATTGCGGGTTATATCGTCAATTTTATCAGTGTTAGTCTTGCTGGTTTTTTACTGCCGCAACTGTTCACTTTACCCATTGCTATTGTCGCCAGTGCATTTTCTTGCCGTTATTTTGGCCGAGTACTTGCTGATCATTTGCCTAAAAATGAATCGAGTGCGATCTCGCTAGATGATCTTAGCGGCTATGTCGGCACTATCACCTTAGGTTGCGCAATTAAAGGCATGCCCTCTGAAGCTGTCGTTCGCGATAAACATCAACAAAAACATTATGTTTTAGTCGAGCCCGAAACTTCGGATATCGAGTTTGCCTCAGGCACTCAAGTCGTGCTGCTTAAGCGAGAAGGCCGAGTCTGGTCTGCTACGCGTTTTGATAATTAATCTTCCCAAGCCATAAATCAATTGAAAGGAAATCAAATGGATGTGTTAACAAACGTAGGTTCATCCGGTAGTTTTATTTTGCTCGTTGCGGGTATGGTGCTACTCGGCCTCATTGTGATCGGGTTAATTTTCGCCAAGCTATATAAACGTGCAACCAAAGAAATGGCCTTTGTGCGTACCGGCTTTGGTGGTGAGAAAATCATTAAAGATGGCGGCGCTATTGTGTTGCCTGTATTACATGAAACCATCTCGGTAAACATGAACACTCTGCGTATCGAAGTGGAGAAAACCCAGAAAGATGCGCTAATCACTAAGGACAGAATGCGTGTCGATGTGAAGGCCGATTTCTACTTGCGTGTCGCCCCACATTCCGATGGTATTTCAATGGCAGCGCAAACCTTAGGCACGCGTACAAACCGCGTTGAAGAGCTTAAAAAGCTGATGGAGTCTAAGTTTGTTGACGTGCTGCGTGCCGTGGCCGCCGAAATGACCATGACAGAAATGCATGAGCAGCGTGCCGATTTTGTGCAACGGGTGCAAAATAACGTCGCCAACGATCTGGAGAAAAACGGTCTCGAACTCGAATCGGTTTCATTAACGGGTTTCGATCAAACTGATTTGCAGTTTTTTAATGAAAACAACGCATTTGACGCCGAAGGTCGTGCGCGTCTGGCGAAGATTATCGAAGAGAAACGCAAAGAAACCAACGATATTCAGCAGGAAAACCGCATTAAGATCGAGCAGCGTAACCTTGAAGCTGAAAAGGAATCCTTAGAGATTGAAAAGTCGGAAGAAGAAGCGCGCCTGATCCAGCAACAGTCGTTAGAATTTAAACGCGCCGATCAAAAAGCGGAGATTATTAAGCAGAAAGAAAACAAGGCCCGTGAAGAACGCGAAGCCGAGATTGCTAAAGAGCGCGCCATTGAAACCGCTGAAATCGAAAAGACCAAAGATATCGAAACCCGTGAGATTGAAAAGTATAAGTCGATTGAGCAATCGCGCATTCAACAGCAAAGGGATATTGAAGTTTCTGAGCAGGAAAAACGCATTGCGGTTGCGGCCAAATCTGAAGAAGAATCAGCTGCCCGTGCTCGTGCAGCTGAAGCCGAAAAACTGAAAGTTGAAAAAGAAGAAGCGGTAATCACAGCGCGCCAAGTGGCAGAAGCTAATCGTCGCAAAGAGATTGAAGTGATTGATGCTCGTAAGGAAGCTGAGCGTGATGCTGTCGGCGTAACAGTGCAGGCCGAAGCTGAGAAACGTGCCGCTGAAGACAGATCGAGTGCTATTCTGATTGAAGCGCGCGCCAGTGCCGATGCGAAAAAACTGCAGGCTGAAGCGGATGAAAAAGTGTATGCCGTTGAAGCCGCAGGTAAACAAGCACTTTATGAAGCTGAAAACGTCTTAAGTGATGAGCAGATCGCCCTGCAAAAATCCCTCGCCATTTTGAAGGCCTTGCCTGAAATTGTGGCACAAGCCGTTAAGCCGTTAGAAAACATCGAAGGTATTAAGATTCTTCAAGGTTATGGTGCAGGTCATCAATTTGCTGTGGGTGGCGAAGGTGCTCACCATCAAGGTGGCATCGCAGAGCAAGTGACCAGTGCAGCGTTAAACTATCGCGCCAATGCGCCTGTTATCGATGCCATGCTTAGGGAATTAGGGTTAGTGAATGGCGACTCTGGAACCTTGAATGATTTATTGAACGGCAATAACACCTTAACCGCCGAAGCCTTAAGTGGTGTGACCTTGTCGAACTCTAGACCTAAGGACTATAGCCAAACGCAGGTAGTAGAGAGCCAAAGTGTGCTCAAGTCTTAATCTCAACGACATTAAACTAAGTCAAATCAAGTAAAGCGCTCGCCGTTGCTCTTTTGAGCCTTGTGCGGACAAAAGATTGATAAATAGGACGAATGAAATAAAACCGCTCACCATTATGGTGAGCGGTTTTTTTTGGCATTAAATCAAATCTAACGGCTTATTTGTGTACCTTGTCGACCCCCGATGAGCGACCTTCAGCATGACAGGTTGCGCATGACTCCTGTCCTGATTGGTAAATTCGACCACCGCTGGCATCACTTTGGTAAACTCCGCCAAAGCTGCGTGCATGGACGACTAAACTATCGATAAGCGTGTGACATGCCGTGCAGGTTGCTAAGGTTGGTGAGTACTCGGCAATTTGCCCTATGTTGGCTGCATCGGGTGTCGCAACTAACAGGGATTGCTGTGCACTTAGCCCCTCGAGACTGAGCTGTCCTGTGCTATGACAAACACTGCAGTTATTTTTTGCATTAGGGTAAGTGAGTTCGGGACGTGGATTATCAAAACCCACTACAGTGCGGGTTCCCGCATGCAGTGAATGCACCATTTCCCTGTAGCTCAAAGTATTGTTGATGGTGCGATAGGGCTTGATTTGGCTGGCCCCAGGAGTATGCATCACATTGGCATTGAGATACATAATCGCATCATTACTATGGCAACTTTGGCATTGCCCATCGGTTAGTGCGGTGGCCGTTTGCGGTGCATGACAAGTGCCACAGGTGCTATTGGGTTCAAAAATTCCTTTCATTTGATGCGCCGACAAAACTCTATCTTCTAATCCTTGATCATGACATTGGCGACAGGCCTGTTCATCGACCTTAGCTTTTGCCGTAACAGCTTGACCTTCAAGGCTTAGCAAATTAATGGCACTGAGACTCACCTCTTGATTTGCGATATTACAGTTAACGGCAAAGCCGGTATTTTTATCGGCACAGAGCACCAGTTTACTGTAGAGTTTTGACTGACTCAGATCGCCAAAATCGGCAGCCGACAGGTTAGATATAGTGACGGTTAGCTGATTGGGCGCGGTAATTTTTAAGGCGACGTCGCTGGTGTTTGCTAATAAATCCCACACTTTACGCTGGCCGTTATTGATTGGCATGTTCGCGCTATTTGTTTCACCAGTGGCAATCAACCAGAAGGATTTTATCATAGGTTGACTGGCGGGCAGTTGCTCCATTTGCTGCACTTGCAATGTCACTGCAAGGGTCTTAGCTTCAACGCTTAGCTGCGAACTCAGTAACTTAACTTGGTAATCGCTCACCAGCTTAGTGGCTGTTTTAACGGCGGCATTGTGGAAAAGCCCGACACCTTCAGGATTAGTGCTATCAGGGTGGCAGCCGCTACAACCCAGTGCCCATGGGTTGGCAAAAATTTCCCTGTTGTGGAATAAACCCGCTACAGTGCCATTCCAATCTGCGGGAATTTGCGCTTTGTGACAGTCAAGACACGCGGTTTTACTGGGGATATTACTATTGCCACTTTGCGCCGTTGCGCCGGGAATATGGCATTGCTGACATTGGGTCATATCACCGGGAAAGGTCACATTGGCGTAGTCATATAGCTGCCCCTTGTAACCGATAATTTGATATTTGGCTTGGTGGATCTGGTGTGTCAATGTCGCCATATCAAGGCTATTACCCGTTTCAGGATCGCCAGAGTAAGTCGTGTGACAGACAACGCAGCCCTCAAAGGCAAAACGTTTATTGCCGTGCATCAAAAGGCGAGTATCGGTATTGGCTAAGTCTGGGTTATGGCATCGAAAACAGGCTTGTTCCGGCGCGATCACTTTACGGCCCATATCCGCCGCGACTGTCTGTCCTGTGGCGGGAACAAAATCGTACACGCTGTTGATCAACTGAGTGTCAATTGGGCTATTTGCGAACGGTTTTAACTCTAGGTAAATCCTGTGGGTGAGCTCAGGCGAGTACTGGGTATCTATCCCCGTAAATTGGGAGTAACCCGTGAGTGGTTTACTCAAAGTGTAACGGTATTGGCCCGCGCCTAAGGAGGTTAGACACGCCGTTTTACAGTTGCTTTCAATGCCTGCTTGCCACTGAGTCTGTGCATTCGCTTGGGCATTTGTGGCAGGTTCTACTTGATTATTGATGTAACTGGTCCATTGCAACGCAGCATCTGTCGCGCTTGCTGCAGAGTTAGTGACTTCAGCGCCAGTTGTTGCCATAGCATTAGCCGCGGTTTGGGTGATTTGATAGTGCTCCTGCGGCGGTGCTAATTTGGCAATACCGACAGCTAAGGTATCTAGCTCCTTCAGGTTTTCTAGCCCTGTGACCGCAATACCATTGGCATTGCTGAGGAAGAAATCGACCTGCACATGAGTTTGTGCATCGATAACCACATTTTCTATTGTCGCTTTGAGTGTATCCGCTTGTTCAATGCTGATACTCACAATCCCTGGTGGTCCTTCTTTCCCATCGTCACCATCGGAACAGGCTGTCATCAGACAGACTGCGACTGCCATTGGCGTAAAGATTTTCCATTGAGAACGGGTATTCGTTTTCATCATTTTCCATTCCTTTTTAATTAGATTCTGTCGGGACTCTAATCGGAATGTATGCGGTATAGATATTAGCTTAGTTATGAGTCGAGTTGCACTTAATTAACCAAGTTTAAAAGTTATTTGTTAATTATATTAAGGTAATTTGAAGTGAGGCATTATTTAAATTTGCTAGATGTTTAATTGTTAATTCTTGAAAGCGTTACTCTGATGCATGTCGTGTAACTTGATCTAATAATGCCCCAATATGGGTAATTGTGACGCAGGTTAAAAATCAAAGACATAATTACTTTAGCATAAATTGTCGGGAATCAAAGTGTATGCATATTTTAATTATATTGCTTTGACTAATAAAGGATCAAATATGATTACCAGAAGAGGAATGCTTAAAGGCGGTATGGGCGTTGCTGTCGGTACAGTTTATAGCGGAACATTAATAAGTTTTCTGACCGGTTGTGGCAGTGACAGTAATAGCCAAGAGATAGTAGAAGTCATGCCTGGTGGACTCATGGTGGTGAACCCTACGGTTTGTGTTAGCTGCAGACGCTGTGAAATTGCCTGTGGTTGGAACCATGAAGGGGATAGCAGTCCGACACTTGCCCGCGTCAAAGTAGAAAGAAATATGAACTATGGCCCACATGGTGTGCAATTTGACTATGAAATACAACGAGGAGAATGCGGCGATAAAACCGTTGTTCCTTCCACTTGTCGCCACTGCGAAGTTTGCACTGAAGTTTGTCCACAGCAAGCTATTTCAACGAACGAACAAACTGGCGCCAAAGTGATTGATGAAGAACGTTGTGTCGGATGTGGTTATTGTGCAGATAAGTGTCCTCAGCAAGTCATTAAAGTTGTTCGCAGTAAAATGAAAGCCGTCAAATGTGATTTATGTAACGGTAAACCTGCCTGCGCGCAAGTTTGTCCTACAGGTGCAATTAAATTTTATAACTGGGAAGAGGCTGAAGCTGCATTAGAACAATACGAAAAATATACCGGCTTAGTTTCTTAAATTCAGGAGAAATAATATGAGTGATAAAATAGGTGGTTGGGCGGGTAAAGTCCTCAGAGTTAATTTAACAACTAATCATATATGGTATGAGCCAATCAATAAATATTATGACTATATCGGTGGTATGGGGATTGGTTATAAAATATTGTGGGATGATCATAAGGATAATATTACTGCAATCGACCCAGATAATATTATTGTCTTTTCTGCGGGGCCATTAACGGGTTCAGGCGTTATTTGTACTGGACGAACAACCATTACTTCCCGTAGTCCCGTCATTGAAAAACATCTGATTGCCGATGGTCACTTTGGTGGGCATTTTTCACCCGCAATGAAATTTGCGGGTTTCGATGCTATTGCGATAGAAGGCAAAGCAAGCAGCCCTGTGTGGCTTAAAATTGTGGATGATAAGGTCACGATTGAACCTGCTGACGCCCTATGGGGTAAAGGTATATTTGATACCCACGCTATGATCGCGCAAATGATGGGACCCAATGCACAAGTCGCTGCGATTGGCCAAGCGGGTGAAAACCAAGTGCCTCTTTCTGTCATTATGACTCAGGGCGGGCACTCAGCAGGTGGTCATGGCTCGGTAATGGGGTCAAAAAATTGTAAAGGGATCGGCATTATCGGCACTGGCGCCGTTAAAATCGCCGCCAATAATGAAAAGATGCGTGCCTTAGATGACCATATTTTAGGTATTATCGGTGCCAACAATAATGGTGTCGTTCCTTCAACGCCGCAATCTTGGGCTGAGTACTCAGCACCCATCAGCCGCTGGAAATCTCGGCCCGGTTTGAAGTGGGGCGCTGCCGATCAAGAAATTGATTTAGGCGAAGTGCCATGGAATGAACGCAATCGTATTGGGTTTCGAACTTCAATGGCAGAAAGCTACATAGGTGTGGAATACGCCAATAAGTGGATGAAGCGTACGGGAGGCTGTCATTCATGCCCAATACGTTGCTTCTGCGAGCTAAAAGTCCCTGAATTGAAAAGCAAATACGGTCGTAAAACCGAACATATATCTAACGTCTGTATGGGATTCCTCGTACCACAGTATTTAATGGGCACCAAAAATGGTACAGAAGCACATGCGATGGCGGGCGCTTTAGGGGCTCATATTCTCGATGACTATGGTATTTGGTGTAACTATGGCTCCATTTCTCATCTATTTAAATTCCTAAAAACAAAGGATATGTTTAAGCATTTATTACCTGAAGATGAATTTAACAGTATTCCTTGGGCGCTCTGGGATAACCAAGATCCCGCTTTCTTACTTGATTTTTATCGCCGAGTGGCGTTTAAAGAAGGTGAAATCTCCCATATGGCCGACGGTTTATATGATTTGATCAAGCGCTGGGGTTTAGATGGAACCAATCCCAAGTTAGGTAATTGGGATATTCATAAAGAAAGTGCCACTAAGGTATTCAACAAGAAAACCAATGCTGCCGTGCACCATGCTAGTGAAACCGCGGGTCAGGTGGGTACGTTAATCAACGTCGTCTTTAACCGTGATGCTCAGTGCCATTCCCACATCAACATAGTTAACAGTGGTTTGCCACACGATATGACAGTGGCGATTGCCGAGAAAAAATGGGGTGAAGGCGCATTCGATAAGGTGAATTGGTATACCCCAATCAATGCGGCTAAGATCCGTTTTGCAAAATGGTCGCTGGTGAAAAACGTATTACATGACTCTCTGACACTGTGTAATTGGATGTTCCCACTGCTGGCATCACCGGATAAAAATCGCAACTATGAAGGCGATAGCACCATTGAATCGCAGATGTTCAGTTTAGTGACTGGGATTGAAACCACAGAAACGGAATTGGACTTTAAGGCGGAAAGAGTGCTGCATTTACACCGTGCCTTAACCGTATTGCAAATGAATGAAAGCAATATGCGCGAAGAGCATGATGTGCTCAGTGACTGGGTTTATGATTTGAATCCAGATAAAAACTTCGGTCAAGAGGGCACCATCAAGATGGACCGCGCTGACATGCAAACGGCGCTGGACATGTTCTATGAAGCCTTTGGTTGGGATATTCAAACCGGTGCGCCAACTCGGGCCACGCTCGACAAGTTTAGCCTAGGTTTTGTTGCCGATAGATTGGCGGCGCGAGGCCTGTTACCCAGTTGAACACTATAGTTGGACACTATGATTGAACTTGTCGGTTATATCAGGGTATTTAGCCAACACGGACGCTTAGTCACGGCGGAGCAAATCGCCGCCGTGGCAGGGCTCGAGTGGGATAGTGAGCAAACGGTTAACAGTTATATTCGCCTGATCCTCAATGAGGCTTACAAGGATGTGCAGATGCGTTTGTCGGATAAGCGGTATTTCTTCTATTCCGACAGAAGCATAGTTGAACGTTACGCTGAGCAATGGTTAGCATTGGAGCGGGGTGAAGCGTTTGAGGCGATTATTGCCCAGATCCGTCGCAATAGTTGCCGCCATACTGAGGTCTATCTGGAGAGTGTACTGACGTTTGCCCCCTATCTTTATGATGAGCCTACATTAGCCAATGTGCGTGAGCAATTACCACAACAGCTAGGGGCCGAGGATATCCATTATGCAGTGGACAATCAGGGGAAAGGTTATTACTACTCTACTCTGGGGTTGAGTCACAGCTATGCGGCCGTCCTCGCTAATTATGATCCTTGTGAATGGTCAAACTGAGATTCTGCTACCTTATTGATATTGATTAAGCGCCTTCGGGCGCTTTTTTATCGCAAATATCTCATATAGCTAGCGTGAAATTAGCTTGCCAGCGTTTGAGTGTACTTTTTGATGATTTCGTCAATTTTACCATTGGCCTTCAGTGTCGCTATGGCTTGATTGATGGCAGGAAGCAAATCGGCATGTTCTTTTCGTAACCTAAACACTAAGTCACCATCAGAATGCACTGCCGCCAGTGCGACAGGGATCCGCAACTGAGTCGACCAATACAAGGCTGGGTAATTACCAGCAATAACGGCATTGACTCTGTGTTTATCTAAGGCTTTGATCAGCTCCTGCTCTGAGGTAAAGTCTGCGCGGATAAAATCTTTATCGTCGTGATATAAATAACCGCGCACTGTACCTATTTCTTGGCCTTTTATCTGGCTGATATCTTTATATTTACTGACATTCTCTGGTAATGTGACCACATATTCAGTGATTTGCATTATGGGGGCCGATTTGACAAACAGCGGCCCTAAATCCTGCTTTTCAAACCAACTCGGGCTGACGATATCAAAGTCGAGTTGACCGGTTTCTAGTGCATTATTGGTGCGCTTTGGCGGCAGGGCGAGGATTTCACCTTGGATTGCAGCCATAGATAAAATCATCGGAATAAGCTCAGTGATCATCCCCGGCGCCTCAGCTTGATCACCGATAAAATACGGATACCAAGAATAGGAGCCAGTGATATTGTATTTGAGCTGTTCCGCAAAGGCGTGCTGTTGAGTCAAGCAAAGGGTGAACAAGGCAAATCGAACTAAGTGTTTATACTGCAAACATCGCTTAACCATATTGCTTTTATCCTTGTTATCTCTGCTTTAGCCAAGACCTATCCGATGGTCATTCTATCTAAACTGTGTGAATGAATTGTTTATTGGATCACAATCAGTCACATCCACCATATTTAAGCTATTTTCAACTTTTCGCTATTACACCTTAAGCCAATAGCTGACACAAAGCTGGTTGCTGATTATTAGGGAAAATTTGATAGGTTTTATGGTGCTTAATCAAGCTAGTTTTCTTGTTGCCTTGGCTGAGCAATAACCCATGGGACAGGGCGATACGCGTTAGTGTCTGTTCATCGGCGCGGACATATAAGTTGATTGGCTTGATCAGCTGATTGTCTTTAATATGTTGATTAAATTCTTTGGCATCAATCACTAAGCTAGATTGACCATCACCATCGAGTTTCAGCTTGGCACTGATTTCAGTGTCAGTAAAGACTAACCATTCGGCTTGCTTTAAGGTTGCTATCATGGCATTTAATGCCGTGCCTAAAGCGGGCTCTGATGTCTCAACTGATTGATATTGATACACTATCCTTTCTAGCAAACGCTTGAGTTCGGCGCCCGCACCTTGGCTGCGAGCCAAACGTATCCAAGCCGTCAGATCGTCGGCTACCAGTTTAGAAAAGCGTTTTTCCTTTAAGGACTCGACCATCCAATTACACAAAAAATGACTTTCCTGCGCAGAAGTGCGCTGGGCTTTCTTGGTCTGTGCTGAAGCGGTTAAATCGGCAAGACCCGCAAGGGCGAGTTCGAGCACAGCTTGGTTATAGGTTTGAGAATTCATTATGACTCCGCCGCGGGCTGAAGTGATGTTATCTATTTGAACTTGGACGATATTGATTGCGGCGGAGCTAGTTTAGCAAAGCGGTCGTTAAACCGATATTTATTCTTGCGATCCCACCAAACTCGCGGCGGTTAAAATCAGCTTTGGCGCGGGCCTTACTTTGTAGTTTGGGTTGATATATTGAAAATGAATCAATCCCTTGTCGTCGCTGATATAAATGGCGGGTACAGGTAAGACTAAACGTTTGGCACCTTCAGGGGTGATCCATAAAGGATTCTCGAGCTTAAGGCGTGCGGTATAGGTTTCAGTCACTTTTTCGCTAGTGTAAAAAGCTAAACCAAAGGCTTGGGATGCCAGCATTTTTTCATCGGAAAGCAGCAGATATTTAAGTTCATTTTTTGCCGCCGAAGCCTTAAGTTGAGCTGGCGTATCGGGTGAAATCCCCACTAACTGAAAGCCCATTTTTAATAACTCAGGCTCAATCGCTTTTAGTTGCCCCATTTGATTGTTACAAAATGGGCACCAGCCACCACGGTAAAAGAAGAAAATGGTTGGTTTTTTCTGGGTTAATTCTGCTAAATCGACCGTTTTGTCATTGATATCTTGCAAGTTTACCTTAGGGATTTGCTGACCATTAAGTAGCGGACTGATGGAAAACTCATCCTTAGCAATGGGTTGCGCCATAGCCGTTAGACTTGTTAGTAGTAAGATGGTTGTGCAGTAAAACCTGTTTAACATCGAAGCGGTTTGCATATAAAGTCCTTAATTTGGTTTTGTTTTCTTCGTTTTTTAAGTCGTTGTTGTTAATATTTCCCTCGTTTTAGACAAAGAGATATTGCGTAAATCTGTATTTTTTATGTCTTACTCGCTTAAGAGTGGTTCGAGTTAGCACTAAACGGGTATGAGCATTAAAAGAGCGGCAATTGCCGAACATTCTTACAAGCCAATGCAGATGATTGCACCAATGTGATACCGATGGGGTTGGTTGGTGAGATATTTATAACGGTAACCATTTGGATTTTATCGCGATTACAGCGTAGTGTTGGAGTGGTTAAAACGAGTGAACGACAAGCTGATGGGGCAAGCCTTAATTGATGCAGTGGTAAAACACGATATCATTACCGTAAAACAGTTGATCAAACTGGGTGTTGATGTCGAATATATCGACTCACAAAATATGACGGCTTTATTGCATTGCTGCCAACTGCAATTACTCGATATTCTCATGTTACTGGTTGAAGCTGGGGCCGATGTCCATCATGCCAATAACTTAGGTCACCTTCCTGTTGAGCTGGCCCATTGGCATGGCGAGTTTCATATAGGGAGTTATACCGCCACGAGTCAAAAAATGGTGAAGTATTTGGAGCGCTATGGTGGCGTTTAACGTGGTCATCGATAAATTGTATTGTACTTCAATATTCAATCACGGGAGCTGTAAATGGATAAGGGATTATTTAAAATATTAAAGAAAATCTATTTTAAAAAGTCTTATATCAAAGACGAAAATGGATATATGCAAAGAATAGATAATGGGGACCAGTTTGATTGTGAGTCTGGGACTACACACTATTCTAATGACGGTTTATCTAATGCAGAAATACTAACACTTGAACAAAGTGGTTATCCTGTCAATCAGATAATCAAATATAGTCATGATGAATGTATTAATGCTTATAAAATGTTGCTTGAGCATCCTCACTTATCGATTGAGAATTTGATTTCGGCATATATATGTGGCTTTTCAAGTTTTCCAAGAGGAAGACAACCCATATTAAGTTATTTGTTCGCTCAAGCGGTTCCCGAACATAAAATGGTCAGCGAAGGAGATGTTTGTCCCGTTTGCTCTATAAGAAGAAATGTTTGGATAGAAAAAGGACATAAAATATTCAGTTGCTATGCCGGGAGTGTATGGAATGAAAGGTGGTGTGGTAATCTTGTTGAATTAGAAGAATTTACTGCCATTGCACCTTGTACTCCTACACCAGAGGATATCAGTATATTGATATCGTTAATCAATATGATCCGTCAAGCTCCTCAAGATGAAACACCCGGAAAATTAGAACAGCGCATCAAGAAAGCTAAAATTATTCCTAACTATGAGAAATATAGTTTTCGCGGACAATTAATGGTATTGGCTGAATTGGGGATTATGCCAAATCCTTATGTAAAACCTTTATATGATGGATTCACCCATTTTACCGATATCTGTAGTGTGAAGTACCCAGGAAGTACTCGATCGGATATTATACTTCCTCTCGCGGGGTGGCGAGGCGAAAATAGTATAAATGAAACAAGGCTTCAAGCGTTATTGGGTAACATAATACGGTGAGATAAAGGTTACCAAGGTTATTATTGAGTGAGTATAAAAAAGCGTCCGGTTATGGACGCTTTAAAATCGCTTTTTTATCAATATTGGCAAACACTGATAATATCAATTAACGGATAATTACTTAAGTTTTTTTGCCTTGCTCGGTGCTTGACCAACTTTCATTTTTACGCGGCGGCCCTGCATGTTTTTCTCAGCAGCAACTTGAGCGCCGACGTTGTCGGTTCTTTGTTGCTTTTTGGCAAAACTGCGGCGGGTTTGCAATTGCTTTAATAGCAATTCGCGGCTGCCAACTTCATAACCTGGCACAGTGACGCGGCGAATCTGTTGGCCAATCAATTTTTCGATATCGGCTAACGTGCGCTCTTCTTCGCGGCTCACAAATGAAATGGCTACGCCTGTTTTTCCTGCACGGCCTGTACGACCGATACGGTGTACATAATCTTCTGCGAGGAAAGGTAAGTCATAGTTGACTACGTATTCAAGGCTTGGGATATCCAGACCTCGGGCGGCGACTTCGGTGGCAACCAGCACCCGAACATCACCCGCCACAAACTCACGCAGTGCGCGGCGACGACTGCCTTGGCCTTTTTCACCGTGGACCACTTCAGATGGGATACCATCTAAGTTTAATTCTTTGACTAGCGTATCGGCGGCTTCACGGGTCGCAGTAAATACCAATACCTGTTGCCAGTTTTTCTTGCCGATAAGCTCAGAAAGCAGTTCGCGTTTACGGCGTTGTTCAACCGGATAAACTACTTGGCTAACGGTGTCGGCTGTAGTGTTTTGTTTATCAACGCTGATCACTTGCGGTTTAACCATCATGTCGTTGGCAAGTTTTTTCACCGCACTTGAGAAAGTGGCCGAGAATAACAAGTTTTGACGTTTCTTATTTACCGCTTGAAGGATTTTTTGGATATCGGCGCTAAAGCCCATGTCGAGCATGCGATCGGCTTCGTCTAGCACTAAAAAGTCGACGTTCGACAGGCTTAAGTTACAGGCGGTAAGGTGCTCAAGTAAGCGACCTGGGGTGGCAACAATCACATCGGCGCCGCGTTTCAGCTTTTGCGCTTGAGTCTCAATCTTTACGCCGCCGTAAATGGTTAAGACGCTGAAGTTTAAGTATTTGCAGTAAGCCGTAACGTTGTCAGCCACTTGAGCTGCAAGCTCACGGGTCGGCGTAAGGATCAATACGCGGGCATTTGACTTTAGCGTTTCGCTTGGCTTTTCAACCATCTTTTGCAGGATCGGCAGCGCGAAAGCGGCGGTTTTACCCGTACCGGTTTGGGCGCTGGCTAAGACATCTTGGCCGCGGCGGATAGCAGGTATCGCTTGCTGCTGAATAGGCGTCATTTGTTGATAACCGCAATCTGAGATAGCGCGCAAAATCTCGGGGGAAAAACTAAAAGATTCAAATCTCATTTTGGATTCCTATCGTTCACTTATTCAAACATTCAAGCGCCGCTAGCCTCTTTATCACTTGTCTAAAGGAGAGAGGTGTATCGGCTGGCTCATTCTTCCACACAGATTTTATAAGAAAAATGGCGGGCGCGGAGTATAGCAAAAATTTCGGTTAAAACCTGTACTTTTTAGTGTTTTGGCATTTTATCTGCATCATTTCATCAGGAGGGGATAAAAGGCTTAGTACTGGTTCAGGTGGGCAAGGTCTTATTGATCTATACAAGGGTTGAGTAAAATATGGACTCAACAATACGGATTAAAGCTCGCTATATTAGAAAATACCGCAACCTAGGCTGCGGTATTTTGGATCTTGTATTTATGTTTAACCGAAGGTGCGCCTCAGGCCAAGGGCTTTTTCGGCATTGTGTTTAAGAAGATGGGCTGCATCACCAATCAGATGGGTTGCGGCTAAGTTCTCGGCGCTGGCATGGGTGATGGAGTGAATATTACTGGCGATCTCATTGACCACTTGACGCTGTTGATCGGCTGCCACTGCATTTTGTTGGGCAAAGGTGTGGATATCACTCACTTCTTGGTAAATGGTGTTTACATTGTCGGCGGACAGTTGAATATCGCTGGCACAACGCTCCGCATGTTGACGGCTTTGTTCCATTTCTTTGGCCCATGCGTTGAGCATAGTGAACATCTTATCGACACTCTTAGAAATACTGTTAGTCGATAGCTGGGTTCTGCTCGATAGAGCGCGTACTTCATCGGCGACCACGGCAAACCCACGGCCTTGTTCACCCGCACGGGCAGCTTCAATCGCGGCATTGAGGGCGAGGAGATTAGTTTGCTCGGCAATAGAGTCAATTTCGCCCATCGCATTAGCGACTTGCTCGGCTTCTTTATTTAATTGATGGGCATTGTTGGTTGCATCGGCAACAGACTTTGCCAGTTGCTCCATTTTTTGAGTGTTGGCCTTCATGTTGGCACTGCTTTTAAGGCAGAGATCATAGGCGGTATTGATGCTGGTAGAGGTGAGATGGGTATTCTGCGCCACTTCTGTGATGGTTGAACTCATTTCTTCCATCGCGCCAGAGAGCTGTTCTAGCTGACTTTTCTCTTGATCTAGGCTGACATAGGTTTGCTCGGTCGCGACCACTAATTGATCGGCAATGGCATGTAATTGATTGGCTTGATCTTGGGTACGCCCAAGTACGCCATTCATTTTGGCCTGTAGCATGATGAGCTGGAAATCGAGGATAGAAGAGGTATCTGCACCCGAGTAAATGTAACGACTGATAGAGTCATATTTGGTTTGCATTTCAATCAGTTTAGCGGGAATACGAAAAGCCTCATCGTAGAAAATGGCGAGGTTTAAACTCATCAGAATCGCCCCTGCGATAATTACGCCCCAGCCCCAAAAGTAGCCAGCGATCAGTAAACCTGTGGAGGCTACAACCGCAGATACGATACGTTTTTGCATTAAACTTAAGGGTTTAGGAATGGATTTGTCTAATTTGAGTCTTTGGTAAATCTCATTAGCTTTCGTGACGTAGGCGGCTTGAGGCTGAATGCGCACCGATTGGTAACCGATAATAGTGCCGTTTTCAAACAAGGGCGAAACAAAGGCATCAACCCAATAGAAGCCACCATTTTTACAGCGGTTCTTGACTATGCCGCGCCAAGATTGGCCCGACTTAAGTTTTCCCCACATTTCTTTAAAGGCGGCGCTCGGCATATCCGGATGGCGCACCATATTGTGTGCACTGCCAATCAATTCTTGATCGCTATAGCCTGAGACTTCGGCAAAACGGGCGTTAACGTAAGTGATGATACCGCGAGTATCAGTGGTGGAAATGAGTTCATCTTGTGGTGTTAAGCGGATTTCTTGATCTGATCTCTGTGTATTAACTATTTTATTCGCTGAGGCGTTACTCTGGCTCATTTAGTGTGTCCATTCAGGGCCGATGTGGTTCATTAGGGTTCAGGACGCGGTGTTAGGCGCGAATTTTATTGTGCTGACTCTCATCGGAGTAAGCTTGTTATGTGATAAGAGTATCATTTTTGTGTGGGTATAGGAGAGCGGTTTCTCATGGTTGACTGGTGAAAATCAATCGTTCGTCGTATTTATAAGCTATTGCAATATATAAAGTTTTTAAGTAGCGAGAATGTGGAGTTAAACGAGCGTTTATCCTGTTAAATCGTTAATTCTAGTATTTTGTATAGGGTTATTCTTTTATGTCTTGAGTGGGTATTTGTCATTCATCTTAAATATAAATTATGTTCGATGATATTGGGCTAATGTCGTTGATTCGGCTTGATATCGCAGTATTCATGGAGCGCTTTATTGGCCTTAGTCTATTCTTTAATGGGCAACAAAAGATGGCTTATTTTTCCTTGCTTCAGCGGTGTATCTTGATTTTGCTCTTCTACTTCATTAGCTCACAGCGGGAATGCTACATAAGAGGAACTTCCCATGGCGATATCACTTAGGCGTGGTGTAACTAAATTAGCCACAGCGTCCTTGGGAACAGCGGCGGCACTGCCACATTGGCGACGTTTGAACTTTGAACGTTTATTTGGCTTTCTAGCGATTCTCTGCGTGCCTGTATATATCACTAGTGTGTATTTATGCGTCATCGCCGATCTCTGGTTTATGGTGGTATTTGATACGCTGGCTTATCTGTTTTTACTGCTTTTACTGTATTTTCCTAAGCTTGCTGATAGTACGCGTTTTGGCTGTGGCTGCTTGCTGGGTTTTGCTATCGGCATCGGTTTTTTAATTGCGATTGGCCCTTCGGGAGCTGGTTTTTTCTGGTTATTTATTTTCCCGCCGTTAGTCGGTATTTTTTTAGGAAATCGAGCCAGCTTATATGCCCAGTGTTTGAATGGGCTAAGTTTGGTATTGATTGGTTTTGCCTATCATTTTAATTGGCTCAATTGGCCTGAAACCCAAGGTTATAGCGTCGGTATTTGGGCCGTTGTGGTGGTCAATTTTATCGTGACCAATGCCATGTTGACGTTAACCATCACTTATTTATTAGGTAAGTTGGCTGACGCACTCGATTCAACCTTAGCATCACGCCAAGCTACCGTATTAGGCTTAGCTAAACTCGCCGAATACAGAGATAACGAAACGGGCGCGCATTTGCTACGTATGCGGCAGTATTCGAAAATGCTTGCGTCGCAGCGACTACTGGCCGCCAATCCTCCTGCAGAATTGAACGAAGATTATATTCAAGACATTAGTTTGTCGGCCATTTTGCACGATATAGGTAAAGTCGGTATTGCCGATGCGATTTTGCTTAAACCGGGTAAATTAACGCCGCAGGAGTTTGAGCAAATTAAAGCTCATCCTGTGATCGGGGGACAAGTGCTACGCAGTTTGTTGGAATATGCGCCCCAATGTACTTTTATTCAGATGGGTCGCGATATTGCCTCGGGTCACCATGAAAAGTGGGATGGTAGTGGTTATCCCCTTGGTTTGAAAGGTGAAGATATTCCGCTTTCGGCAAGGATAGTGGCCCTAGTTGATGTTTATGATGCGCTGACTTCTCCCCGATGTTATAAGCGGCCCTTTAGCCATCAAGAGGCTATTGACTTAATTATTGAAGGCAAAGGTCAGCATTTCGACCCTGAATTAGTCGATTGTTTTATGGCAATTCATCAGGACTTTGAAGTGTTGTCTAAAGCATCGCTGGATGATGCTTATCAGCCGATGGCACAACCTACTATGGTTTAGCGACTCATGTTTTTAAGTCGTGTTTTGAAATCATGGTTTTGAAATAAGACGTGGGTTTTAAAACACACTGATAGCGCTAAAAAAACGCCCAATGCTAATTGCCTTGGGCGTTCTATTTTATAGCGCGTAAGTGACTAAAATAACGACTTAAATTGCTACTTATCAACGGAGTGCTAAATTGCTTTAGTCACTTGAGTTAACCAAGCCAATTCATCCCCTGACATCAACGGAGAAAGTGTATTGAATACTTGCTGATGATAAGCATTAAACCAGTCTATTTCCCCTTGCGTTAACAGGCTCTTATCAATAAGGCGCGCATCCATAGGGATCATAGTCAACGCATCGAACTCATACATCTCACGCTCAGCCCCTTTAAGTGCTTCACAGTGTTGCACTACGACGAGGTTTTCTAAGCGAATGCCAAAACTCTCAGCGCGGTAGTAACCCGGCTCGTTGGAAAGCACCATGCCGGGCATCAATGCGATACCGTTGACATTTTTACCTATGCGCTGTGGACCTTCGTGCACACTTAAAAAATGACCCACACCATGGCCTGTACCGTGATCGTAATCAAAACCATATTGCCATAAATATTGGCGGGCGAAAGCGTCGAGCTGCTGGCCTGAGGTGCCTTTCGGGAATCGTGCTTGGTCGAGGGCAATATGACCTTTTAGCACCAGCGTAACCATTTTTTTATGCTCATCGGTCACTTCACCTATCGCAATGGTACGGGTCACATCTGTGGTGCCGTCAATATACTGAGCGCCAGAATCCACTAAGTAGATGCTGTCCATTGTCATCATGGCTGGTGTGCCATTGTTGTGATTGTAATGGCACATAGCGGCATTAGGACCGGCAGCTGAAATCGTGTCGAAACTTGGCTCGCGGTAACGCTCATCTTCTAGGCGAAAGCTTTCCAATTTATCCGCAAGGGTGGCTTCATCGTGCATGCGATTGGCCGCCACTTCGGCATCGAGCCATGCAAGGAATCGACTCACTGCGACGCCATCGCGGACATGACAGGCACGCATGCCGGCCAGTTCTGCGGCGTTTTTCTGCGCTTTAGGTAAAGCGACAGGATCGATTCCAGCTATCAATTTTGCTCCTGCCTCACGGGCAATGTTTTGTGCCCAAGCGTTTGCAGAATTCGGATCGGCCAGTAGTTTTACATCCTGCATGCTGGCGAGTGTATCGGCAAGAGATGCCTCGCCCTTAAAGCTTACGCCAGCGCCAACATGCTCCTCAATGCCCTCTGGGAGTTTGCTTAAATCGGTGAAAAGCTGCATATCACCATTGGCGTGGAGCAGGGCACTGCCGAGTACAACGGGCAGGCGCGGTACATCATTGCCGCGAATATTGAGTAGCCAGCAGAAAGAATCTAAGGCGGCGATTAAGGCGACATCACCACCGGCTTTTTTTACTAATGCACCAATTTCAATGCGTTTTTGCAGGCTGGTTTTACCAGCACTCTCGTTGCTAAACAAAGTGATAGGCGCGTTCGACTGTGCTGGCCGATTCTGCCAATGCAAATCGATAGGGTTTTGTTCAACTGCAACTAATTCGATTTGGGATTTATTTAAGGTTGCTTTGGCATTTTCATACCAAGCTAAGGTGTGTAAGCGCGCATCGAAACCAACGCGAGACCCTGCTGGTAGCGTGTCACATAACCACTCAATTTGTGGTGTATCGGTTAGGCTTTCATAACTGAAAAGTGTGGCATCGACTTGCAAACGAACTTGAACCGTATAGCGGCCATCGGTAAATATTGCGGCTTTATCTTTCAATACGATAGCCATACCCGCCGAACCGGTAAAGTTGGTTGCCCAGTACAAACGTTCGTTATGTGCTGGCACATATTCGCCCAGATATTCGTCGGCACGGGGAATAATAAAAGCATCGAGATTAGCAGATGTTAATTCGTTACGAATAGCACCGAGACGGTTAGCGATTGATTGTGACATAAGGGCTCCAATTGAGACTGGCATGCTATGCGAGTCGGTAGGCGAAGATCGACTAAGGATGAATGGTTTATACCCAAACAACCTGAAGATGCAGGATTCAGCGGTAATTTAACGCACTTTAGGCAAGGCCATTAATTGCTCCTGCATTAATGGCATTCACGCCATTCATGGCGATTGCGGTTATTTGCAGACCTAGTGGGCTAAGTTAAAAATAACCAACGCAGTATAAAGTGCGTTAAAAACCGCCGGGACGGAGCGTCTAGGGCACTTCACTTCCGTGTTGCATCAATTCAAAAGGTAGCCGACATTCTGTCATTGATACGCCTTGAATTGAAGCACCCTAGGCGCTCTGAAACTCGTATCTTCAGGTAGCTTGGGTTTATGTTGATTTGAGTTTTAACCGGCTCGGATTATCGCAAGTCTAGCGTGCTAGATGCAAGGGTCGCGAATAAAGGATTTTGTATACAATCGTGAATTTGTGCAGGTAAGACGCTTGAGGTTATGGGGTTTGTTGTTAATTTATTTATGTGATTTTGAGCATGAAAAGTGAATTAAATAAAAGGTTGGTCATGTTTTAATTAGGACTTGTTCCTTAAAAATTAGCAACTTAAGTTTTATTCAATCGCTAACATTTGGACCCTATGCTAACATTTGCCATCTCTACTCGGGGTCAGAGTGGGGCACATGTATCAGTGGAGTAAGCGATGCAAATACTAACAATAGATGTGGGCGGTACCAAAGCCCTGTTCGAACTTCATCTCGCGGGACATACAGAACAATATAAAATCCCCACAGGTGAAGGTTTTAAAATTGAAGAGTTAAATAATCAAATCGCGGCGTTTGAACGTGATTATGATTTACAGCATTACCAATTAGCGATTGCCGTACCTGGACTGGTACAAAATAATCGTTTGGTTTCTTGTAAATCTTTACCTGGACTCAATGGATTGAGCTTCGATACAGTCAAAACCCAGGGTGAGCTTAAGTTTATCTGCAACGATATCGATGCGGGTATGCAAGCGACTTGTGATGCCAAATATGCCTGTGAGTTATTGGTCATGTGCGGCACTGGGATCGGTATGTCTATTGCCTTTAATGGACAAGTCTTTACGGGAGCGACTGGCGTGGCGGGGGAGTTGGGGCCTTGTCGCGTGATGACAGAATCTGGCGAGTTTAGTTTAGAGCAACTGGCCAGTGGCGATTCAGTGCGCAGCCGCAAAATCTCCACTCAGGATGATTTATATCGCGCGGGCAGTTATCTCGGCATGGGATTAGCGTGGGCGGTTAATTTATTTAATCCTAATCGAATTTGGCTTGCTGGCGGTATGATGAATAGCGCTCCTTACTACAAAGGCTGCCTCGAAAGCTTAAAGCAAATGGCATTGAGCGCGCCCTTAGCTGAGATGAAAATCAATCGTGTCGATGATATGGAAACCTTGGTTTGCCGCGGTTTATCAGTGATGCTCGCAAGGGACTATCCTCGTGCATAAGGATCATAAATAACCCCGTGCATAAGGATCATAAATGCCCTGCGCATAAGGATCATCATGTTGTTCGACAATGGTTTGCGCCATGAATGTTTAGTGATTGAGTTTTAGCTGCATAAGCGACGTAAATTGTGAAATATAAAGCAGGACTTATGATGCCTTTGGCATATCGAGTCCTGTTTTTTTATTCTTAAAGTATTCAGATGATCCTCATTACCCAAAGTAAATATTAGCGATAGTTTAATTTGCATAATTCCTTTATTATCAGATGCCTAGTTCTATTTGCGATTTTAGCCAATAACACAGTTGATAATATTTTGTTGCAATTTTATTGCGCTTACGCTTATGCTGATATTTGCAATGACAACGTTGTCATTGTGTGTAAAAGGCAAACCAGTTGAAAAACTGGGACGCAAAGCCTCCGGTCTAAGGGTTCGTCTGTACCTATGATAGCGGGGATACCACAGGTTTTTCTTCGTGCAGTTGTCAGTCGTTTTGCATGGTTTTAAGAGAGTGCTGTTTCCTGTCTACGCTTTGTTTGCCTTATTGATTCATATAAAAATTCAATAGGGATATCTCATGTTCAAGACTCAAATTTCAACATCAGCCTTGCTAGTGGCATCAGCGCTGGCATCTACCATCAGTGCCAGCGTTTTTGCAGCGGCGCCCGGTAAACCGACTTTAGGTTGGGGCGAAACTAAGTTCGCTATTATTGAAGTGAATCAAGCGGCTACCGCTTACAATCAATTAGTTACGGTGAAAGATGCCGCCGATGTCTCCGTCAGTTGGAACCTTTGGAGTGGCGATGTGGGCAATAAAGCCCAAGTGTTGCTCAACGGCAATGTGGTTTGGGAAGGCCCATCTGGCGCGTCGGGAACCGCTAACTTTAAGGTGAACAAGGGCGGCCGTTATCAGATGCAAGTACAACTGTGTAACAGTGATGGCTGTACGGCGAGCGATGCTAAACAAATCCTGGTGGCTGATACCGACGGCAGCCATTTAGTGCCACTCAATGCTCCCCTAAAAGAAAACAACCGTCCCTATGCTAATAAATCAGGCAAAGTGGTGGGAGGTTACTTTGTCGAATGGGGCGTATACGGCCGTAAATTCCCGGTCGATAAGATACCTGCGCAAAACTTAACCCATATTTTATATGGCTTTACCCCAATTTGTGGTGGTGATGGCATCAATGATAGCTTGAAAGAAATCGAAGGCAGTTTCGAAGCGTTGCAACGTGCCTGTAGTGGTCGTGGTGATTTTAAAGTTGCGATTCACGATCCTTGGGCAGCGATTCAAATACCGCAGGCGGGAGTGAGTGAGCATTCAGATCCTTACAAAGGTAACTTTGGTCAATTGATGGCACTTAAGCAAGCACATCCAGATTTGAAGATTTTACCTTCGGTCGGTGGTTGGACCCTCTCGGATCCCTTCTTTTTCTTCGGTGATAAAACCAAGCGCGATATCTTTGTCGCTTCGGTGAAAGAGTTTCTACAGACATGGAAATTCTTCGATGGCGTTGATATCGACTGGGAATTTCCAGGGGGGAATGGCGCTAACCCAAATTTAGGTAATGCCAATGACGGTGAAACCTATGTGACTCTGATGCGTGAACTGCGGGCGATGCTTGATGAACTAAGCGCCGAAACGGGTCGTACCTATGAGCTGACCTCAGCCATTAGTGCTGGTGACGATAAAATTCAAAAAGTCGATTATCAGGCTGCTCAGCAGTACATGGATTACATCTTCTTGATGAGTTACGACTTTAATGGTGGTTGGACTAATACTGAACTCGGCCATCAAACCAATCTGTATGAAGCGAGTTGGGATCCCAATACCCGTTACACCACAGCTAATGGCGTTAATGCGCTGTTAGGCCAAGGTGTGACCCCAGGGAAAATTGTGGTCGGTGCCGCTATGTATGGCCGCGGCTGGACAGGTGTGAATGGCTACAGTGGTAATAATCCTTTTACAGGGACGGCAACGGGCAAAGTAAAAGGTACTTGGGAAGCTGGTGTGGTGGATTATCGTCAGATAGCGAACGATTACATGGGAAGTGGTTGGACTTACAGCTATGACGAAACGGCCGAGGCGCCATCTTTGTTCAAGGCATCTACTGGCGATTTAATCACTTTCGATGATGCTCGTTCAGTTAAAGCCAAGGGGCAATATGTGCTTTCTAATCAACTTGGTGGGCTTTTTGCGTGGGAACTTGATGCCGATAATGGTGACATTCTGAATGCCATGCACGAAGGTTTAGGCCATGGTGAAGGCACCACTCCGCCAGTGAATAAAGCGCCCATTGCCAATGCTGGCGTGGATGTGAATGTCACAGGTCCCGCCGATGTGACGCTCAATGGTAGCGGTTCGCGCGATCCTGAAAACGCTGCCTTAAGCTATCTCTGGACTCAAGTCTCTGGGCCAAGTGTTGCCATCGCGAATGCAGATATGGCGAATGCGACTATTCAACTGGGAGCAACCCAAACCGATGTCGCCTATGGTTTTAGCCTTAAAGTCACCGATCCTGAAGGGCTATTTGCCAGCGATACTGTGCTGGTGACGAACAAGGCTGATACGCCTAATCAAGCACCTGTAGTGACTCTGGCTCCGACTGCGACAGTTGAAGCGGGTAAAACCGTCAGTATAGTGGCGAATGCCTCCGATGCAGATGGTGATGCCTTAACCTACGCTTGGACTGTGCCCGCAGGCGTGTCGGCAACCGGGCAAAATAGTGCCACGTTAGTGGTTACTGGCCCCAATGTTACCGAAGCGACCCGCTATGGTTTGAGCGTGCTGGTTTCCGATGGTGCCTTAGATGCGAGCGCATCGACTAATCTGACCGTGACGCCAAAAGTGGTCGGCGGTGGATGCGATGCAACCGATCCCAATGCCGGTAACTATACTGCTTGGCAAACCAGTGTGGTATACAACACGGGTAATACTGTGAGTCATAGTCAGTTGGTATGGAAAGCAAAGTATTGGACTCAGGGCAATACGCCATCTCGCACCGCAGACCAATGGCAGCTACTCAGCCAAGTTGATCTCGGTTGGGATGCGGGTGTGGTGTATAACGGCGGTCAAACTACTCGCTATAACGGTCGTGTTTGGAAGGCGAGTTACTGGACTAAAGGTGATGTACCGAGTGTTGCAGCAGTATGGGTTGATATTGGCGCGGCAACCTGCCAGTAATCATCCAAAATTTTGATATTATTGGTTAAAAAATAAAGCCCTGCGAAGATTCAGGGCTTTTTTCTTTATTAAGCGTTAGGTTTTTTTATGAATACAGCCGAATGCGTTAAGACAGACTCATTGAAGACTGATTTAATCAATCTTAAGCAGTTCCACATCAAAAATTAACACAGAACCACCACCAATCTTGCCCGTGCTACGGTTACCGTAGGCGAGTTCACTGGGAATAAAAAACCGCATTTTATCGCCAACAACCATAAGTTGTACGCCCTCGGTCCAACCCTTAATCACCCGATTAAGCGGAAATGCGATGGGTTCGCCGCGATCAACCGAACTGTCAAACACAGTACCGTCAATCAAAGTGCTGCTTATATTGCAACTACAGTTTAATTTTGAATTTCAATCTAGTGGTTAACATCATCACTTAAAGAATGTAAAAATGTTCTTCAAGATATTTTCCCTTGTAAAGTCATCAACTTGTTTTAGTGCCTCGAATGCTTCTTGTATACCTTGATGATTATCAAGGTGCGTATTACCTTCCACTGTTTCCCATATTTCTACCGTTTGACAGGTGATTCGATGAGTTATGAATGCACTTTCACCTTCTTCGTGCCTAAGAAGGTCAATGCAAAATGCTTCAGTTGCAGCTAAATAATCAAACCATCTATCGTACTCTCGAATATCTGGAATGTTATCGATTTCAACTGCCATTTGAGCAATCCCGAAGTAATCATACAGCCACCCTATAAAACTTTCTGCTTTGGCTTTTAAGTCAATTTTACTAATTTTATCTTCGATGTGGTCAATATTAGTTGAGCGTACTAGTACCTTTATTAGTTCCTCAGTTTTCTTTGCTGCAATACTAAGGTCATCAATTAATCTGTTTGTTATTCTTGCATTATCAACTCTTACTCTTTCCGTTAGTAAGTCATACATCAACCCAGCCCATTGCTTCTTTAAATATGCTTCCATGTCAGCAAAGTTATTAAACGGAACTAAGGCATTGTTCGTGCTGCTTTTTCTAACTTCGTCGATAAAACTGAAAATCTTGATGTTATCGATACTTGTATATGCAATTTTTTCGTAAAAGTCAGGATTACTTTTTTTGTTTGAAAGATACGTGTGGTGGTCTGAGTAAACAGCATTCTCGACTAAAGCGAAAATAGGTATCTTATTTTTGACTGCTTCTCGATATTCATTGTTGGTAATCGAACCTTCTTTGTCTTTATGTTCACCACCGTAGCGGCCTCCAATGATTAAGATAAACAATTGGCAAGTGGCTACTTCACTTATGCAAGCATCATGTGTATGCGCATCGACACTGTAGTAAACATCACCATCGTCAGATAATACGGGCATATAACCTACAGTTTTAACGAAGTATTTCAGATTTTCTCTGATGTGTTTTAAGTCGTAACAGGTGGAGCTGATGAATACTCTGGGAATGGCCAATGTGCAATCCTTTACAGCTGAAGTCTAAAAATATCGAGGTGATTAGGGTTATGTTTAAACTATTGGCGAGAGGTGTCAACAATTGTTTGAAGTGAATAAGAGCTAAGTGACTTATAGCACAGGGTAAATTGATAAATTATCCGTTCGGATTAACTTATTAAGTCAAATGGAAAAACCTCCGTGGAGATTGGAGGCTTTCATCTATAGAACAAACATTTAGTTTATCTTAAGCAGTTCCACATCAAATATTAACAATGACCCGCCACTAATTTTACCTGCGCTGCGGTTCCCGTAGGCAAGCTCACTCGGAATATAAAAACGGAATTTGTCACCTACTGTCATTAGCTGTAAGCCTTCAGTCCACCCCTTAATTACGCGATCAAGCGGAAACACTATGGGTTCGCCGCGATCAACCGAACTATCGAACACAATTCCGTCAATTTTCGTGCCATGGTAATGGACTGTCACTGTATCGCTGGCTTTAGGATGAACTGTGCCATCGCCCTGAGTTAATACTTGATATTGCAAACCTGAAGCTGTGGTGATCACACCTTCTTTGGTTTTGTTTTGTGTTAAAAACTCATTGCCTAAACGGATATTTTCTTGGGCGGCTTTTTGGCCGTTCATCGAGGTAAAGAAGTAAAAAATCACCCCAGCAATCACCACAACGGCAAGTAACATTTTCATATAAAGAGCACCTTAGTTAATTTTTGCCATATTATCAGTTTTTTAGCTTGAGATGCTATCGGCACTCGCGTGTGCGTTGAGCGGGATATCTGGTGCTACCAGTTCAAACCGTTAAAAACTCCCTCAAGACTTTATCCTGCTTTAGAGATCGCTTAATCTGTGGGCTTAAGACTCAATAAAAATTCAATAAAAACAAATAAGAACTAGGGCGTGTTGACGTTTTAGTTCAGATAATAAACAAGGAAAGTCTATGTTAAACAAAGCGGCAAAACCTTTGGTCAAACTCGTCGACCGATATCTACCCGATCCCTATATTTTCGTGCTTTTACTTACCTTAGTCGTATTAATTGCTGCTGTGGTCGCCGAACATAAAACCCCGCTGGAAGTCATCAATTATTGGGGCGATGGCTTTTGGACGCTGTTAAGTTTTTCGATGCAGATGCTGTTAGTGCTGGTGGCAGGATTTATGTTGGCAAGCTCGCCGCCGATTAAAAAGCTGCTTGATGCGATTGCGGGGTTCGCTAAATCGGCACCGCAAGCCATTATTTTAGTGACTTTGGTGTCACTGGCCGCCAGTTGGATTAACTGGGGTTTTGGGCTAGTGGTGGGCGCGTTATTTGCCAAAGCCTTAGCTCGCAAAGTGAAAGTGGATTATCGACTGCTGGTCGCCAGCGCCTATTCCGGCTTTGTGGTTTGGCATGGTGGGCTTGCGGGTTCGATCCCATTAACCATAGCGACGGTGGGGCATTTCTCTGAATCGCAAATCGGTATCATCCCCACCAGTTACACCATTTTCGCGAGTTATAATTTATTGTTAGTGGCAATTCTGTTTGTGGTCATGCCCTTAGTAAATCGCTTTATGTTGCCAGAAGAAAAAGACAGTGTTTATGTCGACCCAAGCGCCCTTGATGACAAAGGCGCTGAACTTGATGCTTCGGCGTTAGAGCTTAACTCTGCAAATGTGAGCGAGCGTCAGCCTGAAAGCCGTCCTGCGGATAAGTTAGAAAATAGTCGTTTACTCGGCTGGAGCGTCGGTGGCGCTGGGCTTGTATATTTAGGTTATTACTTTTGGGTGCAGGGCGGCAGCTTAAATCTCAATTTAGTGAATTTCTTATTTCTGTTCCTCGCCATACTGTTACATCAAACACCACGCAGTTTATTAACCAGCTTGAATGAGGCCATTAAGGGCGGCGCAGGGATTGTTATCCAATTTCCCTTTTATGCGGGCATTATGGCAGTGATGGTGCAATCGGGTTTAGCCCAAAGTATTTCGGAAGGTTTTGTGGCCATCGCTAGCGCCGAGAGCCTGCCATTTTGGAGCTTTATCAGTGCAGGAATTGTGAATATTTTTGTACCATCGGGAGGTGGCCAATGGGCCGTGCAGGCGCCGATTATGTTACCCGCCGCACAGGCTTTAGGTGCTGATGTCGCTCGGGTCGCAATGGCCGTTGCTTGGGGAGATGCGTGGACTAACTTGATTCAACCTTTCTGGGCACTGCCTGTGCTGGCGATTGCAGGCTTAAAAGCGCGGGATATTATGGGCTTTGTTTAATGCAATTGATGATCACTGGCGTGATTATCAGTATCGCGTTGAGCTGGTTCTAAAGGCAAAGTGACAGCCAATTTTGCATTTTAGAGAAAGTGTAGGGCAATTTTAAATTGCCCTTTTTTATTGGCGATGAATGATTAAAACCACTTTTGTGGGTATTGCCGGCGGCAAAGTAAGTTGTGATACAGCCAACCAAAAGCCAGAATGAGTGCAACACCACTGGCGACGGGCATATACAGAAAATCCCAGTGCTGCGCCGTGAGCATAACGACCAGAGGATTAGCTCCCGCGGGTGGATGCACAGTATGAGTTAACATCATAACCGCTATACCTAATCCAACCGCGAGCCCTAAGGTGAGCGGAGAGACTCCCAAAGTATTTAAAATTATTAGTCCGACCAGACTCGTGACTAAGTGACCGCAGAGTATGTTTCTCGGTTGAGCGAGCGGACTTTCTGGTAAGGCAAACAACAACACCATAGTGGCGCCAAAGGGAGCCATTAACCAAATAGTTTGCGGTGTTAACTGTTCAAGCGCCGCTAAACTACTGATACACAACATGGCCCCGCCCCCTGCGAGCAAGGCCATCTTTAGATTCTGCTGACTGATTCTTTGCATCTTTTTCTCCCATTAATGACTGGTGTTAAGCCCTTATTTTGAAACTAAATTGTGGACGTGAATGTTCAGCAAACCATCGCTGCTAACATGCTGTGGTGTTCCGTGTTCACTCTTGATTTCACTATTAACTTAATTTAGTTACCGAAGTAGACAAATTTGTCTACCTGTGCGAATGTTCTCACGGGTAGGCTGACTTGTCTACTCGTGAGAAGATAGGACTCATATTTGTTAGCTAAAATTTGCTAACGAATGTTTACTAAAGAAGAGGAATGAGTTGATGCAGGGCACTGAGATTCAGACTGGTACGCCATCGGATAAACGGCAGCAATTGGTCACTACCGCATTTAAACTGTTTTATTTTCAAAGTGTGCATGGGGTGGGGATTAATCAGATTTTGCAGGAATCGGCGATCGCCAAAAAAACTCTGTACCACCACTTTGCCAGTAAAGATGAGTTAGTTGAAGCCGTGGTTCGCTATCGTGATGAGGTATTTTATCAATGGCTTAGCGAGCGAGTGAACGCATTGCCAGCGGGACGGGAGGGCATTGGTGGGTTATTTATCGCGCTCGATGATTGGTTTAATCAAAGAGTGCCGCAACTGTGTGAGTTTCGCGGCTGTTTTTTTATCAATGTCAGCGCCGAATTTACTGAGCCGAGCCATCCAGTGCACCAACTCTGCGCCCTGCATAAACTGCGAGTGGCGAGTTTAATTGAACAGCAAGTATCGGCATTGGGCTTGCCAGAAGCTAAGACCCAATTTCTCGTTGCGGCAATAGGTTTACTCAAAGAGGGTGCGATAGTGTCGGCGCAACTAAAAGGTGACACTCAGTCTGCACTGTTGGCGTTGTCTGTGGTAGATCAGTTGATCGATGCCGCGACTCATGCTGCTTAGACTGCCACCCTCAGATGGCGATTCTTAGATAAGGCGCCTTATATAAAAGCCTTTGTATAAAAGCTCTTACATAAAAGCCCTTAAATAAGAGCATTAGATAAACATATCTACGGCGCCAGTTTTTATGCCATAACCCAGTACGGCTAAGTTGGCGACGACGGTGAGCCAAAAGACGTTTCTAAATGAGGCTTTAATGGACTTGTGTCTTAACAGGTTTTGGGCAAATAGAGCGCCGGGCCAACCGCCCATGAGGGCGAGCAGATGTAATGAGCTTTCTTTAGTTCGCCATTTGTTACGTTTAGCGGCGGATTTATCGATGGCATAGGCGATAAAGGTGAGCAGGCTTAGTGTGATGTACATGCCCGCAATCCCGACTGGCAGCATATGTTGCTGTGCTGCGCCGATTAAGCCTGCAAGAAAAATCACCACCAATAACAGCGGCATAAGGCTTGAGCCTGAAGCGGCTGTATTGGATTTTTGAGCGCGACTACTTTGGGTGCGATTGTTCTGTGTGCGACCGCTTTGTGCTCGACTCTTTTGAGAACGATTGGTTTGAGGTGAAGCGCTGTTGCCCGTTTTGGCAGTTTTTTTGTTCGTCATTATCTGGTATCAATCTCGTGTCAGTGTTTTTAAGTTTGCTTGTGTTCTTGTGATGCCGTGTATTTTTTAAACGCGAGGTGGCGCCAAAGTTTCTCTAGCGGCCCTTGCTTGAAATAGCGTAAGTACAGGCTGGCTAACAATAATTGCACTACTGAATAAACGAGCGCCATGGCCATGTATCCCCATCTATCTAAGCTCAATAGCAATTCGGGAGCTAAGTGTCTAAACACTAACACGCCAACGATGGATTGCAGAATATAGAGACTAAACGCGAGTTTGCCAATATTTTGCAGCGGAGTCAGTATATTAGGATTATTCTGGCAAACCTTAACTATAATGTGGATGTAAATCAGCGCCATAGGAATAGCACTTAGCATGATTAACACATCTGAAAACGCAACGAGAATGGTATTTTTCGTTAAACCTAAGATGGTATCAAGCAGTGATAGCGTTACGCTTGCTAGCACTAACTTTACCAGTACCGATTTGCTAAAACCCCGCTCAAAAGTCCCCTGTTGATACAAGGCCATGCCGAGCAACATCAAGCCAGCTGTAAACCACATTATGGTAAAAGGGATCACCAGTGCCATATAGCCAACTTGCATCAATTGCAGTAATAGTTGGTCGGCATAGCCAGAGGTCCATGCACTGTATTGCTCTGCAAATAGACTCGATTCTCGAGTGAAAGGTTCATCGCTGCCCGTAAGGCTAACCAGCGTAATGATAACTAAGGCGCTTAAAATAAAAATATTCGCTTTGCGCTTAAGGGCTTCAACACTTAAATCTTTGTAACACAAAGCTAAAAATCCGCTGATGCCATAGGTGAATAAAATATCACCTGACCAAATAAAAATGCCGTGGAGTAGGCCAAATACAATTAACCATTTTAAACGTGATCGCAGTAGTGGGTAAGCTTCTAGGCCTTTGGCGCTAAATCGCTGATATTGAATAAAAAGCCCGACGCCAAACAAGATGGAAAATAGACTGATAAAGCGTGCCTCGATGAAAAAGTTACTGAACACTTTGATAATGTGATCCGACAGCGGCTGTGTTTCATGGGGCGCATAGCCAAAAAAAGTAATGCCCATAAAATAGATATTCATAAAAAATATCCCCAACACGGCTAAGCCGCGAATAGCATCGAGGTTGGCATTACGCTGTGCGGGTATTGTCATTACAACAGGCTGCGTGGAGTCTGATCTTGACCAAGGGTCTTTAGGTAAGTTTGCTGACACGTTAGCTGAGTTCCTTTCGCTAGTAGACATGTTCCACTTTTCACTGGAATTTGGGAGGGCTAGCCTAGCAGGCGCTAGCCCCCAATGAAATACAGCCAACACAAAAAGTAAAATACAGGAAAGGTAGAAAGTGAACTAGCACCAACGTAAAAAGTGAAATACAAAAATGCAGAAACGGATTGAGAAGACTGTCGAACCATTACTCGCCGATATCTTCGTTCCAGAGTGTGGGATTACTAGCGATAAAGTCCTGCATCAATTGTTTGCACTCGGCATTATCGACCACAGTGACATCCACACCGCGGGATTTTACATAGGCTTCAGGCCCTTGGAAGGTAGCGTTTTCACCGACGATGACTTTTGGTATGCCATAAAGTAATACTGCACCGCTGCACATATCGCAGGGCGATAGGGTGGAATACAAGGTCGCCCTTTGGTACTCGGCGGCGCTAAATCGGCCGGCATTTTCGAGACAATCCATTTCTGCATGCAGTACTGAACTGCCTTTTTGTACCCGTTTATTGTGGCCGCGTCCGACGATTTTGCCATCGATCACTAATACCGAACCAATGGGGATACCGCCCTCGGCGAGTCCTTGTTTGGCTTCTTCAATGGCTGCCGCTAAAAATTCATCCATCTTGATATCCTTAAAATATGAACCCTGAGTATTGCACTCAGCATAGCATTCGTTTGGGAGACAATCTAAATGGTTTTGATTTGTTGCTTCAATAAGTCCCTCAGGCTATCGATAATCGGCAGCGAAGCTATTTCTGGCCGATAAATCAGGCAGATATCGGCGGGGATGGTTTGTTTTAACTTAATAAATTTTACCCTAGGCCAAGGTTGTGAAGCATAACTTTGCGGCACTATGGATACCCTGTTATCGCCAGTGATGATGGCCATCAAGCTATTGGGCTCGACCATTTCCTGTACTAATTGCGGCATAAATCCTGCGGCCTGACAGCTGGCGATAATTAAATCGCTAGAGGCGGAATTGGCACGGCTGAGTAAGGTAAAGGGCTCATCTTTGAGTTCACTCAAGTCGATGCTTTTGCGTCTGGCTAAGGGATGCTTACTTGCCAGTGCTAACACCATAGGTTCGCTGGTGATGGTTTCGGCGAGAAGGTGCGGCAAATTTAAGGTATCGGCGTAGCGCACTAGGCCAAAATCGATTTCTTGATGTGCTAAGGCGACTTTTTGAGTTTCGGGTGATAACTCTTGAAATATCAGCTCATTATTAGGGCATTGCTTACGAAAGCTTTTCAGTATGTCACCAAATCCCATCCAAAACAGCGAGCTCATGATGCCAATTCGAATATGGTTTCTATCGAGTCGCCCAAGCTGAGCCACTTGTTCCAATGAGATATTCACCAGTTCGAATATTTGCTCGCACTTCTCTCTTAACAATTGGCCATAGGGCGTGAGTTCGACCTGACGAGTGCTGCGGGTGAATAGCTCAACGCCAAGGAGCGATTCTAGCTCTTTGATTTGTGCACTCAGCGGAGATTTCGATAAATGCAGTTGCTCGGCGGCAGCGGTGAAGTTTTTCACTTCAGCCACTCGATGGAAATACCGCAGCATCTTCAAGGTGACGAGTTCAGGTGCGTTTATCTTGCTCATCTTAGGCTCATTATTTTCAGTTATTGTCATTTTTATCAGCACAATAGTGCGATTAATCGCGATTATTTACAACCCTAAGCCCGCTTATACTGAGGGTCGTTTACTCTTTCATTCCTTTGCTATGAGGTACCTTGTATGAGCCATGATCCCGTTATTAATGCCCTTGCGACGATTCGAGCCCGTAAACCGAATTTCTCTCCCCGTGCTGCTATGATTTTGGGCTCAGGGCTTGGCGCGTTTGCCGATAATTTAGATAACAAAGTAGTGATCCCCTATGAAGAGTTAGACGGCTTTCCTGTGAGTACCGTCGTCGGTCATTCGGGAGAGCTCGTGCTCGGCAGCTTACATGGCATCGATATAGTGTGCATGAAAGGCCGCGGGCATTTTTACGAGCACCAAAGCATGAAGGTGATGACGACGCCTGTGCGTACTTTCAAACGTTTAGGGTGTGAATTGTTACTCGTGACTAACGCTGCGGGATCATTACGGCCAGAGCGGATCGGCGTGGGATCATTAGTGATTTTCAGCGATCACATTAATACTATGCCGGGTACGCCCATGACGGGCGCAAATGATGATAACTACGGTCCACGCTTTTTTAGCCTAGCCAATGCTTATGATAAAAACCTGAGATCAGAAGCCTTAAGTGTCGCAAAAACCGCAGGCATTGAAGTGAATCAAGGGGTCTTTGTGTCTTACTCTGGCCCGTGTTTTGAAACCGCGGCTGAAATCCGCATGATGCAAATCATCGGTGGCGATGTAGTGGGGATGTCCGTAGTGCCAGAAGTGATTTCGGCGGCGCATTGTGGTTTGCCCGTGTTGGCTGTGTGTGCCATTACCAATATGGCAGAAGGATTGGGGGACGTGCAGTTGTCCCATGAACAAACCTTAAAATGTGCCAAGCTTGCTGAAGCCGACTTTATCCGTTTAATTGAGCGTTTTACCGCAAGCCATTTCGCTTAATATTTTGCATAACTGGGCTGCTCTATTGCGATAGGGCTGCGATTTTAAAAGCTCGTATCTAACAGTTCGTACTTAAACGTGAGCGAGCAAGGCGCCGCGCAATTCAGTTAACTGAATGTTTTTGCGAAATACGGCTGAAGGTTAAAAAGTAAAGGGAGCAAAGCTCCCTTTTTACATGCTGACATTAAGTGTAAGTCTTGATTCAAAGCGTTTATTTTTGCGGTTTTTCTGAAATCCACAATTTGATATGTCCTTTCACCACAACCACTCCTTGGGTGTCGTAGGCGGTAACGGGGACCAGCATATCGCCAGGAGTCCATTGCTCTGGTGTCACTTCGGCGATACATAAAATATCGCTGCCTGCTTTAGCTGTATAATCCAAACTCATGCCCTTAGGTATCCAACGTAAATGTTTTGGAATTGAAGCTTCGGCCATCACGCCCATGGCCATTTCTAGACCATTACAAATCGCAATCACATGTACAGTTTTTATATGATTATGAACGGCATGGCGTTTTTTAATTAAACAGGCGCAATGATTAAGGCGTAATTCAGTGATCAGTGGTTTGATGGTGCCGAAATAGGGCGCCATGCGTGAAACCATGATTGAAAACAGTTGTTGGCCGAAGGGATAACGGCGAGTTTTGTGGTAGAGCGCGAGCACTTTATTAGGTTTTTGTTCTGCAGTGCTAGAAGAGTCTGTCTGGCTCATGGTTATCCTTAATAAAGGTGCAAAGGGGTGTTGTTATTTTGAGCCTGTTCCAAGTTGAGCTTGGGTTGCTCTGGTCGGATGAGTGTAACATTAGGATAACAACAAATACCAGTCGGCTTAATTAAGTAAACTTCATTTCGCGGTTTTAAGTGTAACACCGTATAATTGCGGCCAATTTGTCGTGTAGCGGCAATGGCATGTTGATTTAACTACAAGGACTCACAGTGAAATATTTGCTGACGTATTTTAAGGGAATGGCCATGGGCGCTGCTGATGTTGTGCCTGGCGTTTCGGGCGGCACCATAGCGTTTATTACGGGTATTCTCGATACTTTGCTCGATAGTGTAAAACGCATTAATCCTTCCCTTTGGGGCGTAATCAAGTCGCAGGGCATAAAAGGGGCATTTGCCCATATTAATGGTGGCTTTTTAGTGAGTCTGCTGGCGGGGATCCTGACCAGTATTTTTACCTTTGCGAAGCTGATTTCTTGGTTGTTGGCGGTACATCCCATCCCGATCTGGTCGTTCTTTTTTGGGCTTATTCTTATCTCTGTCGTGCATATGCTTAAACAAGTGAGTGGTTTCACTGTGGCACGTTTAGGGTTATTTGCGCTTGGTGTGCTGGCTGCATGGGCGATTACGGTGCTGAATCCGGTCGCGGTAGAAGCCAGTTACATGAATATCTTTTTCGGCGGCGCGATTGCGATTTGCGCTATGGTATTGCCAGGAATTTCAGGCAGTTTCATCTTATTATTGTTAGGGTTATATCCTGTGGTCCTCGCTGCCGCTAAAAATATTCAGCTGGATATTTTGGCCTGTTTTGCTGCTGGTGCCGTGATGGGATTACTGACGTTCAGCCATTTATTGTCGGCGCTGCTGCGTAAATACCATGATGCCACTATCGTGTTTCTAACCGGATTAATGTTAGGTACCTTAGGTAAAATTTGGCCATGGAAAGAAATCTTAACTTGGCGGACCAACTCCCACGGCGAACAAGTACCTTTGCTGGAGCAAAATATTTCCCCGCTTAATTTTGAGCAAGTAACGGGTCAGCCTTCACAACTGCTGTTCGCCATTGTGTGTATGTTAGCGGCGATTGCACTGGTTTGGGGGTTAGAGAAAGTGGGCAAAAGAGATTAGCCCTTTGTTACCTCAACATCATATCCAATAAAAGCAGCGAGATACGCTGCTTTTATTTTTTTACTCATATGCTCATCTTACTTGAATCAGGCCAGCTTTCGACTTTAGGGCAATGTCATTTTAGCCCTGTTTTGGTTACAATCACAGTTCACATTTAGCGTACTCAGTCGACGTTATGTTCTAGTTTAAACTCAGTGAGAGTTTGCAGTTACGATAAGGATATACTTGTGGATAAAAAACAGGTCTCGTGGGGCGGTGTAGCGCTGGCGATTTTTGCTTTGGGTCATGTGGTTAACTTACTCATAGATAAACAGGATTCTGATATATCGCCCGAATTAAAACAGCAAATTTCTGACACGATCTTGGCTCACAGATCACCATCCACCGCGAATAATTCATTAACGTCCATCCCGAGCAATCTTGAGGTGGCCGACGATTCTACCAAAATCCCTATGCCTGCCCAGTTAGTCCAAGTGAGTCAAATCTACAGTAATCTCAGTGCATTTGCGGTACTCAAGCAAGACGGTACTGTGGTGGCATGGGGCGATGCTGAATGTGGTGGCGATATCAATAATGCCGCAGAGCCTCTGGTCAATGTAAAAGAGTTATACGCGGCGGAGAATACCTGTGGTTTTGCGGCCTTAACCCGTGATGACAAACTTATCCCTTGGGGGATGGGGATGAAGCAAGTGCTGACAGGCGTTCGTTCTTTTGTGTTGGCAGAAGGGCTTTATGCGGCCATCAAACAAGATGGTAGTGTAGTCAGTTGGTCTAATCTGGATTCAACACCAGCCGAACTGCTCTCGGGTCAATATGCTGCGCCTGCGATGACCAATATTGATTTTGTGTTGATTAATAAAGGTGCCTTTGCTGCCTTAAAGCTGGGGGGAGCAGTAGTGACTTGGGGCGATGCCGCTTATGGTGGTGATAGTCGCCACGTGGCCTCTGAGCTTAACCATGTCGATCTGCTCTATGCCAACAATAATGCTTTTACCGCGAGGACTGCGACGGGGAAATTAGTGTCTTGGGGCGGGGTCAGCGATGATCAAAAAGGCCGCGAACAACTGGCAAAACTCAGCCAATTAGCGCCTGCCGTGAAAGTTGTCAACACGGATCATGGGTTTGCGGCGCTGCTGGCGGATGGCAGCGTATATACCTGGGGTGAGGGCGAATTGACTGAGTATCATGTCGCGTTTCCAGCGCGTTTATCTACTACAAAACGCGCCAATAAAGTGATTGATATTTATGCAAATCGTGGCGCGTTTGCCGCCTTAACCATCAGTCGTCAACTGCACGTATGGGGCAGTAAATTCAATGGTGCCGATACATCAGTCCTACAGGATAAGTTGCAAAAAGTGCACAAGGTTTATCCCTTTGAGGAGGGTTTTGTCGCGCTACGCAAGGATAATACGGCCATTGCTTGGGAAGGTTGGGACTTGGTAGACAAGCAGCCACGTTATCAAGAAGTCACTCAGGTGAGCAAAGTGGTGACCTATGAGCGGGAGTTTGCCTTTTTAAAACAGGATGGCACTGTGGTTGATGGCCACTCTGGACCCAAAACTGAAATTACCCAAGCAACGGATATTTTCCCGACAGGTTTAGGGTTTACGGTTAAACGACAAGATGGTTCGATTGCGGTGTGGATGGGAGGCGAGGCTGCGTTAACATTAGACAAAAAAGCCGTTGATTTGAGCCAAATGCGCGACATTCGCAGCAATTTGCTCGATGCCATTGCCTTAATGGCCGATGGCACAGTGCAGGCATGGAATATGATGGGCTTTAGCGGACAAGCTGCGCAATAACAAGCGCAATCACAAGTGCAAAAATAATAAAACGAAAGGGCTAAGGTTATTTACACCTTAGCCCTTTCTATTTAGGCGAGTTTTTTCTCGCTTTAAGCTTGATTGGCTTTGATTTCCCGCAGATAGCGATAAATCGAATGCACTGAAATCCCCAATCGAGTGGCCGCGACTTGGGCACTGTCCTTGAGTTCGAAAATCCCTAACTCATGCAATTGATTGACGATTTCGCGACTCTTTTGTGAAGGTGAAATCGCGGGATTCGCGCGAACCTCATGGTTCACACTGTCGATAGTGCTATGGAGCGCTTCATCGATATTGCGGGCAAACACCTCGGGCGAGCTGGTCAGTTCGCTGCCAAGGAGTTGCTCTGGCATCATAGTGCGCAGTACTGATTGCAGTGGTGCATCCATGTCGCTGTTAATACACAGCAACCCTATGGGTTGATTTTTACTGTTACGGATCACCGTCGTAATTGATCTTAGCGTCTTACCATTGGCACATTTAGTCAGGTAAGAGTTGGAAATATCCTGACCGGTTTTGAGCTTGAGCAAGGCAAGGTTGGTTATTGGAGCACCCACTTCACGGCCTGTGACATGGCCATTGGCAATTTTGACCACAGACGGATGTTTCGCATCTAGGCTGTGCAATACCACTTCTGTGTGTTGACCATACATGGCAGCGATGCCATCGACGATATTTTCGATGGATTTCAGAATATCCAGATCACTTTGCGTTAAATCTTGCAGTTTCACAATTTCAACCTTTAGTTATTAACCCGCCAATATTCAGCGGGTTAAAATCATCATGCCGACATAATATCGATAATAGTGACATCTGTGGATGACATGCCATTGAGGATCATTTTGCCAATGTTTTTAATGGTTTTCTCTACATCGGTAGCAATAATACCTTGGCCTGAGACATTGTGACTACTGAGCGCCATCAAAAATGAGCGCACGGCCGCACTGGATGAAGTGCTAACCTTCATGGCGCAGGATGCTTTAGCGCCGTCACACACCATGCCAGAGCTGTCGCTGATCACGTTTTGAATCGCGAAACAGGATTGTTCGAACGAGCCATCAGCTAAATACACCATGGCCATAGAAGCGGCTGCGCTGGTGACTGTATTGCCACAAAATGCCGACAGTGGTGGATAATGGGACTTGATATAAATCGCTCCTAGATGGCTCATAATCAAGGCGCGGGCGAGTTTTTCTTCCGAAACCTTATAACATTGTGCCGTCAATACCACAGGAATAGTTGCCGCTATGCCTTGATTACCACTGCCAAGATTGCTCATGGCGGGCAAGTTTGCCCCGCCCATGCGCGCATCGGATGCTGCAGCAGTTAACATGACGATTTTGTTCAGTAAGTCTTCACCGATAATGCCTGCGGCTATGCCGCTTTTCATGGTGCGGCCGACTTCCAGCCCATAGGGATTCGCCATGCCTTCATCGGATAATTTGCCATTTAGCTCAGAGGCTTCGAGAATGAATTTGATCTCTTCAAAGGGGACGTCTTCGGCGAAGCGATAAATGGACTCGATAGTGATATCTACCCCTTCACAAATAGAACCTGTTGCGGTGGCTTTCGCACTATCGACACTAAAGACGGATTCGCCGTTGAGGCGCTTCTCGGCGATCAGTGTATGGCCGCCGCAGATTTTCACTAGGGCTTCGCGGTCGCCTTTTTTCGCGATGACACAACAATAGATAAATTCTGCTGTTTCGGTGCGCTCGACCGTCACCTTGCCCGCATCGATAAGGGCCTGTGCTCTGGCGACTTGTTCTGGCTTGATCACAGCCAATACTTCTAAGCCCGCATCCGGATTACCCGCAATGGCGCCTGCTGCAGCGGCAATTGCCAGACCGATTTTGCCTGTGCCAGGCACAAACACGCCCATAGAGTTTTTATAAAGATTGTCAGACACTTGTACTGCAATTGAATCGGGTTCAACACCCAGCAAGGCGCGGGCGACGGCGGCGGCGTAAGCGGCGGCGATGGGCTCTGTGCAGCCTAATGCGGGCTTAACCACTTGTTTAATGATTTGAATATACTGCTGCCATTGGGGTTTCATGAGCTTACAACCTTATGTTAATGCTTAAATTTTAACGTGTGCTATCGCTTCAACTTCTACTTTAACGCCCAGTGGAAGGTCCTTCACCGCAAAACAGCTACGAGCTGGGCAGTCGGTTTTAAAATAGGTTTTATACACTTCGTTAAAGGCGGCAAAGTCACTGATCTCTGCAAGATAACAAGTGGTTTTAAGAATCGTGTCTAAGCTGCCACCACCTGCTTCGAGCACGTATTTGAGATTCTCTAATGATTGAATCGATTGCTCAGTAATCCCACCGTCAACTACGCTGCCTTTCTTTTTACAAACAGGGAGTTGGCCAGAGGTAAAAATGAGGTTGCCATAGGCTGTGCCATGGGAATAAGGGCCAATGGCCGCGGGAGCACGTTCTGCGTGAATAATAGTTTTCATTGTCTCTCCAACTTGCAAATAAAATTGAATGCCTAGGTCGGCGTATGTGCAACATTATTTGTATTTTTATGTTTTATTGCAATTATTTTTTAATGAATTTCATTTTACACTGCGGTTTGTGCGCTATTTATCTCGTTTTCAGTCAAGTTGTGAGCTTTAACTCTTTGTTCAACAAAAGTTGAGTATTTTGATTGCTGAGTTTGTTTTGTTCAAATATATTTGCACAAAATAATACCAACTAGGTAAAGGTGAAATGATGGATGCAACAATTACTGCTGCACAGTGGAAAGCAGATACCCGCTTCGATAGTACGGATTGGGGCTGGATTATCATGAGTATCGGAATGGCGATTGGCGCGGGGATCGTATTCTTGCCTGTGCAGGTCGGTTTGATGGGGTTATGGGTTTTCTTACTGTCTGGCATTATTGGCTATCCTGCCATGTATATGTTCCAACGGTTGTTTATCAATACCTTAGCAGAATCTCCAGAATGTAAGGATTACCCGAGTGTGATTTCGGGTTACTTAGGTAAAAACTGGGGTATGTTGTTGGGTGGTTTGTATTTCATCATGCTGGTCATTTGGGTGTTCGTTTATTCAACGGCCATTACAAACGACAGTGCTTCATTTTTGCAAAGTTTTGGGGTCACTAAAGCGTTATTGTCAGAAAATCCTTTCTATGGTTTAGCCTTGATCTGCGGTCTTGTTGCTTTAGCCTCCCGCGGTGAGAATCTTTTGTTTAAGATCTCTACTTTTATGGTACTGACTAAGTTGGGCGTTGTCGCCGTGCTAGGGTTATTGATGGTGGATAAATGGGATATCAATAATATCGGCGCTATCCCTGCAACGGGAGATTGGTTAAAAGATGCGGTCGTTATGCTGCCCTTTACGCTAACATCGATTCTGTTTATTCAAAGTTTAAGCCCTATGGTGATTTCATACCGTTCGCGGGAAAAATCCCTTGCGGTAGCACGCTTTAAAGCGATGCGCGCCATGAACATTGCCTTTGGTGTCTTGTTTGTCGTGGTGTTCTTTTATGCCGTGTCATTCACTCTAGCAATGGGACATGATCAGGCCGTGCGTGCATCGGAAGAAAATATCTCGGCTCTTGCTATGGTTGCCCAAGGTATGCAGGGACAAACACTGAAATTGCTGAGTTTGACCTTGAATATTTTTGCGGTGATGACGGCTTACTTTGGCGTATATCTCGGTTTTAGGGAAGCTTGCCAAGGATTGACCATGAACATGCTGCGCCGTTATATGCCTGAAGATCGTATCAACAAAAAGCTTGTTGGTTACGGCATTATGATTTTTACCATTCTATTATCTTGGGGCGCGATTGTGTTGAATGCGCCAGTGCTGAGCTTTACGTCGATTTGTAGTCCAATTTTTGGTTTAGTGGGTTGTTTGATACCCGCTTATTTAGTGTACCAAGTACCTGCATTACATAAGTACAAGGGTGTGTCGCTGTATATCATTATTATCACAGGCTTATTGCTGTGCGTATCCCCCTTCTTAGCGTTTAGTTAACACGGATAAAGTGGTACAAAAAGATAAGCTTTAAGGAATTAAAAAACCGGTGTTAAGTGTAAACTTAATACCGGTTTTCTGTGTTAAGTCATCATTTCGATAATGCTCTATGGTCAAAGTTTGAATTGAGATGTGGCGTTTTTTAGTTCATCAGCAAAATCGACTAATCCCTCAGAAACATTGCGAACCTGCGACAGAATTTGCAATGTCTGTTCAAATGAAGTGTTCATATTGACGACGTTATCGACCACTTGAGAAGCAACCGAGGCTTGCTCCTCCGTTGCCGAGGCGATGTGAGTATTCATACTATTGATACTGACAATCTGCTGTTGAATTGATTTCAGTGCACGCCCTGTATTTTGAGCATTGGTTTCATTTTCCGATGACTTCGACATCGCCACATTCATGGTATTGACCGAGGAAATGGCCGCCGTTTTAAGGTTTTGTAACACATGGCGAATTTCAGTGGTTGCATCGGCTGTTTTAGAGGCGAGAGCGCGAACCTCATCAGCGACTACGGCAAAGCCTCGTCCTTGCTCACCTGCGCGGGCGGCTTCGATGGCGGCATTAAGTGCCAACAGGTTGGTTTGCTCGGCAATAGAGGTAATCACATTTAAGATAGAGGTGACATTTTCAGTATCTCTGGCGAGCTCGTTGATTGAGTTAGAAGCCGCCTGAATTCCTGTATTTAATTGCTGTGAAATATCGATTGTGCGCTGAACGACTGTCATACCTTGCATCGCTTCTTTCTCCGCGACCTGTGCTGCACTGGCGGCTTGGCGGGCATTTTGCGAGATTTCGATGACAGAGTGACGCATGTCTTCCATTGAGACTTGTACTGCGCTGGCATCATGGCTTTGCCGCTGGGTGGCATGCGTCGCATCTTCCATGCGCTGTTTGAGTGAGCGCGAGCTATCAAGTAAGGGATCGGTAACATTCACCACCCTTCGAATAGAATCTCCGAGCAAGCGAAGAAATCGATTGAAGTTACTTGATACTTGGCCGAGTTCATCGCTACCAGATACTTTGAGCTGATGACTAAGATCGCCTTTTCCATCGGCCAGCTCACTCAGTGACTGGGCGACATTACGCGCAGATGAGCTGATAGCACGTGCAATGGCAATAGTGACAATCAACATCACGATCAGCAAAGCGATGCCGATGGAGAGGGTGAGCCACAAACTTTGCGCAGATCTGTCGCCAGCTTCTTTTATCGATTGTTTAAATTCGAGTACTTTGCTTTGTTTGTAATCTTGTATTTCATTAAGTACAGCTTCATAGGCTTGGGATTTTTCTTGGCTGATCTGGCCAATGTTTGCCATATCAATCGTACCCGCCAACATGCCTTTAGCCAGCTTAATCGTCATGTCGTTATAGCGGGTTAATTTAGCAGATAGATTACTGAGTTTATTGGCTTGTGAGGGATCGACACTATCTAATTGTTGCAGGTTTTTACGTAGAGATTCATACATAGTACCTGCATTCGTTAACAGGTCTTCGTCGGCAAAAGAAACCGATTGAGTGTAAAGTTCATCGAGTCGTTGGATAAAAAACACGTTTTGATTGGCGAGTTCAACTCTTTGGTAAACTTGCTGCTCCATATAATTAAGTGTGGTGCGATTTTTATTTATGGAGATGACACTAATGCTTAAGTTTAAAGCGAAAATGATGACAGCTAAAATAAATATCGCGATAACTTTTTTAAAAATAGAAATATCATTAAAGAAATTCATCCCTTGCCCCCAAGTTGTGCCGAGCTTGAGCTCGGCACTCCAATCTAAAACTCGGCAATAACTTTTACCGAATCATTGGCCTCACTACTATCAATATAGCCAATAATATTGGGGTTCGATGCAACTAATTTTATCATCTCCGCCCCACTAGTGACTTCCTTGGGTGGCGTTCCTTTGCCTGTAAATACTTTTTGTGACCAATATGACTTAAGTTGGCTGGATGACTTGCCCAGCACTTTAGTATCAAAGGTTTCCCTTAAGGGCATAGCACTGTCAAGATTGACCGGCACGGCCTGCGCTCCACCAGGAAAGGTCTTTGTTTTCCCTAGAAAAATATTTTCAATAACCTTTTGGTCGACAGTGTCTGCATTACTGGGATGAACGATGACAACCACACCAGCAAATAGTGGCATTGAGACTAAGCTGAGTAGGATTAAGCAAAGTAACTTATTCATTCCTCTCTCCTAAAATACTAAGTCAATGCCAAGACTGATGGATTTCGAATCCCCTGCGACTTTCATGCCTGTGCCACCGTCATCTTTAACGTCATCATACTGAATTTTAAAGGCCGCCGAAGGATGGAAATCCCAACGTATACCTGCAGAACTTGTATGGTGAACTTCACCGCCTTCACCATCATTGAAGTCCGAATAGGAAATGTAAGGCATTACTGAATCGATACGATAGCCGAACGAGAGAAGATAAGTATCTAGATTACTCCCATCGAGATCTAAGCGGTTAAGCTCAGATAAAAAAAGGAAATTCTCATAATCTATATTAACGGATAGGCCATAAAACTTACCCGTACGTTGGTTGCTACCATTCCATTCCTGCTGAATACCACCAATATAACGTTCGTTAGTATATTGCATATGCGTGAGGCGAATATCTAACCAATCTTTGTTGAATTGAACAACAATACCGCCTATATCCTTCCATACTTCTCGGGTATTTTCGAGGAAGAAAAAATCAGATAAAAGCTTATTAGGTTCGCTATCTTCGCTACCGTAATAAACTTGTCCAGACATAGTCCAGTCGCCAATTAAATAGTTATATAAGGCGCTGACACCTGTGTAGTTAAATATTTGCCATGTGTAGTTATCTGCGGGTGGACGTATCCAAGGATAAGCATATCCAACATCAAAAAAGTCACTGTAATAGTAGAGCGGTAAGCGTTTTTTACCTCCTTGTACTGTCCAATGATCATTGATCTCATAGGACAGATAAGCCCATTCAAAACTTGCCGAAAAGTCATCAGCCCCGCGGGAAACAACCTGTGCAGTGGCAGATAAACCTTCGAGTAAATCCGCTGAGAATTGAATACCAAATAAGGTATCGGGTTTGAAACTAATATCTTCATCATAGGCGCCAACGAGTGGATAGTCGGCGAGAAAGGTGGGGCCTAAATCAAACTCTGCAACGCCCGAACCTTCGAGAACTTGACCAGTAACAACTGAGGCAAAACCTGAAATGTTGACTTCTGCATAAACGGTGGAGCTGAGCAAAAGTGAGCAAAGACCTAATGAAAGCTTATGTTTCATAAAAAAGCCCTTTAAGTGAGTATATTCGTTTTTAAGCCTAGAACAGGCACAAACATACGCAAACTTTTATTAAACATTTTTGCAACATAGTGGTCTGACTCCCATTTTGAAAGATAAGTTTGATATCTTATGAGTATAAAGCGTTAGGTAATTCGAGCTAACTTAAGTCAAAACTGCAAGTTCAATATTCTAAATTTGGAATGATTACTCAGCCATACCCATTAAGCTGTTCAGGTGAGACTGTGATCTCCCTGAAAACTGTTTCGAAAATTTGCCAAAGAATATTATTGATTTTGCTAAATGAGAGACTCAAAGCTTGAGTGAAAAGTGGTGAGATAATTATCTTTATTAACAATATTAGCTAAGGCTAAAGGTGGTTATTATTTAGCCTTTAGATTATAAAAATAACGTAATTGATACTTTTTTATTAAACTAAAATTGGGCTTTTTACATAAAAATGCTCTAAATCTATCATTGATTATGCTTGTTAAGTCAACGTCGATATTTATTCCATTTTCATGAGTATGCCAGCGCTGTAGCATATTTTACTGAGTCTTTTTCTCCGATGTAGTGGTTTTATACTGTATGGTTAGCGGCTTGATTGCTGCACAGTGCTATAGCACCTATAATCTTGCTCTCTTATGTTGAGTTTCTCTTCTTTCTAAACATGATCCAATAAAAGGAATGTCCTAATGCAAAGACGCAATTTTTTAAAAAGTGCGGCTATTTTGTCGACTGCGGGTTTTATCACGCCAGTACTGGCATCTTCCTCTAAATCGAGTGTCGTTGAACATAGCTCATGCGATGGACGCCGCCGTTTTACCTTAATCAATACTTACCATCTTATTGCCCCAGAAGGGTCAGAGGGTGTGGTTAAGTTGTGGATCCCTTTGCCCGAAGACACGCAATTCCAATTGGTGAGTCAGCTGAATTTTACGGGCAGTTTTAAAGACGCCTATATCAGTTCAAACAACAGTTATGGCGCCAAAACCCTGTTTGCGACTTGGCCCGATGCCAAAGCGAGCATGACAATAACGGTTGAGCTTGATATTGAAACGATAGATTGGGAACCCGTTAAAAGCGGCGCCTTAACCCATTACCGCACCCCAGAGCAGATACATTATCCTGCAGATGTTGAACGTTATTTGCTGCCGACTAAACACATGCCGATTAATGGTATTGTGAAGCAAACAGCAGATAAGATAGTTGGCAGCGAGACTGAACCACTGAAGCAAGCACGACTGATTTATCTTTGGGTTAGCGCTAATATGTTTCGCGATAATAGCGTGATTGGCTGTGGTACGGGTGATGTAGCAAGTATCCTCGAAAGTGGCAAGTTAGGCGGTAAGTGTACCGATATTAACTCAGTATTTGTGGCGCTAATGCGCGCAGTGGGGATCCCTGCCCGTGAGATGTTTGGGATTCGCTTAGGTCAGGCGATCAAGATGGGCGAATACTCTAAAAAGGCCTTGGGTAGTGCCGATGACAAAGGGGTTGCCGATGTCAGTGGTGGTCAACATTGTCGCGCAATGTTCTATTTAGCGGGTTATGGTTGGTTGCCAGCCGATCCTGCCGATGTGACAAAAATGCGTTTGACGGAGAAAAAGGAACACAGCGATCCCGCAGTTCAGGCCGTGAATGATTACCTCTTTGGCAATTGGGAAATGAACTGGGTTGGCTTTAACTATGGCCGCGACTTTGATTTATACCCTACAGCCGAACAGACACCCCTGAATAACTTTGGCTACCCTTATGCCGAAGTTGATGGCGATCCCGTGAACTATTATGAGCCTAAAGTGTTTGCCTATGACTATCAGTCAACCGAACAACGCTAAGGGCCTCTTAGCGACTATGGCCGCCGCAGTGGTTGCTGCGGTTGCTTCAAGCCTATGCTGTATTGCACCGTTTATTTATTTGGTGTTCGGGGTGTCGGCCGCAAGTCTGTCGGGGATTGAGCAACTGAGCTGGCTGCAAGTGCCCATGTTGATACTGTCGACTGGGCTGATTCTGATGGGATTTTGGCGGCTCTATTTTGCTAAAAAGCCACTGTGTACAGCGACGTTGAGTCGTACTCAGATGCTGTGGCTGTACTGGTTAACTGTACCTGTTGTGCTGGCATTTCAGTCATATCCTTTTGTATTACCTTGGTTATTAGAGGTGCTTGAATGAAGTTAGTGTTATTTCTCGCCTTAAGTCTGTGTTCAGCGTCGAGCTGGGCGGCAAACGTGTTGGTCACCTTAGATGTTAAGGGCATGACTTGTCCGCTATGTGTCACTGTCGTGAATAAAGCGCTGCGTAAAACCGATGGGGTGATTAAGGCCAAGGCTTCGTTAAAAACAGAGCAAGCCTTAGTGACAGTGCCAGAGGATTTTAATCTAGATAGTTTGCTTAAGGCCGTCGACGAAACTGGGTATAAGGGCAGTATTAATAAGGTAGAAAAACAATCCTAAGCGTTGGTGTCTTTAGTAACGGATTGAGCGACATTATAAAATATCAGTCTAGTTTTAAATGATTAGACTGATATTTCACCGAGAAAATACACTCAGTATCCCACCTGTTACTTCCTTCACTGCCTATTTTTTCCTTTGCGGGTCATTTCTTCGTTAGCTGTAATACACCTCGGACTCGATACGACGTTGCCGCTCTTCATTTTTCTCCGATGATTCTTTAATCAGATCCAATTTTTGCGCTTGCAGTAATTCTAGTTGCTTGGCTTTTTGTTCTTCAGATAGATTTTCATCGGCTGCAACCTTCGCCATTTCTTCATCTATCTTATTAATTTTATCCCTATCGACTCCTGTACGGTTATCTAGAATAGCCTGCATGGCTTTGTCCAACCTGTTGATGCTTTTGTCTGGTTCAGGCGTGCCTGCAATGGCTTGCACATTACCCGTGTAGCCTTGTTTAGCGTTAGGGGCCAGATGGCTATAGGTATCGGCAGTCGTTACCGATGCTGCAGAGGAGAGCGTTACAGTATCTTGGCTTATTGATGAAGTTAGATTCTCCGCCGTCATTGAATTTGCACGAGTTCCTAGGCCATTTGTGCTCGGCTCGACTTGCTTGAGTGGCACATTGGCATAACTTTTCGCAAAGGTATTGGTATAACTATTGGGGTTAATTGTGCTCATATTCGACTCCTTTATATATGAATCTGTCCCTTGGCCACCTGCGGTTTAAAATGTTGAGCGGTTAACTAATGGGTGTTGCTGGACGTTTCAATATTATCTGATGACAACTTTGCAGTTTGAATTAGCAAGTTATAGGCCAAGTTAGGTTTATTTGTGGTTGACTTATCAGGAGTCACTGTTAAACGATACTTTTAAAAAATATTTATACAAAAACTTGATCCTTGTACAACTATGGTCCGTAATTAGAAGCATAGTGATACAAGGAGTCGACTTATGTACAAGTTTAACCCGCAGCGAATTCAGATTGGGATCAGCGCTTGTCTATTGGGGGAGAAAGTTCGTTTTGATGGCGGACATAAAAATTCGACCTATTGTAATCAAGAGATTAAGCAATTTTTCGATTATGTGCCCATCTGTCCTGAAATGGCGATTGGCTTAGGTGCACCCCGGAAAAGTATCCGACTAGTCCGTGCTGGGGAAACCATCTTAGTTCAGAGTGGTGACGGTAGCTTAGATGTGACCGATAAGCTCAATGAATACAGCGAAAACAAGGTTGAAGAGCTCGATTTCCTCGGAGGATACTTATTTTGCGCTAAGTCGCCAACCTGCGGCATGGAGCGGGTAACAGAGTATAAAATTGGCACTAACAATGGTTCTAAGTCTGGCATTGGTGTATTTGCTCGCAAGTTGATGGAACGATATCCACTATTGCCCGTGGAGGAAGAAGGCCGCTTGCATGACATGGTGCTGCGGGAGAACTTTTTCACCCGCGTTTATGCCTATCACGATTGGCACCTGATGAAACATGAAGGGCTGACTAAGCATAAGTTAGTGAAGTTTCATTCCCGCTATAAATACCTATTAATGGCACACAGCCCGACATGGTATCGCGAGCTTGGTCCGATAGTGGCCAATATTGAGGATCTTGAGCAAAGCGTGACCCGCTACTTTGAAGGTTTTATGACGGCGCTGAAAATTAATGCGACCCGTAAAAATCATACCAGTACGCTGCAGCATATTCAGGGTTACTTTAAAAAGCATTTGAGCAAAGAGCAAAAGACAGAACTGTCTGAAGCGATTATGAAATATCGCCAAGGTCTATTGCCGTTATTAGTACCTATCACGCTCATTAACCATTATCTACGCGAATTTCCAACACCTTATATTGAAGAGCAAGTGTACTTAAACCCTCATCCTGAGGCGTTAAAGCTGCGCTATGCCTATTAACATTTATCTAATCGCATTCAGTTGATTTTAGCTTTTGATTTAGTGAGTTATTACTGAAATATGAAACAAACTATAGAGAACCCGGCCCACACAGAACCCAATGGTGAGATATTACTCCCCATTGGTGAAGTGTCGGCCTTAACGGGCGTGAATGCCGTGACCTTAAGGGCATGGCAGCGCCGTTTTGGCTTAGTGATCCCTGCACGTACACCCAAGGGACACAGATTATATACGAGCGAAAATATCCAAGAAATCCATGAGATTAATGCATGGCTAGCTAAAGGTGTTGCGATCAGTAAGGTTAAACCTTTGCTGATGAGTGCTGCTAAATCTTCATTTACAGAAATAGTTCAAACCCAAGCCATTGATTTATGGTGCGAGCAAGTCACTGCGCTCAATACGGCATTATTCGATTTCAATCAGCACAAATTACAGCAGATATTAGATGATGCATTTGGCTTATATCCTTTCCAATTGGTGAAAGAAAAGTTGCTACAACCTTGGCTTAATCAACTCGAGGACTTAGTGAATGAGCGACTTGATGCCGAGTTGATTATTGCTTGGTTAAAGAGCGAGTTACTTAACCGAGTGGGTGGACGTCATGCCTTTACTGGGCAGGCCGTGACGGCGAGAATCGCTGTGGTGAGTCTATCCCGTGGGGTACATACCTCGCTTAATTCCACCCGCACTAACATTTTGTTTTCTCTACTTCTATCGCTCGAGTTAGCGTCGTTGCGGGTATCGGTTATTGATCTTGGCGAGCAAGCCATGGGCAGTTTACCTTTGCTGCGAGGCAGGCTTAACGTCGATGCACTTTTGCTTATTCCCGACTCAAATCATTCTGGTTCTGAACAGGCTGAAATGCTGACTGTATTGGAACAAATGGCTTTCCCATGCTGGTTTATGGGGCCTTTTGCGCCAACGTTAAGCTTTTTATCTGCTTTTTTGGCGTCTTCGACGACGGACTTGATTGGAAAAATGCCATCTCGTTTAGCGGGGAAGGTGAATAGAAGTCGTAAGCGCAGTGGAAAGATGAATACCGTGAATCAAAGCGAGCAGATAAATAGCGAGAAAAACAATGACATTAGCTAACGATTCAATGCAAATAGATTCAATTCCAATAAAAGTGCAGGGCAATAATGCACTGATGTGGTTTCGCCAAGATTTACGCCTTGCCGATAATCAGGCATTAACCGCCGCTTGCGATTGGGCGCGGGAGAATGGCGTGGCACTTAAGGCGATTTACATTGCTACGCCAACCCAGTGGCAGCGCCATGACGTTGCGCCTATTCAGTTGGAGTTTATCGAACGTCATATCAATTTACTTGCCCAAGGGCTGGCGAGTCTTGGTATTGGATTCGAGTTAATTCAGCTAGATACCTTTGCTGATGTACCTGAGTTTATCGGTCACTATTGCCAGCAACAGGGGATTGGTCGAGTGTTTGCTGGTCGCGAGCCTGAGATTAACGAGCAACAGCGCGACCAAGCCTGTATTCAATCGGGGATTCCTCTGGTGTTAACCGATGAGCATTGTTTGCTTAAGCCGGGCACTGTGATGAATTTGTCCGGCGACATGTACAAGGTTTTCACTCCTTTTAGCCGTAAGTGGCGAGAAATTGCCGCCCGCCATGCCATTTTGCCGCTTCCTGTTCCGGCGCCACTTGGGCCTGTGTTGGCCGAGCCAAAGCCGCTTTTGTTTAACAATGTCACTAAAGTGTCGAGTGAACTTTGGGCTGCGGGAGAAGGGCAGGCGAAGCGTTTGCTCTCGGCATTTATTCAGCAGAAAGTGCAGGATTATAAGCAAGATAGGGATTTCCCCGCCATTGATGGTACTAGCTCAATTTCACCCTATCTGGCCATTGGTGTGGTTAGCCCAAGACAATGCGTTGCCGCGCTGTTGCATCACTTCCCTGAGGTGATTGTCGACGACACTAGCCCTGCTCGTACTTGGTTAAATGAGCTTACTTGGCGTGAGTTTTACCGTCATTTGCTGGTGGCATTTCCCGATTTATCTAAGAATCACAATTTCAATCGTCAAGCCGACCATGTGCAGTGGCGCAATAACCCGCAGGAGTTTGCTGCTTGGTGTGAAGGTCGTACTGGCTATCCGATTGTGGATGCGGCTATGCGCCAACTCAATCAAACGGGTTGGATGCACAATCGGCTGCGTATGGTGGTGGCGAGTTTCCTGACTAAACATCTGCTGATTGACTGGCGCTGGGGTGAGCGCTATTTCCGCCAAAAACTGATTGATGGTGACTTAGCCGCGAATAATGGCGGCTGGCAGTGGTCTGCGGGTTGTGGCTGCGATGCTCAGCCTTATTTCCGTATTTTTAATCCTATAAGCCAGAGTGAAAAGTTTGATCCAGATGGCAGCTTTATCCGTAAGTATTTACCAGAGCTCGCATCTTGGGGAATTAAGCAATTACATCAACCCAGTACAGCGCAGACACCGTCCTTGTTTGAACAGCCGTTATTCAACACTAAAACGGCTTATCCAAGTGCGATTGTCGAGCACAGTGCAGCAAGAGCAAGGGCATTAACCGTATTAGGCGTATTGAAAAAGGCCACGGCCCAATAAATAGGATCAGGAGCAATAGCAAGATGACAAACCAAGCGACGACTGAGACTAATACGCTTGTTGATGATTTTATTCAGCTTTATCAAGCTTTAAATAAAGATAACTTGCATCTGTTAGCTCATGTTTATGACGACAATATTTGCTTTACCGATCCTATGCATCAAATCACAGGGCTAGCGGCGTTAACTCAGTACTTCGCGAAGTTATATAAGAATGTTAAGCATATTCAGTTTGAGATCAAAGAAGTGCAGCAGGATGCGAATCAAGCCGCGCTGTTTTGGCTGATGGAATATAGCCACCCTAAGTTGAATAAAGGTGGACTTATCCGTGTTGATGGCATGAGCCAACTTAAATTTAACGACAAGATTTATTTTCACAGGGATTACTTCGACTTAGGGCAAATGTTGTATGAGCATTTGCCTTGCATGGGCGGCCTTATCCGCTTGCTCAAAGACAGGGCGGCAAAGTAATGGACGCTGTTAAGCCGATGAAAGTAAATACAGTGCTGATCACAGGCGCAAGCTCAGGCATTGGGTTGCAACTGGCGCAGGATTATTTGTCCTTAGGTTGGCATGTCATTGCCTGTGGCCGCTCCCAAGAAAGGTTAGAGGCGTTAGCCTTAAATGAACTCTTAGGTGCTACGTTGTTTATCTTCGATATATCCCAGCGCGACCAAGTTCAACAAGCTGGCCAAAATGTAGCTGAGCTATTGGTGAAAACCGATTCTCAGCTCGATTTGGTCATTTTGAATGCGGGCAGTTGTGAATATATTGATGATGCTAAGGCTTTCGATGATGTGTTGTTCGAGCGCGTTATCCATACCAATCTAATTGCAATGGGATATTGTCTCAGCGCATTTTTACCTTTAATGCCAAGGGGTTCACGTATTGGCTTTATGAGTTCTAGCGCTATTTATTTACCTTTCCCTCGCGCTGAAGCCTACGGCGCCTCTAAAGCTGGCGTGCAGTATCTCGCTTCGAGTCTCTCGCTTGATCTAGCCAAGAATGACATAGGTGTGAGCTTGATTTGCCCTGGTTTTGTGGCGACGCCACTGACCGCAAAAAATGATTTTTCTATGCCAATGCAAGTGAGTGTGCAAACCGCTTCTAAGGCAATCCGCAATGGGCTGAATGGTGGCAAGCGCGAGATCCATTTTCCGCGACGCTTTACTTATCTATTGAAGTTGATGTCGTTTTTACCTGCCTTTGTGTGGCAAAAAATGATTGCAAACGATACTCAAGCCAAGCCGCTAAAGGACAAGATTTTATGAAAAATATCGCCATCGTCGGCACCGGCATTTCTGGATTAACCTGCGGCCATCTATTAAGTGAGTCGCACAGGGTTACAGTGTTTGAGGCCAATGACTATATCGGCGGCCACACGGCGACAGTCGATGTGGAGCATCAAGGGCAAACCTACGCTATAGACACAGGTTTTATCGTGTTTAATGACAGAACGTATCCACGATTTGAACGTTTATTGGCTCGCCTTAATGTCACCATATTACCGACTGAGATGAGTTTTAGCGTGCACAATGCTCTGACTGGGCTTGAATACAACGGCCACAATTTAGGCAGTTTGTTTGCCCAAAAGCGTAACCTCCTGAATCCACGCTTTTGGGCCTTTTTAAAAGAAATTTTGCGCTTCAATAAAGGCTGTAAAGCACTCTATCAACAGGATATTTATCCAGAAGGTAACTTAGGTGATTATTTAGATAGTGAACACTTCTCACCATTTTTCGCTGAGCATTACATTTTGCCCATGGGCGCGGCGATTTGGTCTTCGAGCATAGAAGATATGCGCGCGTTTTCGTTGAAGTTTTTTATTCGTTTCTTCCAGCACCATGGCTTATTAAATGTCAGTGATAGACCTCAGTGGTATGTGCTAAAGGGGGGCTCGCGTAGCTATATTCCTGATCTTATTGCGCCCTTTAAAGACAATATCCGCCTTAACTCACCCGTGACAGGTATTGAACGCCATGGCAATGGGGTGAAGTTACAAGTTCACGGTGAATGGTTGGAATTCGATGAGGTGATTTTAGCCTGTCATAGCGACCAAGCACTGCGTATGTTAAACGATCCTACGCCAACAGAACGCGCCATTTTAGGCGACCTCAGCTACCAGAATAACGATGTGGTGCTGCATATGGATACGCGTATTTTACCGAAGCGAAAAGCCGCTTGGGCGAGTTGGAACTATCGATTAGATGGTAACCTAAAACGTCCAGCGTCAGTGACTTACAACATGAACATACTGCAACAGTTGCCAGCCAATGCGCCGACCTTTTGTGTCACCTTGAATCAGTCAGAGTTGATTGATGAGTCGAAAGTGATACGCCGCTTCAATTATGCCCACCCAGTGTTTAACGAAGCCAGTCTTAAGGCTCAGGGCCGCCGTGAGGAAATATCCGGGCAAAATCATACCCATTTTGCTGGCGCCTATTGGCACAATGGTTTCCATGAAGATGGCGTTCGCAGTGCACTTGATGTGTGTGCCCATTTTGGTGTCAGCCTATGACAGAGCTCAATAGCGGTATTTATTACGGCACTGTATCCCACAGCCGTTTTACGCCGATTAAACATAGCTTTAGTTATGCCATGGCGCTGTTGGCGATTGATTTAGATGAAGTCGATAAGATCAGTGCCATGGGGCGAGTTTTTGCCAGCCAGCGCCGCGCTTTACTGAGATTCAATCCTAAAGACTATTTAACTTCTTTTACGACTACATCCAATGACAGTAGTGAAGTGGCTGTTGTCGATCCGAGCGCCGCTGCACTTAAGAGTCGCGTATTGACTCAAGTGGCAGCGTTAGGCGCAGATAAACTGTGCGATCGAGTTTTGTTTGTGGGTCAGATCCGCCATTTTGGCGTGTATTTTAGCCCAGTAAATTTCTACTTTTGTTATCAAGATCAAACGCCTTTATACATGTTGGCCGAGGTGAGTAACACGCCTTGGGATCAGCGCCATTGCTATTTAGTCGATTTAGCCGCGCCAAAACCTTCTGACAAAGTGTTTCACGTGTCTCCCTTTATGACTCTCGATATGCGTTATCTCTGGCATGTGTCTGCGCCGAGTGAAGACTTAAACATCGGTATTGAAAACAAGTCGATGCAAGAGAATGGCAAAAAACTGTTTAATGCCAATTTAGTGATGAAACGCCAACCGATCACGGCGGCCAATTTACGGACGCTTTTGTTTCGCTTCCCTTTTATGACTCTCAAGATCTTCTTCGGGATTTATTGGCAAGCGCTAAAACTCTTTTTTAAACGTGTGCCCTTTGTGCCGCATCCAGCTCAGATGGAGAAATAACATGGAAAATACGGCTTCGCAAACCTCAGTCACCACAGGGAAACTGCCCGACAGTATTGCGCGTAAAGTCTTGCTTAAGGCGCTGGAAAGTCTCCCACATGGCTGCTTGACCTTGGTTGAGGGCGACAAGAGTTATCGTTTTGGTGAGAGTCATACCGACTTGCACGCTACGCTTGTGGTTAAACACCCGAGTTTTTATCGTCAAATAATGCTTTCAGGCTCCATTGGTGCGGGTGAAGGTTATATTCAAGGCCATTGGACGAGCCCTGATCTCACCAAAGTCGTACAACTGTTTGCCCGTAATTTAGCCTTACTCGATAAGATTGAAGCCAAATTCTCTTGGTTAACTGGCACGATAAACCGTGTGAAGCATCTGCTGAATCGCAATTCTCAAGAGGGCTCAAAGCGGAATATTCTCGCCCACTATGATTTGGGTAATGCTATGTATGAGCAATTCCTCGACCGTGAAATGTTGTATTCCAGCGCGCTTTATCCACATGAGGAAGCCAGTTTGCAGGAAGCGCAGTTGTTTAAGCTGATGACTATTTGTGAGCGGCTTGATTTACAGACTGGTCAAACCTTGCTTGAGATTGGTACAGGCTGGGGCGCACTGGCTATTTATGCGGCTAAGCATTATGGCGTACACGTGACAACAACAACGATTTCAGATGCGCAATACGCCTATACCAAAGCCCGTGTCGAACGCGAAGGGCTAAGCGATAAAGTGACGCTGCTGACTGAGGACTATCGCAATCTCACTGGGGAATACGACAGGGTTGTTTCTATCGAGATGATTGAAGCTGTGGGGCATGAGTATTTACCAGGCTTCTTTAAAAAGCTGGAAACATTGTTAAAACCCAATGGGCGCATGCTGCTACAGGCGATAACGATTGCCGATCAACGTTACGACAGTTATCGCAAAAGTGTGGATTTTATTCAGCGTTATATTTTCCCCGGTGGCTGCTTACCCTCAGTGAGCCAAATGGTCGGTCACATTGCCAAACAGACGGACATGGTGGTCTGGTCGCTCAATGATATGGGGCTCGATTACGCTAAAACCTTAAAACATTGGCATGAGAATTTTGATCATGCGATAGGCGAAATCCAAGCTTTAGGTTATGGCGATGATTTTATTCGGATGTGGAAATTTTACCTAAGTTATTGTGAAGGTGGATTTTTAGAACGTACCACAAGCACAGTGCATTTAGTGGCTGTGCGTCCGGACTATCGCATTGCTAGCCATCATCTCCCAAGCCATAGCCCTAATGCGACGTAATTTGTTTTGATTAAGCAGTCACTTTAGTGGAAATAACAATTTTCGTTGGAATGAGCCGCTTTGTTTGCAGCAAGATAAAAGTGAGGCAAAGATGAAGTCCATGTTAGCTAACTCTCGGGTTCCTTTTAAGCATCAGGGCTTTATTCTCTATAACGCCTTGAGTTTTCAGGCTGTGTGGTGGTCTAGCGTACTTTGGCTTAACACCTCTCTGTTGTTAACTATCCCTTTATTATTATTTCACTTTATCCTGCTAGCTTCCTTAAGTAAGCCCGAGTATCGCAAAGTTGATTTGCTATTGATGCTAAAGGTTGCAGCCTTAGGAATAGGCGTAGATACAGTACTCTCTGTTTTAGGGGTGTTTGAGTTTGCTCTTTTCCCTTGGTGGCTTGGTTGCCTGTGGCTGCATTTTGCTTTGACTCTGAATCATAGTTTGGCCTTTATACGACCTTTACCGCTGATATTTCAGGCGTTACTCGGGGGCATTTTTGGTGGGTTAAGCTATTTGGCTGGCGCACAATTTAATGCTGTGAGTTTGCCCTATGGCAATGTTATTTCTGCTGTGGTGTTATTTTTGGTTTGGCTAGTCTTACTGCCATTTTTAATCCAACTTGCTAATCCCTATGGATTTAATCGAAGTACTAAAGCGCGTTCTTTTACTGTATTTGGGCGTTAATTATTGAGTTGTAGGAATTGATCGCGCTTAAGTAATTATGCCGTTTTTAGTTAAGTACCTGTTGTAAGACATCATGCAGTAAAAGGGGGATCCCATGTCGTCAGTTCGTAATCGTAGCCCAAATCTTGGTTTTTCATTTTTGAATTCAAGCTGCTTAAGTCTATTGGCCCTCAGTTTATTGGCCGCCCCTTTAAAAGCGTTAGAGGCGAAAACGCCTGATTTTGAAAACATTACTATCGAACTGAATGATGCCGCCGATGTGATGCAGACTTTTCAGGAAGTGGGCCGCGGAGAAATGGATTGGCTGTGGTTTAGTTTGTATAAGGCGAGACTGATGACGGTAAATGGCCGTTATCAACAGGGGCAATATCCTCTGCTGTTAGATATTGAATATTATCGAGATATTGAGTCAGAGGATTTGCTCGAAGCGACAAAAGATCAATGGAAGCATCTAGCGTTTGCCGAAAATGATATCCAACGTTGGTTGGGTTTATTAAATGCGACTTGGCCCGATGTGAAGCAGGGCGATCATTTAAGTTTTAAGGTGATAGATGGACAAACGAGTCAGTTTTTCTTTAATCATCAACCACTCGACATTATCCATGATGCTAATTTTGCTGAGGCATTTTTAGCGATTTGGTTATCGAAAGCCACTAGTCGTCCTAGTTTGCGGGCGCAATTACTCGGAGAAAAACCATGCGATTGTTGAAACGGCTTGTCGGCCGAAAGTTATTTTTAGGTTTAATAATGATAGGGCTGTTGTCGAGTTGTTCATCGGTGGAAGTGACTGATTATAAAGACACTCATCCGACATTGGTTTTGGAGTCATTTTTTAATGGACCATTAAAAGCCTCTGGGGTCGTACAAGATTTTAGTGGCAAAGTAATCCGCAAATTCAATGTCATTATGGAAGCCAGTTGGCAGGGAAGTGAGGGGGTCATTAATGAATGGTTTGTGTATGATGATGGTGAAACTCAAACGCGTGTATGGCGCATTAAGGCACTAGGGGAAGGGCGATACTCAGGAACTGCAGGTGACATTATCGGGACTGCCGATGGCCAATCTAGCGGCAGTGCGCTACGTTGGAAATACGATATGTTATTGCCTGTGGATGGTGAGGAATATCAAGTTCATTTCGACGATTGGATGTTCTTAGTGAATGATAATACCATTATAAATCAGAGCGATATTATTAAGTTTGGCATCACAGTTGCTAAAGTCACTTTAGTTATTCAAAAATAGTCTCAGCAATTTTTAGTTAAGTTGGCTTACCCCAGTTTGTCTTGGATTCACTCTGTTGATTAAGACTTAAGTTGGCTTAAACAGTATAGCTTGGCTAATAATCCCCTTTTTTCTGCATTAAAGTGTTGAAGTCAAACCAAAGTTGCTGCTAGGCATTTTTGCTAGTGGCATAAGTGATATATGGGGGTAAGGTTATTGCAACCCATTGTTTAAATTTAATTAATCTGAACTTAAGTCTAAATGGATAGGGGTAGTCGATGAAAAAACTCGTTGTTTTATGGGGAATATTTTTTAGTCTGTCGTTAACTGCTTGTTCATCTTTTGATTTTAAGTTTGAGGATCATTCTGAGAAACAAGTCGATCCTCATCAACCCGCAAGCGATCCTATGGTGCAAGATAATGAACGTCGTATTCGAGATGCGAGAAAAGACGGTCAGTTAGAATCCGATTTTCTAAAACCTAGGTATCCAGTTAAGTTTAAATAAGAAAATGCCTTAGGAACTCACTGCAACCTCAATATTTAACTATTAATAGCAAGTATTAAGGTTGCTAGGGGAGAGGCGAAGAACTAACCCGCTTGACGACTGTTATCTATCGATTTTTTGTCATAATATTCAAACGGAAACAGATTACGAATCCTTTGCTTTACATTGTCACTCACGTTGGCAGAAATGTGTAAGCGTACATCTCCTGATTTTTCAGCCCTAACAGTACAAGTCAGTTTTTCGGTTTTAGCGATTTGGCGGCATTCCCGTTCGAATCGTTCGGGGATCTTGCCCTTATGCTGAGTCATACGGCCATCTTTAAAATGCATTTCAAAAATAGTCAGACCTTTCTTGCCACCAAATATCAGTTTGTAAACGAGAAATATACCAATAGCGACAAAAATGAGTTTGAAAATATCGGCTGTCATAACGCCTCCTATCTTATGTTTATAGAACCAAGATACTCCCGAGTTAGTTGTTTTAACAGTGCGCTAACGCGCAATTTTGAATTGGCAATAAAATGATTCCAGCCTAGACTTAACTGGCTAAGGAAAAGTAACCCCTCAGTTAAGGAAAACGCCATGTACTTATCAAATGCAGATCGTTGGTCATTATTGTGTAAGAAGCAAATTGATGTTATCGAAAAACTTGCTACACATTTCCCCGAGAGAAAAGCACATCTAAGTGAGCTCACTCAAGGGTGGCGCCATGTTCAACATCAAGTTCAAGCAGGTGATAGGCCTATGCCACTCGAGCTCATCAAATAAGCACGATTGAGTCATTTGGAACTAGATAGTTTGTATAAGAACGCAAAGCCACTCAATAATGAGTGGCTTTTTTATGTAGCGAATATAAAACTATCATTTATAGGGGTAAAGGATTAAGTGATTGTCTGTTGCGTGATGTCAATAAATTATCTTATACGCTCAATTTGAGCGTTTATTGTGCCAGTATTGAGGGCGCTATCGTTATTATTGAGGAAAGTCAGTTGTGTTTTGCTTTGAAACACTTCAAATTTCAGATACAAAAAAGCCACTCATTGAGTGGCTTCATTGTTTATATGGTGCCGGCACCAAGAGTCGAACTCGGGACCTGCTGAAATTATCGAGAGTAAGTCAGTTGCGCTTTGTACTGAACACTTCAAATTTCAGATACAAAAAACAGATACAAAAAAGCCACTCATTGAGTGGCTTCGTTGTTTATATGGTGCCGGCACCAAGAGTCGAACTCGGGACCTACTGATTACAAGTCAGTTGCTCTACCAACTGAGCTATGCCGGCGTAAAGCACAGTAATAAACCCAATCGAATTCATTACCTTAAAATTGGTGCCCGAACCCGGAATCGAACCAGGGACACGAGGATTTTCAATCCTCTGCTCTACCGACTGAGCTATTCGGGCAACTAAACTAAGCGTTAGTTAACTACTTTGAACTAAGTCGTGAAGACCTTGTTCGTTCGAAGTGCGCGTATAATATAGTGCTCGCTTTAGCTGTGCAAGCCCTTTTTAAGTGACTGATTAACTATTAAACAAAATGCGCTTATTTATTTGATTCTTTCGTTTTACCCTTATTTTACCGCTGAAAGTTTCAGCACTTTAACGCCAGTAGGTGTTCCTTTTGGCTGTTTATCCTAACTTCCTCATTTATTTATCTTCTATTTTGGAGAGAAAAATTAAGGTTTAAGCTCACCTGTTGCAAGCAAGTGGCAGTGGGGCGCAGTGGGTATTGTTGAGCTTTGATGGCTGGCTGATATTTATGGGGTGTAACTAAGCGGAGCAACTAAGAGTAAGCGAGTGGCTTCATTGTTTTATATAGTGCCAGCGGCACCAAGAGTCTAACTCGGGACCTACTGATATTATCAAGAGTAAGTCAGTTGCGATTGGCCACAGACTTTGTGAGTTTTTATTCAAATTTCAGATACAAAAAAGCCACTCATTGAGTGGCTTCATTGTTTTATATGGTGCCGGCACCAAGAGTCGAACTCGGGACCTACTGATTACAAGTCAGTTGCTCTACCAACTGAGCTATGCCGGCTTAAATCTTTACTGCAATTTTTACTACATAATAATGGTGCCCGAACCCGGAATCGAACCAGGGACACGAGGATTTTCAATCCTCTGCTCTACCGACTGAGCTATTCGGGCAACTAAACTAAGTGTTAGTTAACTACTTTGAACTCGTTGGCTAAGCCGTATCGTTCGAAGTGCGGCTATATTAGCTAGGGTGTTTGACCTCTGCAAGTGCTTTTTCCTGATAAATCACTCGTTCGGCTGTTTAATGCACATCTTGGGTGTTTTTTATCTCTTATTCTGTGAATTCAGTTCAATTTCATTCGTTGGCTGTATTTTTCAAGTCAGAGGGATACTGATGTTTACTATAGCTTTGTGCTCACAGATCATGATTTTTGGCTTACTTTCTAAAATTTAGAAAGATATAAGCGATTTTTACTGATTTTAGTTTTTAAATTTAGATTTATGATAATGAATATTATTTCATGGATAGCATGAAGAAAACGCGAGTACGGAGTCGCAGTATGTTTCGAAATAGTCAGTTTGCTTATGGAATTACCGCCATTGTGACCCATTGGTTGAGTGCGTTCGTCGTGATTGGGTTATTTGCAGTCGGTGTGTGGATGGTGGAGTTAACCTACTACAGTACTTGGTACAAGACTGCGCCGCATCTACATAAAAGTATTGGGATTCTGTTATTGGCTGCGACAATATTTCGTTTGGTATGGCGCTTAGTTAATCCCAAGCCAGTACCTGAGGCGAGTCATAAACCGTGGGAAAAGACGGCCGCACATTTTGCGCATTTTATTATTTATATCTTGCTCTTTGTCATCATGACTGCTGGCATTTTAATCTCAACCGCAGATGGCCGTGGTATCTGGGTGTTTGATTGGTTTGAACTACCAGGATTGGGACTTTTGTTTGAAAACCAAGCTGATATCGCGGGTGATATTCACCAATATGCGGCTTACAGCTTGATCGCGCTGGTCGTTATTCACGCCGCGGGCGCATTAAAACATCACTTTATAGATAAAGACACCACCCTACTTAGAATGATTAAATTTAAACGAGGATAATACAATGAAAAAGCAACTGTTAAGCGCACTGATTGGTGTATCTCTATTGGCTCCTGTGGCGGCTTCAGCGGCTGACTATGTGATTGATCATGAAGGCGCTCACGCTTCTATTACATTTAAAGTTAATCACTTAGGTTATAGCTATGTGGTGGGGCGTTTTAATGATTTTAGCGGCGATTTTAGCTACGATGCGGCTAAACCAGCTGCGATGAAAGTGAATGTCACTGTGAATACATTAAGTGTCGATTCAAACCATGCTGAGCGTGACAAACATATTCGCGGTGAAGATTTCCTTAATACTGGCAAATTCGCTAAAGCGACCTTTGCATCTACTTCGGTAGAAGATAAAGGAAATGGCGATTTAGTGATTAACGGTAACTTAACTTTAAATGGTGTGACTCAACCATTAGCGATCAAGGCCCATGCTGTGGGTGAAGGTCAGGATCCTTGGGGTGGCTACCGTGCCGGTTTTACGGGCACAACCACCTTTGCGATGAAAGATTTCGGTATCAAGATGGATTTAGGTCCAGCATCTAGCCATGTTGAGTTAGATCTAGTGGTTGAAGGCGTTCGTAAGTAACTCTTTATTCTGTCATTTAGATGAACAAAAAGCGCCGAAAGGCGCTTTTTTGTAAGCTTTATACTTAGAGCCGACTAACGACCAGAATTAATCTTGGTCTTTTTCTGGTACAAAACCTTCAATTTCTACTTCTTTACCTTCAAATAGGAAAGAGGTCATTTGTTCTTCAAGAAATTTACGATCATCAACATTCATCATGTTGAGTTTTTTCTCGTTGATCAGCATGGTTTGCTTTTTTTGCCATAGGCCCCAAGCTTCTTTGCTGATGTTATCAAAAATGCGCTTACCTAAATCACCTGGATACAGTTGAAAGTCTAGGCCGTCGGCTTCTTTATTTAAATATACGCAATTGACTGTACGCGCCATGATTATTCCTTACTGACTGCGGATTGAACGAGTGATCCCAAATTGGCTAGCACGCGCTCGGTGGCGGCGGCGAGTCCCACTTTGGAAGGATGACTTATGTTATACCAGAGAGACTGGTTTTGTTCCATGACAGCACCCACGCTCTGTTTATTGCCGAGGGTTTTATCGCCGTGAGTTTTATCTAAGTTAAGCATCATGGGCTGAATATCTAAATGAAAGTGGCTAAATGTGTGCCTAAAGCCAGTTAACCATTCGAGTTGCTGCGCATCAAACCCTTGCTCTTCAAGATGAGTTTCAAGGGCAGCTTGGGTAGCGAATTCAGGGAAACACCAGAGCCCGCCCCAAATTCCCGCTGGCGGACGTTTAGCTAGAAAGACTTGGTTGTCTTGCATCATCACTAACATCCACGCCGCTTTGGTTGGTATGGTTTTTTTAGGCTTTTTGCCAGGGAAATCGGTTTGTCTGCCAATCAGTTGAGCTTTGCAATCAATCGCTACAGGGCAAGCGGCACAGTTAGGTTTGCTACGAGTGCAAATACTGGCGCCGATATCCATCATGGCTTGATTATATTTCTGAATATCTTGCTGCGGTGTGAAGGCATCCGTCAGTTGCCAAAGTTGCTCTTCAACCGTCTTTTGCACTGGCCAACCTGCGATTGCCCCATGTCTTGCTAATACACGTTTTACGTTGCCATCGAGAATGGGGTGATGTTGCCCAAGTGACAATGACAATACTGCGCCTGCCGTCGAGCGGCCGATGCCGGGTAGGGCGAGCACTTGTTCAAAATGTGTGGGAAATAATCCCTGATAATCATCGCGGATTATTTTGGCTGCTTTATGCAAATTACGCGCCCTAGCGTAATAGCCAAGACCGGTCCAATGATGTAATACCTCATCGTCTGGCGCGTTAGCAAGTGCTAACACATCGGGGAAACGCGCCATAAATTTAAGATAATAGGGAATAACAGTCGCAACCTGAGTTTGTTGCAGCATGATTTCAGAAACCCATACGCGATATGGGGTTTTATCTTGCTGCCAAGGGAGAGTTTTACGACCGTGATTGTCGTACCAAGAGATGATACGTGTAGCGAAGGAGGCTGTAGATTTCATCGGCGCAGTGTAGCGGCAGTTATCTTCTTAGACAAGCGTCAAAGATAAGTTGGCAAGGGATCTAAAGCTAAAAATCGCTGCTAAATTCGCACTCTTAAATAATCTTGGTATACTTTCGCCCCATTAGTGCTTGCACTGTATGTTGAACTTTGGATAATGCCCTTCTTTTATGATGGTGTTGTCCACTAGACGAGGCAAAAATGAGCGAAGTCACTACCGCTGAATTTAATGAAGAAGGCAAGTATCTGCGCAAGATCAGAAGCTTTGTCCTGAGAGAAGGTCGCCTAACCAAAGGCCAAGCACACGCTATTGAAAGCCAGTGGCCAACAATGGGTTTAGATTACAGCCCAGTGCCATTGGTACTAAGCGACGTTTTTGGTCGTGAAGCTGATACTGTGCTGGAAATTGGCTTTGGCATGGGCGCCTCTTTAGTACAAATGGCTAAAGATGCACCAGAGCAAAATTTCATTGGTATTGAAGTACATAAACCGGGTGTAGGCTCTTGCCTCAGTGATGCCGCCATTGCTGGTGTGACTAATTTACGTGTGTATCATCACGATGCCATGGAAGTATTAGAACATGCGATTGCTGACGGTTCATTAGCCCGAGTGCAATTGTTCTTCCCAGATCCTTGGCATAAAAAACGTCACCATAAACGCCGCATCGTACAAGCTGAATTTGCCGAACTTATTCGTCGCAAGCTAAAAATTGGCGGTGTGTTCCATATGGCCACTGACTGGGAAGAGTACAGCGAGCATATGTTAGAGGTGATGCAAGCCGCACCGGGTTATCAAAACCAGTCGGCCGACGGCAGTGTGGTGCCGCGTCCTGATCATCGTCCATTGACAAAGTTTGAAGCCCGCGGCCATAGACTGGGTCACGGTGTATGGGATCTGATGTTTGAGCGTATCGCTTAATCACGAACTCAATTTTAGCTAATTTTAAACACAAAAGGGAAAATCACTATGGCAACTAATCGTAGCCGTCGTTTACGTAAGAAAATGCGCGTTGATGAATTCCAAGAGTTAGGTTTCGATATGGCTTGGACTTTTGATGCATCAGTATCTGAAGCCGATATCGATGCAACTGTAGATAAATTCATCGATGAAGTGATCGAAACCCGTAAATTAGGTTTCCATGGCGGCGGCCACATCGAATGGGAAGGCATTATCGCCACCCAAACGATTGGTAAATGTACCGAAGAAGATATTGCTGCAGTTAAGGCATTCTGGGCGACCCAAAAAGTGTCTCAGGTTGAAGTTAGCGAACTGTACGACATTTGGTGGGGTTAATGCCCGAGTTGGCATTACTTGAGGAAGTGGTCGAGAAAGTTCGACCCTTGCTCGGCCAAGGAAAGGTTGCAAATTATATCCCCGCACTGGCCAGCGTTGATGCTGGCAAATTAGGCATTGCCGTCACGACTGTTGACGGTGAAACTTTAGGTGCGGGCGATTACCTTGAGCCGTTTTCGATTCAAAGTATCTCCAAAGTTTTCAGCTTAACCTTAGCGTTAACTTTATATGAAGAAGCCGAAATCTGGAGCCGTGTTGGCAAAGAACCTTCGGGTCATTCATTCAACTCTTTAGTACAAGTCGAGTTAGAACGTGGCAAGCCGCGCAACCCATTTATCAATGCTGGCGCGTTAGTGATTGCTGACTTATTGCAGAGTCGTTTAGGCGCACCTAAACACAGAATGCTTGAGTTAGTCAGGCAACTAAGCCAAAACGATAAAGTGTGTTTCGATAAACAAGTAGCAGATTCAGAATATCAGCATAGTGCGCGCAATGCGGCTATCGCTTATTTGATGAAGTCATTTGGTAATTTTCAAGGTGATGTTGATACTGTGTTACGCACCTATTTTCATTATTGCGCCTTGAAGATGAATTGTGCTGACTTGTCTAAGGCCATGTTGTATTTGGCTAATCGCGGCAAAAGTATCACAGGGACTGAGCTTATTTCTCAAGTGCAAACTCGGCAACTTAACGCTCTGTTGGCAACCTCGGGCTTATATGATGGTGCTGGTGAGTTTGCTTATCGTGTTGGTATGCCAGGTAAAAGTGGCGTCGGCGGCGGTATTATTGCCGTGATCCCTGGAGAACTGTCGATTTGTGTATGGTCGCCAGAACTCGATAATAATGGCAACTCACTTGCGGGCACAGCGATGCTTGAGCATCTCAGTCAGCGTCTCGGTCGTTCTATTTTCTAGTCTTATCTCTCGTTTTTTATTAGCACTATCAGACTAAATGTTAGCGAATTTCGCTAATGACCTTTTAGTGCTAACTTTAAAAATCCAACATAATCATATCGTTATAAAGTTGGCATGTCTCCTGCTATAAGCTATTCAGTAGTTTAGGTTTATCGAATTATTCAGATTAAAGGACGAACAAAAATGAAATTAAATAAGTTATTAACTGGATTTGCATTATCTGGCGTGATTTTAGGAGCATCTAGCGTACAGCTGGCGCAAGCACAAACAGAGCCAAAAATAGATGAGCGCTGTGAAGTCTCCTTAAATTATGACGTTATGGTCGAGCCTAAAAAATTGGTCATGAGCGAGAAGGGCACAGAAAAGTATCGTATCGAAGTTGACAAGTTATTTGTGGAAGGTAAGCAAGTTAACTTAACCGACAAGCAGAAAAAATTGGTTACTCAATATGCCGATGAAGTTTCGACTCAAGTGCCAGAAGTGATTGAACTGGTGAATGAGGCAGTATCTCTTGCTTCCAAAGCTGTTGGTATGGCCTTAACACCTTTAATGGGTGATGCTGCTGGTGCAAAATTTGATGAAATGATGGCTGGCATTCAAAAACGTGTTGATTCAGTGGCTTACAAGAATGGTGATAGCTTCTATTTAGGGGCGACTGAAGACTCGATGCAAAGTACATTTAACGATGAATTCGAGCAGGAAATGGAACAAATTGTCCAGAATTCAATTGGCGCAATTATGATGAACTTAGGTGGCCAAATCATGTCTGGTGGCGGTGAAAATTTTGAAGCCAAGATGGATACCTTCTCCAAAAAAATGGACAATTTAGGCCAAGATATTGAGCAACAAATTGAGAGCCAATCTAAGGGATTAGAAGCTAGGGCTGACCGTTTGTGCGACCGATTTGAAAATCTGTTAGTGCTTGAAAATCAATTGCGCCAAGAAGTACCAGAACTCGCGCCTTATGTGTTGACACAAAACTCAACCAAGGAACTGCGTGAATAGTTCTTGTAAATAATCCTTGCGAATAGCCCTTAGTTTTAACTGTAATAACTTCTATCTCCTTGTGCATGAGTCAAACTTGAATGCTACGCCCCTAGTCAATTTATCGACTAGGGGCTTTTTTATTGACTACTGTTTAATCGTGGCGACAACCCTTATGGCTAAGTTGATGTGGCTTATAGGCTAGGCTTGCAGCGATTTAGTTCGGAATGTTACAGTCTAGAGACGAATATTTGGTATACTCTTAAAATATAATTAAAAGCTGGCATATCAGTCAGATATAACCCCCTACTTTAGTGGACTTTTTCGGTCTAAATCTCTGCGTTATATCATTTTGATGCGAGATATCAATGCTATGGTTATTTTTAAGCGATGATTACGCTAACCATAGCTGCTCACCGAAAGTTAATATCATTGTCGTAAACAGCTTAAGGCGACTTCCATGTTAGAACTGTTAGAACCTATTGCGATTTTTACTCATGTGGCCAGAGCAGGTAGTTTTAGTGCCGCCGCAAGAAGGCTTGGGATCTCTAAGTCTAAGGTCAGTACACAAGTCGCCGATCTTGAACATAGACTTGGTGTTCAATTAATTCAACGTACCACCCGCAGCTTAAGCCTGACTGAAGCAGGGCATTTGCTGTATCTGCAAGGTGAAGAACTGCTGCGTGACGCTGAACAAGCGATAGCCAGCGTGCATAACTTAAATGATGCGACCCGCGGCGTGCTCAAGGTGGGTATTTCCCAATCCTTTGGGGTGATGCATATCATTCCTGCGTTGCCATCTTTTATGGCAAAACATCCTGAGCTTGAGCTACAAGTGAGCTTACTGGACCATAAAGTGGATGTCGTGAGCGAAGGCTTAGACTTACTGTTAACTATGTCTGAGCAATTACCACTTGGCATGGTTGCTAGACCTCTGATGAAGTGCCAATTCCTGTTAGTTGCTTCGCCTGGCTATATTGCTCAACATGGCGAGCCAACTCGACCTGAGCAGTTAGTTGACCACAACTGTTTGGTCTATCAAGGCGAGTGGCACGAGCACAGCATGTGGCAATTTAAGAAGGGTGATGACTACTGTGAAATTGGCGTATCGGGTAATTTCAGGGTGGATAATGCGCCTGCATTAAAATCTGCTGCAATCAGTGGTCTTGGAGTTGTGTATCTTGCGAGTTATTTGATGGAAGATGAAATTGCCAAAGGGACATTAGTGCCTTTACTGAAGGATTGGCAATTGACCCACCATCTGCCATTGCAGGCGGTTTACCCCCGTCGTAAGCACTTAGCACCTAAGGTCAGTTCTTTTATCGAATTCATCAAAGATCACATAGGAACGCCACCGTATTGGGATGCTCCCTATGTAGAATTATTCAGTAAACGTCAGTAAAATAGGAAACATTGTTCTTAAAAGCAGTCTTATGCGATTTTAAATTGGGCAGGCACTTTTCTAGTCATTTAAAATCAATGCTTTAGATTGAGTTGATGAGTACATTTGTTGATGGTTTTTTAGGGGTTCCTAAAGCACTTTTTTATAACATCCTTGAACTCTGTTCTTAATTGAATACAATGGGTAATAGTTGATTCGGAATGACCTGAGTCCTATACATTTATTGGAAATGACCCCTTTCAATTTTTGTATACAGGTCGGCGTTAATGCAGTTTTGGATCACAGCCAACAGAAGTTTGAGAACTAAAACAATGTTGGCTCTTTAAACCATCATCCTAGTTTTTGGTTTACCTCAGCCTTATCGCTGAGGTAATTTTTTTATTGATGGTTTGCAGCCTTGAGCACAAGTTTTGTCTCCCTGTACCCTAAAGTCGCAACTGTGTGTTAAATGATGTGAAGGCGAGTGCTAAAGCATATATTAATGCAACAAATATAGTGACCCACAGTGAGAAGGGTTCTGTTATCTAAAGAGATAATGGTACCAATAAAAAAGCCACTTTCGAGTGGCTTTTTTATTGGGCGTAGCTATATATGTCGCTTTAGTCGTGAAGCAGGTTAACAATGCTTCACGACTCAGCATTAAGGCATTAAAACATTAGGGTATTAGGCCTTCTTACTGGCTATCCAGAGATCGACTTGTTGTTCTAACACATCCAGTGGCAATGCGCCGTTAGCAAGTACTAGCGTATGGAAGTCGCGGATATCAAATTGACTGCCAAGCTGTTGCTCTGCTTTATGTCTTAGCTCTAGTAGTTTAATCATACCTACTTTATAAGCTGTCGCTTGCGATGGCATGACGATATGGCGTTCAACCATTTTCACCGCATCCGATTTAGCATTTGGCGTATTATCCACGTAATAGGCAATGCCTTGCTCGCGGGTCCATTTTTTTGTGTGGATGCCAGTATCAACGACTAAGCGACAGGCACGCCACAACTCCATTGCTAGGCGACCAAAGTCAGAGTAAGGATCGGCGTAGAGTCCCATTTCTTTTGGGAAAGATTCGCTATATAAACCCCAGCCTTCAATATACGCGGTATAGCCACCAAACTTACGGAACTTAGGAATATTTTGCAGTTCTTGGGAAATGGCGATCTGCATATGGTGACCCGGAATACCTTCGTGGTAGGCCAGCGCCTCCATTTGGTATTTTGGCATGGCTTTCATGTCATATAGGTTTGCATAGTAGCTACCTGGACGAGAACCATCCGGTGCTGGTTGTTCATAGAAGGCTTTACCAGCAGATTTTTCTCTAAAGGCTTCAACCTGCTTCACTACCATGGCGGCCTTAGGTTTTACTTTGAACACTTCATCCAAGCGCGACTTCATATTGTCGATGAACTTAGTCGCCTCAGCTAAATAGGCGGCTTTGCCTTCGGCGGTATTGGGGTAGTAGAACTGGGGATCATCACGCATAAAGCTAAAGAATTGCTGCAAATCGCCTTTAAAATTGACCTTCTTCATGATGGCACGCATTTCATTGTGAATACGTTCCACCTCAGAAAGGCCTAAGTCATGGATTTGATCGGCGCTCATGTTTGTCGTCGTAGTACGTGCCAAGGCATTATTGTAATAGGCGACTCCGTTAGGGAGTTTCCACGCACCATCGCGGTCATCAGCTTTGGCTGCTAAGGTTTTTACGTAACTGATGAGTTTGTTATAGGCGGGCTCGACTTGAGTAACGAGTGCTTGCTCAGCCTGTTGAAGCAGTGCTTGCTTTTCCGTTTCTTTAATCGCTAATGCGTTCACTTTACGGCGAAAATCTGCGAGTAACGCGCTGTCGTCGCCCTTATCAAAAGGCGCGCCTTTGATGATGTTTTGGCTGTCTGAAATCACATAAGCGAATACGAACTTAGGCGCGATAATGCCTTTATCTGCGCGAACGGCTAATACTGTCTGTAGTTGATTTAAGCGTTTGGGAACGCCATTCAAGCGGCTGATATAGGCCATAGCATCGCTGACATCTGTGATTTGATGTTGGTTAATCAAGAAGGAGGCGATCATAGAGTGGCCGCCATACATTTGGTTTACAGGATAATTATGATAGCGCCATTGGTCATCTTCGATGTCATTTTGCAGATTTTGTTTTAGTAAGGTAAGGCTGAGGTTTGTTTGTGGATCGAGCTTGGCCGCATCAATCTGATTGACCCGCTCCAGTTGTTTTTTTGTGCGCGCTAGGGTTTTATCATCGGCGGCATCACCCAGTTCATCCCATTTATCATAGTCTTGCTTGATCCCCATATAGGTCTGCGAAATGGGGCTCGCCATGATGTTTTCCATGAAGATGGTTTCGAACAGAGCATTGGCTTTTTCTGATTCGGTTTGCGCTACTGCATTCACAGGTTCGCTTGCACTGTGTAAGGCTGGCGCAGTTGATGCTGCATACGCGGGAATGGTCAGTAGAGCTGAAAGGGTCAGTGCGACTAAGCTGATTTTAGTTTTTATTGGCATGATCAGGCTTCCTAGATTGATTTGCATCAATACTAAAGAAGCGGAACAAGAATGTATGGATATTAGTGTTAGAAAATGTGTTAGCAGTAATAGTGTTAAACGGCACTATTTGTTACTAACACATTATTTATATATATGTTTTAACGGCTAACTCAGCAAAATTGTGTCAGTAAATCATTAACAAACATATGACCTTTACTGGTTAATTGCCAATGTTCAGCGGATTCTGTGAGTAAACCGCGTTGTTTGGCCTTTTCCATTCCTTCGGTCAATGTGTCTCTGTGTTGTCCGGTACGCAGTTCAAATTCTTGCTTAGGAATAGGTGTCATCAGACGCAGGCGATTCATTAAATATTCGAGCGCGCGGTCTTCCTCTGCAACTTCAATCGATTCGAAGGTGTAGTTGTGGGCACTCAGATATCCCTTGGGATGTTTAATTTTTACTGTGCGTATGATGCGGTTTTCTTCTGGCAGCGTCACTTTGCCGTGGGCGCCACAGCCTATGCCTAGATAATCACCAAACTGCCAGTAGTTGAGATTGTGCCTACATTGGTAACCTGGTCTTGCATAGGCGGATATTTCGTATTGCTCATACCCTAATGCGGCCAGCTTTTGTTGACCTTGCTCATAGATATGCCAGAGCGCTTCGTCATCGGGCAGCTGTGGCGGTTTTGAGTGGAATAGGGTATTGGGCTCAATCGTTAACTGGTACCAAGATAGGTGTGGCGGATTCAGCGCCGCTGCCGTGTCGATATCGGCCATAGCTTCAGCAAAGCTTTGATTGGGTAATCCATGCATTAAATCGAGGTTAAAACTCAAGTATCCCGCTTGGCTGGCTTTTTGAGCGGCGACTTGTGCCTCGTTTTGATCGTGAATACGTCCAAGTAAGTTGAGTTTATCCTTAGAAAAGCTCTGCACCCCGATAGATAAACGGGTGACGCCCGCTGCACGATAGGCACTAAAGTCATCGTGTTCTAAAGTGCCAGGGTTGGCTTCCATAGTGATTTCGATATTGTCACTAAAGGGAATTAGCGCATTAGCACCATCGAGTATGCGTTTGATTTGTTTGGCATCGAATAATGATGGCGTGCCGCCACCGATAAAGATGGTATGGAGCTGCCGCCCTTGGACGAGATGTAAGTCTTGGCGTAAGTCTTCCCATAGCGCATCAACATAGGCTTCTTGTGGCAGCTCACCATTTTGACCATGGGAGTTAAAGTCGCAGTAAGGACACTTTTGTACGCACCAGGGAATATGGATATACAGACTGAGTGGCGGCAGTTCGAGCTTCATCGCAGTAGTCACAGCAGTTGACGACATTATTGTGCATTCCCGCCAGTTAACACGCCTTGGGCTTGCATGGCGGCGATGAGTTGCACTAGGGCTTTACCGCGATGACTTAAGGCATTTTTCTCTTTGCTGCTCAGCTCTGCCGCGCTACATTGATAATTTTCAGGGATAAAAATCGGATCGTAACCATGGCCATTGGCGCCGCGTTGGCTAAAGTCGATTTGGCCTTCCCATGAGGCTTGGCAAATAATCGGGGTAGGGTCTTTCGCATGGCGCATATATACCAGTACGCATTGGAATCTTGCCCCGCGAGGTGCTGGCTGGTCTTTTAACGTCTCCAGTAGTTTCAATACGTTGTCTTGATCTTTGGCATTTTCGCCCGCGTAACGCGCTGAATAAATACCTGGAGCGCCTTGGAGTAAATCCACTTCTAAACCCGAATCATCGGCAATGGCCGCAAGTCCGGTGATTTCGGCGGCATGCCTTGCTTTGATAATGGCATTCTCTACAAAAGTGGTACCCGTTTCTGCTACTTCGCTGACATTAAACTGGCTCTGCGGCAGTACAGTGACACCGTAGCTTGCGAGTATTTGATCAAATTCGGCAAGTTTGCCTTTATTACCGCTGGCGAGGACGATTTGTTGCATGGAATACCTATCATAAATGGGGCGACGTGCGTTGGCACTATGATACCCAAGCTCAATAGTAAAGGACAGGGAAAGGGGTTGGCGCTACAGGAAAGCAACGCCAACAAAGGTATAAAATAGGTTTATTCAACGTAGAATTTTTGCTTGAACTGTAAGTTCGTGTTCAGTTGATTGCCATATTTAATTGCGATATTGAAGTTGATTTCTTGATCATCGCGGTAGGGCACTTCGGCAATGTAATAAATCGCATCACCTTCGCGGATCTCTTTAAACGTTAGATTGATTCGCGCATCTAACAAATTATTAGCAACTCCAGTAATTTCAACGGGTACTGCGGGCTTATTTGCTTCGCTAATATCTAATACGGCAATATTGATGATGCCAGTGTAGCTACTGCGCTTAATGCCATAGGATTTGGCTATGCTAGGCGTTAAAAATGTACTGCCAAGTGCCATGTAATGAATATCAAAATTGCCGACAGTTTCTTTTTGCTCGGCATTTGCAACACCGCAAAGGCTGGCCGTGAGGGCTAATACAGCGAGAAGATTACGGAACATGATGGGATACCTCATATTAGAGAATGTTGGATTATAGGGCCGCCGTGACTATTTTTTCCAATAAATTAATAGTATTCAAAGGATTAATTCGTTTTCAGTTGTACGATTTTTTAACTGAGTGATCTTTCAACTGAATTACCTTTCACTATCTTGCCCCATCAGTTCAGTAATGACACTTGGGATGATCTTAGGGTCAATAATGCGGATTTGTTTATGTCGGCCAAGTTCACCTTTTATTATGTGAATGTCGCTCTTTGGCACTTTAAAAGCTTTTGCTAAGTACTTGCTTAAATGGGCATTCGCTTTGCCATCTATGGGGGGCGCAGTGATGGCTACTTTTAGCTCATCACCGTGCAATCCTACAATTTGATCGCGGCTGGCCTTAGGCTGAATGTAGAGATTGAGCAGCAAGTCACCCTGCTGCAAAGTCACTGCACTCATTAGATCACTGCCCAATAAGGGATATATTGAGCAAGTAACATATTGAGGAAATTCATACCAATAATGACCAGCATTACGGATAAATCTAAACCACCAATTGGCGGTATGATACGACGTATTGGTGCTAATACGGGTTCAGTTAACTGACCCATAATCATTACAATGGGATTATAGCCTTGGTTAAACCAGCTTAAGATTGCGCGTATTAATAGCATCCAAAACAGCAGTACCCCTGCTTTTTTGACCACAGATACAACGGCAAACAGCAAAAATAACAGTATGTCTATGCCACCGCCCGCAATGAGGCTAATTAGTAGCAGCTTGGCTATCACAACCAATAATGCGAGGACGAAAGATGCGGTATCAAATCGCCCTAAGGAAGGCAAAATACGGCGCATTGGTGCGATGAGCGGGTGAGTTGCTTTAACAATAAATTGGCTAAAAGGATTGTAAAAATCAGCCCTTGCCAGTTGTAACCAAATCCGCAAAATCACTACCATCAAATAGAGATCGAATAGAGTGGTGATTAAAAAGGTAAATGCATTCATCGAGATTTCTACCTATTAAAGTTCGATATAAAAACGTGTTAGTGGATCAAAATGTTTTAGCCATTTCTTCTGCACGATTAATACAGTTTTCCATGGCTTTTTTTACTAAGCCGCGCATATCCGCAGCTTCAAATGTCGCCAGCGCTTGTGCGGTGGTGCCGCCCTTTGAAGTAACATTCTCCCTTAAATTACCTAAGGTCAGTTGTGGGTTTTGCTTTGCCATCATAGCAGCGCCAAGCGCAGCTTGCTGCACTAAACTTCTGGCTTTTGTTTCATCCATTCCCATTTCTTTGCCTGCATCTATCATAGACTCCATTAGCAAAAAGAAATAAGCCGGTGAACTGCCCGATAGTGCAATCACTTGATCTAAATCTGACTCTTCATTTACCCACACTATTTCGCCGCCGCTTGACATCAAACGATCGCAAATGGCTTTCTGCTCGGTAGTAATGCTTTGAGGCGCATAGAGGCCAGTCATACCAACACTAATTTGCATCGGCGTATTTGGCATGGCGCGGATAAGCTTGATGTCTTGTGCCAGATAGTCGGTATATCGCTTTGCTTTAATGCCCGCAGCGATAGTGATGACTAACTTATTCGACAGCTCGACTGTCTGTAATGCTTCACAAACTTGTTGCATCAATTGTGGTTTTACTGAAAGTACTATTACATCGGCAGCTTGCGCCGCTGCCAAATTATCCTGAGAAACCAAAATCCCAAAATCGTCTTTTAGTGCATCAAGTTTACCTTGGCTGGGATTAGTCGCTTGGATGAGTTGAGCTGGATAGCCGCTATTGATTAAGCCACTGATGATGCTGCGCGTCATATTGCCGGCACCGATAAAGCAGATTTTCTGTTGATCCATTTGATTCTCTTCAGTGTGTTAACCGTTAACTTGTAACATCTTCACCTTAAATTAAGATGATAAAACGGTTAGTCATTTGAATGACTGAGCCTGATTATCGACTCTCGCTAATTGCTCTTAAATCGTTAATGTTCGGTGTTCTTAAATACAGTATTTGGGCATAAAGTGCTAAAAACAAGGTTAAACTGACCTCTAACTAAATGCCGAACGTGGATTTTACGCAGCGTAATTGCGCTCACCAAAAATGGCACTGCCAATACGCACCATAGTTGAACCGCAGCTAATCGCTGTATCTAGGTCATTACTCATCCCCATTGAAAGCGTATCTACAGCGGGATAATGCGTTTTAAGTTCTTGAAATAGATTGTTTAACATGGAAAACTCTTTAAGCTGTAACTCTGTATCTGCGGTAGCCGTTGGAATTGCCATTAGGCCCCTCAGTGCTAAGTTAGGTAGCTGAGCTATCAGTTCGGCCAGTGGCAGCATTTGAGCCGCATCTATGCCAGATTTTGTGTCTTCAGCACTGATATTAATTTGAATACAGACGTTTAATGGCGCCAATTCGGCCGGACGTTGCTCATTGAGACGTAGGGCAATTTTGTCGCGTGAAACGGTATGCATCCAATCGAAATGCTGGGCGACTATGCTGGTTTTATTGGATTGGAGTGGGCCGATAAAATGCCATTCTATGTCTGGGAAATCCCCCTTGAGCGCAGTAATTTTTTCAGCGCCTTCTTGGACATAGTTTTCGCCAAAGCAACGCTGACCCGCTTGGTAGGCTGCTATAATGTCTTCAATAGGTTTAGTCTTGCTGACGGCAAGTAAGCGAATACTGCTGGGGTGGCGGGCACATTTTTGCGCTGCTTGTGTGATCCTGCGCTGGGCGATTGCGAGTCTGTCTGCTATTGTTGTCATGATGTAATTATCTAGTTGCAAGGATATCCCAAACGATGGAAATCACTGAGTTATTGGCATTTAGTGTAAAACACAAAGCCTCGGATCTACACCTTTCTGCAGGGATATCTCCCATGATCCGTGTTGACGGTGAAGTGAGAAAAATTAACCTGCCCGCGCTCGATCATCAAGGTGTACACAGCTTAGTGTACGACATAATGAATGATAAGCAGCGCAAGGACTACGAAGAACATTTAGAAATCGATTTCTCGTTCGAAGTCCCTAATCTTGCACGCTTTCGTGTTAACGCATTCAATCAATCCCGTGGTGCAGCGGCTGTGTTTCGTACCATTCCAAGTGACATTTTGTCACTTGAGCAATTAGGTGCGCCGGAAATTTTTAAAAAAATTGCCAGTTTCCCTCGCGGATTAGTCCTAGTGACTGGACCTACGGGGTCGGGTAAGAGTACCACACTTGCCGCCATGGTGGATTACGTGAATGAAAATCGACATGATCATATCTTAACCATTGAAGATCCTATCGAATTCGTTCACCAAAATAAGCAATGTTTGATTAACCAACGTGAAGTTCACCGCCATACCCACAGCTTTAATGCGGCGCTTAGAAGCGCACTACGTGAAGACCCAGACGTGATTTTAGTCGGTGAGATGCGTGACCTTGAGACCATTCGTTTGGCGATGACCGCCGCTGAAACAGGCCACTTAGTGTTTGGTACCTTGCATACTACTTCTGCCGCGAAAACGATTGATCGTGTGGTCGACGTATTCCCCGCCGGTGAAAAAGACATGGTGCGCACTATGTTGTCTGAATCGCTGCAAGCGGTTATTTCGCAAACCCTGATTAAAAAGGTGGGAGGAGGCCGTGTCGCCGCCCATGAAATCATGATGGGCACGCCCGCTATCCGCAATTTAATTCGTGAAGACAAAGTGGCGCAGATGTATTCGGCAATTCAAACAGGTATGGCCCATGGAATGCAGACCTTAGAGCAATGTTTACAGAACTTAGTCAATCGCGGTCTTATCACCCGTGAAGATGCAATGGCGAAGAGTTCGAATAAACAAGCGACATTTTAAGGATTTATGATGGATGTTCGTCCGTTTTTAAAAGTGATAGTGGAACGCAAAGCCTCCGACTTGTTCATCACAGCGGGTTTTCCGCCGAGTGCCAAGATTGACGGTGAATTGCGTCCCTTGGCAGAAAGTGCGTTTACACCAGCACAATCACTGGATTTTGTTGAGTCGTTAATGACAGAGGCGCAGAAGCAAGAGTTTCATTCCACTCGTGAGTGTAACTTCGCTTTTGCGGCAAAGGATTTAGGTCGTTTTCGGGTGAGCGCTTTTTGGCAGCGTGAATCGCCTGGCTGCGTGATGCGCCGTATTGAGACTAAAATCCCTGATGTCGATGATTTAAAATTGCCGCCTATTCTAAAAGATCTGGTGATGAGTAAACGTGGCCTCATCATTATGGTAGGCGGAACGGGAACGGGTAAGTCAACGTCCTTGGCGGCCTTGGTGGGTTATCGCAATGGTCATGCTCGCGGTCATATTCTCACGATTGAAGATCCGGTCGAATTCGTTCACGACCACAGAAAAAGCATAATCACTCAGCGTGAAGTGGGTATAGATACTGAGTCTTTTGATGCGGCGCTAAAAAGCTCCCTTCGCCAAGCTCCCGATGTGATCTTGATTGGTGAAATCCGTACCCAAGAGACGATGGAGTTTGCGCTGTCATTTGCTGAAACGGGTCACCTCTGTATGGCAACCTTGCATGCCAACAACGCCAACCAAGCGTTAGACCGGATTATGCATCTCGTGCCTGAGAGTAAGCATCAACAGTTATTGTTCGATTTATCATTGAATTTACGCGGTATTGTGGCGCAGCAATTGATCCCTAAAGTCGATGGCACAGGGCGTCGCGCCGCGATTGAAGTATTGATTAACACCCCAAGGGTGGCGAGTTTAATTGCGAAGAACGAGCTGCATTTGCTCAAAGAAACCATGGCAAAATCCAACGAGCAGGGCATGCAGACGTTCGATCAGGCCTTGCTGAAACTTTATGTCGATGGCGAGATTAGTTACGCCGATGCGCTGCACCATGCTGATTCACCAAACGATTTACGTTTGATGATTAAATTGCAGAATAAAGAATCCACGGGCTCAGGTTTTATGGAAGGTGTCACCTTAGACATGGACTAACGCGATAGTCAGGTTCTGGGTTAGGCAGCTCTTTATGGGCTGCTTTTTGTTTGTGTATTAGATTTTCGTTCAGCTCAATCGGTTCTACTTCATCGCTATGTTGCCATTATCCATAGCTTTTATTTTTTAATTCAATATGATCTTTACCTAGTGCGTTTGCGTAATGTACTGGTAAAGGAGAAAGCAATGAAAAAATTACCTATGATATTCGCTATGACAGCGAGCTTGATGAGTGTTGGCGCTATGGCGGCCACTTGTCCCGAGTATCTGAACCTTGAAGTACGAAAATTACATTCTGAAGAGACAGTTAATCTGTGTGAATTGACTCAGGGAAAACCAGTGTTGATTGTTAACACGGCCAGTAACTGTGGTTACACCCCGCAGTTTAAAGCGCTCGAAACATTGCATGAAAACTACAAAGATAAAGGCTTAGTGGTCATTGGTTTCCCATCGGATGATTTTTTCCAAGAAGAAAATGATGAGAAAGATACGGCTAAGGTGTGTTACATCAATTACGGTGTCACCTTTACTATGCTGTCGACATCGCCAGTACGTGGTAGTGACGCTAATAGTGTCTTCAAATACTTAGCCGAAAAAACTGGTGCGCCTAAGTGGAATTTTTATAAGTATGTCGTCAGCGGTGATGGCGCGGTTGTGCAACAGTTCAATTCTAAAGTGAAGCCAGATAGTGAAGAGCTTAAGCAAGCGATAGAATCTGTACTTTAATCTTACTAATATTTATTAATTAAGAGGCTGTTTTGGCTAAATTTTCAGGCTTATCCAAAGAAGTTGGACACGGGCAGCGCGGCAAAGTAGGCGTGTTGTTGTTGAATTTAGGTACTCCAGATGCACCCACAGCATCTGCTGTTAGACGTTATCTTGCAGAGTTTTTAGCGGATCCCCGAGTCGTCGAGATCCCTAAGCTAGTGTGGATGTTGATTTTACACGGGATCATTTTGCGGGTACGGCCAGCAAAATCGGCAGCGTTATACCAAAAGGTATGGACTGCGGCAGGTTCACCGTTAATGGACATTAGTTTGCGTCAAACGGCAAAGTTAGCGGATAAGCTTAAAGCTGATAACTATGATGTTTCTGTGCATTTAGCCATGCGTTATGGCAGTCCGTCGGTTGCTAGCACCTTGCAGAATATGCATCAAAATGGCATAGATAAAATCGTGGTGTTACCTCTGTATCCCCAATATGCGGCGCCAACTACGGGTTCTGCATTTGATGCGATTGCGGCTGAGTTGTCCAAGTGGCGCTATATTCCAGCACTGCATTTTATTAATACTTATCATGACAATGCTGACTTTATTAATGCTTTAGCCAATTCGATCACGGCTGATTTTGAAGCCCATGGTAAACCGCAAAAATTGGTGTTGTCATACCATGGTATGCCTGAACGTAATTTGCATTTAGGTGATCCGTATTACTGCTTCTGCATGAAAACGACTCGACTGGTTACCGAAAAGCTTGGGTTAGGAAAAGATGAGTTTGTCATGACTTTCCAATCGCGTTTCGGTAAAGCCAAATGGCTACAACCTTATACCGATGCGACTTTGAAAGCGTTGCCGCAACAAGGCGTGCGTGATATTGCTATCGTCTGCCCAGCTTTTAGCGCCGATTGTTTAGAAACGCTGGAAGAAATTGTTGGTGAGAATGGTCATCTCTTTGCCGAGGCGGGTGGTGAGAAGTTCCGTTACATCGCTGCACTAAACGATGATGATGCACACATTACTATGATGGCCAACTTAGTGAAGCCACATTTTTGATCTGGTAATTTATCGGGTTAAACATCAAACTAAAAGGATAAGGCAATTTATCCTTTTATTTTTATTGTAGTTTTATTTATTGTGGCATTACTTGCTGAAGTTATTTTCGAAGTAGCTTTCGATGATAAGGACGGCAGACACCGCATCGACTTGACCTTTGGTCAGAGCCTTAAACCCACCCAATTCGAATAATCTGGCCTTAGCATCAGTGGTAGTTAATCGCTCATCTTGAGTGGCTATTTTGACTTTGAACTTAGCATTGATGCGATTAGCAAATTTACGCGCCCTGTGGGTCATATCTTGCTCTGTGCCATCCATGTTTAAGGGCAGGCCAACGACGACTAAGTCGGGTTGCCACTCTTTGATTAAGTCGCCTATCTGATCCCAATTTGGGATACCATCGACGGCCTTGAGTGATAATAACGGTGTGGCGCTGGCAGTGATCTCTTGGCCTATAGCCACACCAATGCTCTTAGTGCCAAAATCAAAGCCTAATACGGTTTTCGAATTCATAGTGTGCTGACTTATATTAATAAATAGACTTAAGCGTGACCCGCTTGAGCTGAAACTTGCCAAGCATCAAATCCGAGAGCACGGCTGGCCTGTGGCCAACGGTCTTCGTGTTTAATGTCAAACAAGAGCGCATTCGTTGCTGGAATTGTGAGCCAAGAATTATCGGCAAGCTCTTGTTCGAGCTGATCTTTACTCCACCCAGCATAACCTAAGGCGACGAGAAACTTCTCTGGCGATCTGTTGCTTCCAATCGCGGTTAACACATCACGGGAAGTGGTTAGCATTAAACCACAACCCAGATCTGTGCTATTGGCCCAATAGGGCTGAGAGGTATGCAGCACAAAGCCGCGATCTTGGGAGACGGGGCCGCCCATCATGACATTGGTATTAGGCACTAAATCCGCGGAGACTTGCTCTGCTGGCAAATCCATTTGTTCCAATAGCGAATTAACTTCGATACCGAGCGGTTTATTGATCACCAGTCCCATGGCGCCTTTGGTATCATGTTCACAGATATAAATGACTGAGCGTTCAAAAAACGTACCATGTAGTGAGGGCATGGCAATTAAGAAATGGTTCTGCAAACTCTCCATTAAACTACTCCGTTTGATGTGGCTAAGTTGATCTAGCTTGCTGCTATATTGCTAAGTCGGGCGAGATTAACCGCCAGCTAATTTAACTTTGTAGTTTTGTTTCTCAAGTAATAGCTTTAATTGCTCGCGGTTGTCCGTTTGGACCTCAATAGTGAAATCTTTAACCGTACCACCACAACCACATTGTTTCTTAAGGGTTTGAGCCATTGCTTTTAACGCTGCTTCATCGAGACCTAACCCAGAGATAATCGAAACGCCTTTACCTTTGCGGCCTTTACTGTCTCTATGGATCCTGACTATGCCATCGGATTCCGGAATCGCTTTAGTGGCGGGCTCTGCATTTATACGGCCTTTGTCGGTGCTGTACACTAAGGATACATTAGGATCTGCTTTCATTGGTTTCATTCATTGATATTAGAAGGTGACTTATACCGACTCAGTTTATCAAATTTGCAGAGGTTCTGGGAGGTAAAAAAAGACCACTTGAGGATTCTCCTTAAGTGGCCAATACAAAATGCTAACTCTTTGCAGGGAAGTAAGCATATTTTTGAAAAGTAAGCTTAAAGCTCAGGATCAATTCATTCGCATGAATACCATGGCTATCAGCGCCACAGCGGTGAGTAATGCACTGGGCATAATAAATTTATGTAACTTAGGTAACGCAATTAAGCAGGCTGTTGTAACAAAACCAAATGCGGCGACTGTGGCATAGTTAGTGCCATTAGCAATGGTATCAATAACCAACCAGCCAAGCACTAAGAGGGGTAATATCAGTAAACTGGTAGGCAAATGACGTTTAATTTTTGCGTTATTCGCCTCGAGAGAAATTTTTTCTGGTGCAAGGAAAAAAATGGCAGATGCAACCATAAACGCGCTAATAAACCAGAACATTTCAACCCCCCTTCAAATCCTAATTGATAATCATTATCATCTTTGGCTTTGCTGAAGTCAAGCTGAATGAGATGCTGCTTTTTAATCAATTGAGTTGTAGATTAGGCTATTGCTCTGTAAGCTAAATTCATATCTCTGATACTTGTCTTTGTTCGGGTCGAACATCTGAGGAAATTAAGATGAAAAATATTTTTGTAGCATTAGCTGTGTTGGCACTCAGTGCCTGTAGTTCGATGAAGTCTGGTTGGGATTTTGACCCTAGCGCAAATTTTACCCAATATAAAACCTATGCTTGGGTTGCTCAGAAAACGGATTCTGCCGGATATCATCTAGATGGCTTGATGGATCAACGGGTCAGAGAAGCGGTGAATAGCCAGTTAGCGAGTAAGGGGATGACATTAGTTGATGCAAAAGATGCTGATGTACTTGTTAATTATCTGACCAAAGTTGATAAGAAGATTAATGTTGATACCTTCAATAGTAATTTTGGCTACAACCCATACTATGGTCCAGGATGGGGGTGGGGCGGCAATATGCAGACCCAAACCACAGTAAGAGAATATGAAGTCGGTACCCTGATTATTGATTTGGTTGATAATAAAACCACTAAACTGATCTGGCGTGGTTCTGTTGCCGATACCATTCGCGACAAAAATACCCCAGAAGAAAGAGTACAGATCATCAATCAAGCAGTGGGCAGTGTAATGGCAAATTATCCACCTAAGCCTGACACTAAATAGTTCTGATTCAGTTTGAATGAACATTAAGCGGCCTAAGGGCCGCTTTTTTGTGGTTGATTTTTATGCTTTTTGTCTACGGTATTAGATGATCTGCAGTTATTTATCATCTGATTGGATTTACGTTATTAATACTTATTAAAAATTCTATTTTCATAGATGACAATGTGAAGGTAACATTTTTATAACTAGCTATTTTGTATAATATTTATTCTATAACTTAATAAGGTTGTAGGAATCTGCATCAGATTATTAATAAGATGATGAATTAATTTTTCTAATGATGAATTCAAAATAAAATCATTATAGAACTGAGAGGTTATCAGGCAGAATCAATTCTTTGAGTTGTTGGTAGTAGCAAAGATGCATGAGACGCAGATTATTGGATTACTTTGGCTGATTGGGATTATTGCCGAGGCGATGACGGGCGCTCTGGCGGCTGGCCGCAAGCAGATGGATTTGTTTGGTGTGGTGATCATTGGCTGCGCAACGGCAATTGGTGGCGGCACACTAAGGGATATGATGCTCGGAAATTACCCCTTAATTTGGGTTGAGCATGTGCATTACCTTATTGCGATTGCATTCGCTTCTTTGCTCACTGTCGCTATCGCCCCTGTGATGCGTTATCTGTCTAAGTTATTTTTGGCTATTGATGCCTTAGGTTTAGCCGTATTCTCCATCGTGGGCGCACAAAAGACGTTAATGCTGGGATTTAGCCCAACAATTGCCGTAGTCATGGGATTGGTCACTGGTGTCTTTGGTGGCGTTATCCGCGATATTCTGTGTAACCAAGTGCCTTTGATTTTTAAAAAAGAACTCTATGCGGTGATTTCATTACTGACGGCAGGTTTGTATATCGTCTTAAAAGCCTATCAGTTAACGGAATGGATTAATCTGGTTATTTGTTTAAGCGTTGGTTTTAGCTTACGGATGTTGGCGCTGCGATATCATTGGTCTATGCCGACCTTTGACTACCAATCCAGTGGCGATCAGCACATACATTAAATCGTAAAACCAAATCGTAGAAATAGAACCGTTAAACAAAAGGGCAGCTAAGGCTGCCCTGTTTTTTAGCGGTGAATTACTGCTGGGCTTGCAGGGTTTTCAAGGCTTCAAGCGCGGCATCATAGTTAGGATGCTCTGTGATGTTTGGTACTAACTCTTGGTATTGGAGCTTACCTTCTGCATCTATGATGAAAATGGCTCTAGCCAGCAAGCCGTAATCTTGAATTAACAAACCATACTTTTCACCAAAATCACGCCACACGCTATCTGATAGTACTTTGATTTTATCTACGTTTTCCACTTTACAGAAACGCTTTTGTGCGAAGGGTAAATCGGTACTGATCGTTAGCATGATGACGTTATCGGAAAAATGGCCAACTTCGCTGTTGAAGCGCTTCGTCTGCAGTGCGCAAACACCTGTATCTAGGCTTGGCACGGCACTTATCAGTACAGTTTTACCCTTAAAATCACTTAGCATCACTGGCGTGAAATGCTCATCAACGACTTTAAACCCCGGCGCCATTTGCGACAATTTTGGTCTTTTCCCTTCTAATGTGACTGTTTTGTCACCCATTAAAACCTGTGTTTTCTCACTGGCGAGTGTATTGGGACTCATCAGAACTAGGCTATAAATACAGCTTGCGGCTAAAAATGAAACATATTTTTGCATTGGATTTCCTCACACATGAATATCTGTGCCTTCGCTAATATCTGTCCATTAAGGTACGCTAAAATGATGCGTAGAACCATAAAAAAAGGCCGGTAATTACCGACCTTTTTTATCCACTAATTGTTATTTGCTTAGCGGTAATTCTTTGACATGGATATCCATTTGTGGGAATGGAATACCGATATCTGCAGCGTCTAATGCATTTTTTATTTGCTCAAGCAGTTGGAAACGTGCAGTCCAATAATCAGATGTTTTTACCCAAGGACGAACCACGAAATTGATTGAAGAGCTAGCCAATTCAGAAAGTCCAACTGTATATGCTGGATCTTTTAACACATACTGGTTGTTATCTAAAATATCGGTCAATACTTTTTTAGTGAGTGCAATATCGGCGGAATAAGATACACCAATCACTAAATCGATACGACGACTATCCATTGCTGAGTAGTTAGTGATAGTGCCATTCATGATAGATGAGTTTGGCGCTACGATAACTTTATTATCAGGAGTGCGAAGCTTGGTTGAGAATATGGTTATTTCATCAACAGTGCCGGCGATACCTGCAGCTTCAATATAGTCACCTACGCGGCAAGGGCGGAATAACACCATTAATACACCCGATGCAAAATTAGACAGAGAACCTTGTAGCGCTAAGCCTATTGCTAAACCTGCAGCACCGATAACGGCTACCAGTGATGCGGTTTGTACACCAATTTGGCCTAACGTGGCAATAACCGCGAAAACAAATACCACTGCCCAAGCGAGATTTGCGACAAATGAAACGACTGTCGGATCAACTTTACGGCTGTTAAGTAATTTACGAACAAGCTTCTGTGCTACGCCCGCAAAGTATTTACCAACAAAGAAGATGATAATGGCGAATAATGTTTTTAAGCCATAAGTCACAATCAGATCTGGTGCTTGCTTTAATAAACCTTCGAGGTTTTCCATTGAATAACTCCCTAAATATACGCTAACAAAAACTATTTATTATTGACGATAAATTCTACTCGTCGATTTAAACTGCGCCCTTCGCTAGAACGATTGTCCGCTACAGGTTCAGATATACCTTTACCCATTACGATAAAGCGATTTGGATTAAAGCCATAATCTTCAACCAAAATACGTTTTACATTTTGAGCTCGCTGAAGTGATAGTTGATAATTAAACTCTGGTGTACCAACGATATCTGTGTGGCCTACTAAGGTTAATTCAGCATCATTTGTTTCTAAGAATGCTTTTACTAAGGCTAAAGTTTTCCATTGAGAAAAGTCAATCTCGGCAATGGCAAATTCAAAATACACCATAGCTGCAGAAATATTATGACAATCTGTGTTTAACTCAGCATTTGAATGACTCATATCGCAAACTGGTGATGCAGTCATTTCCACAGCGACTTCTTCCACACAACCATTAGCCATAACAGGTGTATTTGGCTCTGTGTTAGGACAGGCATCTTTGATATCTGGCACTCCATCTCGGTCAGTGTCAGACCAAGCAAATACCTGTGATGTTAGGCTTAAACTTAATAGCAAAAGCGCTAGCTGAATCCATCGAGATTGGGAGTTTTTCACTACAAATCACCTATTGAACGATAAGTATTAGTCAAAATTACTAAAGCGATCGCATTGTTGTAGCATGACCATCTTAGTGTGGCATTCTAACGAGTAAGACTCTTTTCGCCAAGCTAAACGCGTACAAGCGTCCGTACATCGACAGATAGATATCGGCAAGATCTTGAGTATATTTATGTTTTTATTAGTAGATGTCAGTATGTCGATACTTGCTTCAAGCATGAGCGAGGTTCTACATCGGTAAATTTGTCGACAAGTATGACGATAAACTATACAAAATAAGCCTTTAGCGCTAGAGTCTTGAGCCCATTATGCGCCAAGCAAACTTTAAGTTGAGGACAAGATGATAGATTTACGCAGTGATACTGTTACCCAGCCAACAGCAGCCATGCGGTTAGCCATGTCCAGAGCCGAAGTGGGTGATGATGTTTACGGTGATGACCCTACGGTAAATAGTTTGCAGGATATGGCTGCGGAGATGTTTGGCTTTGAAAGTGCATTATTTACCTGTTCGGGTACTCAGGCAAATTTATTGGCTCTGATGGCCCATTGTGATCGTGGTGATGAGTACCTGTGCGGTCAGCAGGCTCACAATTATAAGTTCGAGGGCGGCGGCGCTGCTGTCCTAGGCAGCATTCAACCTCAACCTTTAATGAATCAATTAGATGGCACTATTGCATTAGCTGACATTGAAGCCGCAATTAAGCCTGATGATATCCATTTTGCTCGTACTCGTTTGCTTAGTTTAGAGAATACGATTGGCGGTAAGGTTCTCCCGCAAAGCTATTTGGCGGATGCGCAGGCATTAGCCTTTAATCGCGGATTAAAAATTCATTTAGACGGTGCGAGAGTTGCCAATGCTGCGGTGGCGCAGAATATTGCGATAAGTGATATCACGGCGCACTTTGATTCAGTGTCGATTTGTTTATCCAAAGGATTATGTGCGCCAGTCGGCTCATTACTCTTAGGTGATGAACGCTTGATTAAGAAAGCCATTCGTTGGCGTAAAATGCTTGGTGGTGGCATGCGTCAAGCTGGGATACTTGCCGCTGCGGGTAAGCTTGCTTTAACTGAGCAAGTACAACGGCTTAGTGAAGATCATGATAATGCGGCGTACTTAGCTCGGCAGTTGGCAGAATTCAGTGAGTTCGACGTCAATTTAGCCGCAGTACAAACAAATATGTTATTTGTTACATTAGCACCCCATATTGATGCGAACTTATTGGCTAAACACTGTCGAGCGGAAGGCATCCTGATAAGCCCAGGGCGTACACTTCGGCTTGTGACTCATAAAGATATCAGCCGTCAGGATATAGATAAAGTGTTGCGTGTTGTTAAGCAGTACCTCAAAGCCTAAGTGTGGATTGATTTCCTGTTTTACTGAAATGCCTGAGCTTTGTCTTGGGCATTTTTATAGGCAGGCATTGCTTAATGTTGAATTATTAAGCAATTAATGAATGATTTGCTAAAACAAGCTTTAGACAACAGGCGAAATGTTTGCGTTTATCTATACTAAAAACAACAAGATTATATCGCTAAGGTAACTTTAGGTTGAAGCCTAATAACAATACTAATAAAGGGGTCGATTATTGGACAAATCGGATCAGTGAATTGGAAATGCCTGCACTGTGTTCGACTGTTAAATCGCTAGAAAAGCTCGCCAAGGATGACGTTTCCTCTCTCGCATTACTCGGGCGTAGCGTGATGCACGATAACGCCTTAACCTCTCGTATTCTTCGAGTTGCTAATAGCGCTATTTACCATAAAGGTAGTAGCCAAATCTCTACTGTCAGCCGAGCGGCTATAGTGCTTGGTTTTGATGCGGTGCGAAATATCTGTATCACAGCCAAGTTACTCTCAAGCTTGTTAGAGAGTAAAAATTTGGCACCTAACGTATATCAAAGATTAATAAAGTTGATGGCTAAAGCATTTCAAGCAGCCATGATTGCACGGATGATGTTGAGCCATTATGACGAAGAAATGCAGGAGGAAGCTTTTATAGCCTCTTTACTGTATCACATAGGTGAGAGCGCTTTTTGGAGTATTGGTGGTGAGTTCACCGAAGAGTTAGATCTAAAACTACGTGAATGTGCAACGCCAGCAGAGGAACGAAGTATAACCCGCGAAGCCCTCGGCACTTCTTTTTCACTATTAACTCAAAGTATTGCCCGCAATTGGGGATTGGGAGAACTGTTGGTCCATGCAGTTAATAATCCTGAAGACCAAAGACCTGAAATTCGGTCTATTTTTATTGCGGATAAGCTCTGCGATATTTTATCTCAGCCTAATCTTGATAAGCAGGAATTAGGGAAACGTATCACGCAAGCGGCGAGTTTTACTGGACTAGAAGAAAATGAGTTTATGGTGCGGATGCAACGCTGCGCGAATGCGACCCATAAGTTAGCTGAAGTATATGGTGCTAAGGTGTTGCTAGACTATCTACCTGATCCTAAGCGTATGGTCACAGTTAAACCTGTTCCACTTCCCATTCCATTAGATATGCCTGTCTATCAAGTTAACTTGAATATTCAGTTAGCTAAGCTACGAGAATTAACAGGCTTCGCCATTAATAAAGCCGATTTTAACCAAATCATGCAAACGGTTCTCGAAGGTATACTTGAGGGCGTTGGCGTTGACCGGTGCGGCGTGCTGTTATTGTCGCCAAGCCGTAAACAACTTCAACCTAGGGTGATATTAGGTCGTGATGCAGATGCCATTAAGCAAGAGTTTATTATCGATTTGAGCGATAGGCGGGGATTATTTTACCAAGCGATGGAGCATAAGTTACCGCTTTGGGTAGATGATCCTAGCTCTAAGAAATGGCAAGAGCAGTGTAAAGAATTACAAGCGCAACATGTGTCACGTCAAGGCTTTTTATTAGCACCATTATTAGTCGATAGTAAAGTGATCGGGTTTTATTATGCGGATAGGGGCCCTTCGGAAAGGGCATTTGAAGACGTGGATTTTCAAAGTTTCATCCACTTCTCCCAATTGGCGAATGTGTGTTTTACTGTGTCTTTGAGATAGTGGTATAACTTAAGTGATTACTTTTAGTGATTTAATTTCAAACTGTATTCTTTCGGAATTGCACTCTTTCAAACCGTATTTTGGGGAGTGCTGCGCTATTGTTTGTTTACGGCTTTAATCTCGGCAGTTATTTGCTTGGCTACCTCATTAGGAATGGGAAAGCTTAAATGGTATTGCGCTATTTCCCAGTTGCCATTGGTTTTGATTAAAGTGCCTGTTCCTCGACTGACGCCATAGGCTGGACTATTTAATAACTCGTCAAACAATATGACATTGCCGTGTTGGATTAAATGACGCTCAGTTAAATCATAGCGCCAACCTTTTGTGGGGCGGGAGTAACGTTCAAATTCCGCCATTCCCCAGCGCTCACTCGCATCCGTGCCAATAAAAATGCCGTCTTTTCGGTACAGGGCAAAGTATTTATCCCAATTGGCATCGCTTGAATATTGGTTGAGTAAATCTAATACGTGAGCCGCCGCTTGTTGATCAGGATTCGAAGTCGTTTGAGTGCTTTGTGTTAGCGAGTCCTGTGCCTGTACGCTTACATTAAGGCCGCCAAGCATTAACGCGCTGAGCAGTAACCCCAAGGTAGCGCGATTAATATTGGAACCTTTAACTGAGAATGCATGAGTGTCTTTGAGCATTTTGCGTGCCTCTACATTTATGGGTTAATGCCAGTTTATCGGATCGAGTTGATAAAAGCGGCTCAGTTCTCTATACAAGTCTGGGTGTTGTTGGTAAAAATCCTCTGGTTTCTCAAAAAAGACTTCGGTGATGACGGCAAAAAACTCAGCGGGATTAGTCGCACCATAATAATTAAATAATGAGGGGGTGCCAAAATTTGCACTGTGTTGTAACTGGGTAAATTCCCTACTTAGCACTTCAGACCAAGTGCTGTAGTCGGCAAAATGCTGCAGAATGGGTGCGCCATTGGCTTGGCCATCTTCTTGATCGAGCTGATGGGCAAACTCATGGATTACGACATTATTACCATCATGGGGATCGGCGGCGCCGTCTAAAGTATTTCTCCATGAGAGCACAACTTTACCGTATTCCCATGATTCCCCTGCCAGCACATTGCGTTGTTCCCACACGATACCGCTAGTGTCTTTATGTTGATTATTGACGATAAAGGCATCGGGATAGACCAAAATCTGTTTCAGTTTGGGGTAAAAGTCGGTTTTACGATTGAGTAGCAGTAGACAGGCTTGGGCCGCGATTGTGACTCTTACTTCATCCGTGATCTCAAAATTATCGCAGCCGATAAAGACTTTCTCATCGATGAAAATTTGGATATGTCGTTTGAGTTGCAGTTGTAGATCTGCGGGTAGAGCATGGAAGTAAGGCAGTCTTTTTTTGAGAATGCTGCGCCATTCTTTTGGAAAAGGTTTCATCGTGACTCGTCGACGATGTAAGGTCCTGCGCCAACGACTCGACAGTAGCCAGGTAATTGCGCCAACTCCTAGGATAAGCGTGATAACAATAGCGAGCATACTTCCCTGACTTTATCCTGATTAACTTAGTATTAGCTAATGGGGGTGAAGTTAGCTTAACTCAATCCTCTGGTGAAAAAAGAAACTGAACAGTCGCCGCATTTTATGGTTAGGAATAGCGAACTGGTTGGTTTAGTCGTGTCTCTGTACGATTGCGACCTGTTAGTTTGGCGTGATAGAGAGCCTCATCAGCTTGATTAATTAAGCTATTCGTATCCATAGGTTGTGATCGCTCCCAGCAAGTAATACCAGCGCTGATGGTCAGTATGCCGTCATGGGGGGAGTCTTCATGTGGTATTTTTAAATTGATGATTTTATTGCGTAATATTTCAGCAAAATGATATGCCTCCTCGAGATTGCTCGATGGCAGTACTATCATGAACTCCTCTCCGCCATAGCGGGCAAGCATGTAAGTGGGTTGTTTCAAGATCGATTTGGCGGCATTCACGATTTTCTTAAGACATTGATCGCCTGCGACATGACCATACCTATCGTTAAATTGTTTAAAATTATCAATATCAAACAGAATTATACCTAGGGGCATGTTGTGGTCCCTTGCATACTCTAATTCTTTTTGGAGTTGTAAATCTAAATAGCGGCGATTATAGCAGCCAGTTAATCCGTCGGTTTCGGCCATGCCTTTAACCTGAGCTGCGTAGCTTTTTAATGTCTCTAAGGAGCTCACCATTTGCTGGAGCTCTAAGTTATCAGTGACAGGCATTCTGGCGTCGAGTTTTTCATTGGCAATGGCATTCATTGCATCTCGAGTCGCCATGACAGGCTTGATGATTCCCTTAGTGATAAAGTGCCAACTGGTGAGCCAGATGAAGAAGCAATATAAGATGCCACTGCAGAAAATTAATACGATAAATGCGGTGCTATCGTTTTTAAGTTCGCGGCCTGTTTGCTGAATTTCATTTTCAACTTGGTTAACGAGATCCTGCGTATAGGTCGCAACGATTTGTGCGGCATCAGCTTGGTATTCTAAATGCGCATTGGCGATATGAGTGCTTCTAATTGCTTTGCGAGAAAGTTCAAAGAGGTTGTCTTCACCGACCATGGTCTGTTTTATTTGTGATAACAAATTAAAATATAAGTTTTTATCGCCACCGATACTATCAAGCATAGCCTCCATGCTTAACAGCAGTCGCATAGCATCTCTTTGGGTTTGGTTTAGTTCAACTAGATTGTCGATGATATTCACTTGAGTTAACTGGGTAAATAAGTGTTCTCCTAGATGACTAAATAAAGATAGCTGCTGATTGGTATTGATATTTAAAGCAATCTGGTCAACGTTTCTCAGCTTAAGCTGACGTTCAGAGTCCGTATTAATATGCTGAAATTGGGTTTGCATTTCATCGCTAAATCCCGACGCCATTGACGTTAAGTTGGCTTGAATATTGGCTGCCTGTGAATTGGCTTGTAAGGCAGTATCGGTTAACGTGTTGAGTAATGGCAGTTGTTGTAAGTAATACAGTTGAGTATCTAAGGCGTGATTTAATTCTTGCTTATTGACAGTAGAAGTTTCTATTGAGGCCAGTAGACGTGAGTCATTGATGAGTAATTCCCATTGTGCGGAAAGTTCGCCTAACAGGCTAGTTCTTTGTTTTTCATCATAATAATTATTCAAGCGTGCAGTAATGATTTGTAGTTTTTCACTGTTTTTTGCCAGTTGCAGCGCAGTGGTGACTTTTACCACATCTACCCCGACTAAGTGTTCAATTTCTGATTTGAGTTGCTGTGACAGTAGTATGGCGACAACACCATTTAATAGCGCCATGCCCACTATGATATAGAAGGCTGAGGTTATTTTTTGTTTCAAACTTTTCAGTGGTTTAGTGCTTGGCATTATTTTCTTTGTCAATAGCAGGTACCTCTCCATAGGTATTTTGGAGGTGTTTTATCTCTGCACTTAATTTAATGAAAATATCTTCACTGTTAGCGGGTCTGCGGCTTGCGCTAAAACAGGCGTGGCTGAGTTCAGGGTAAATTTGTCCCATGGCAGTACTGGTGAAATGCCCAAAGGATAAGACCTTAGTAGACCAAAACATATTGGCTATGTGGCTTGCCTCAAATGCGCCTGCTATGCCTTTTAAAGATTCATCTTCAAATTCTGGGGCTGTTACTACATCCATACGACAGGGATTACCACCCCCCATAGCATAGGCATGTTGTGCCTCATAGGTGCCCATATATTTGAGCAGCCAATAGGCAGCTTGAGGGTTTTTGCTGTCGTAGCTAACGGCAAAGGCATAAGCGCCATTGTAGGGATAACCGCCAGGCACTTGGCTTACGGCTAGACGCGCGCCGAGAATGTTCTGTTCAACTTTAAAGGATTTATACCACAGATTATTGTAGGCAAAAGGCCACATAGCCGCTTGACCTGTTGCAATAGCATTTGCTGCTTCATTGAAAGCAAACTGCTCGTTAGCGGGAACGGCATAGGGCATTAATTCGCGATATTGCTTGGCCGCTTCAATGGCTTCATGGTTGATGGTGGGCACTTCAAAATGGGAGATCTGTTTCTGGCTGTTATAGACGGGCTGCATCCAAGTGCCACCTAAGCTCCAAATCATGCTAGAGAATTCATCGTTAATATGGGGTTTATCACCCGACATTAGCGCTAGACCGTAAAAGTCATGAGTCAGTATTTTATCCGCTAATATAGTGCCTGCTTTACGAGTGAAGAACTGAGCTTGATCTCGTAACTCTGTTAAGGTTTTTGCTGGTGCGAGTGGATAGCCAAACTGACGCAGAAACTGAGCTTTTTCAGTTTTATTATCAAAGAGATCTGCTCGATAATGATTTCCCATAACATAATTGTTATAGGGAATAGCATGGATTTCACCTTGATAGGACAAGATGTTAAGTAGCGATGGGTAATAGGGTTCTAGGTATTTCTCCATGGCCTTTTCGCCATCGGGATCGTAAAGTTTAGCGAGTTCAATTAAGGGCACTGTATAACCATTGGCAGCCCATTCTTTAGCCCAGCCCGCTTCCATTGTAAGTAAATCGTATTTGCCTGAACCTTGAAGTAAATTCTGGGTCTGTAAGTTAAACATATCCTCTAATTCAGTACTGACCACTTGCACTTTTACGCCGGTTTTTGCGGTGAATTTAGGCAACATTTCTTGGGTTAAATAGTCGGTCCAAAATCCTTTTTCAGCGACCAAAGTGATAGGTGTTTTGTTTGTTAGCGGCGGGATTTGTGCCAATGAAAATTCTGCGTAACAGGGCATCATTATCGCTGCGGTTAAACAAAGAAAAATAAATCTGATCCGGTTTAACAAAAATAACACCTTAATGTTACGTATTGACTCTGAGTTAATATCATTAATTCAGCATTGTGTATATTTAAGGATAGGTGGGATCAGAACTTATGCCGCGATTTTATGATGGTTTTTATTGTGTTTTTTACTTTTTGAGCAAAAAGCCGGTAACTCGATCTTAGCTAAGTTACCGGAAAAGGGTGGGAGTAGTGTGAATCGTTAACGGTGTTGGCGTTGTTGTTCTCGTAATTGCCTCAAGGCAATAGGTAGGTCGAAGTGTTGTTCAATCAAGAGTCGGAGCAGCTTTGATTTGGATATACTGCTTTCTTCTGCCAGTGTAGCAAGATGGGTTATAGCCGCTTCACTGAGGGAAAATGTTGCTTTGCGATAGTGTGTTTTAGTTTCTACTTTTGCGGGGAATAATACGTCTGTTTCTAGGCTTTGTTTGTGCAAGCTCAACACATTGGAATGGCTCCGCGCCATGTCAGTTGTGTCTGTGGTTTTTGTGACAGTTGCATCTGCTTTATGATCTAGATTGCTTTTTAGCTTATTCAGACTTTGTCCCATTGCGTACAAGTTTGCCGCCTCAATAAACTCATCTAACGAAAGCGAGTGCTGTAAGCTGCTAGATGACATAGCGTTTTTCTTGAGATCGCTGAGTCCCATTTTGCCCCCTTCGTTGAGTGGTCGTGTGAGTGGATTGAGTTTGATGGGTCAAATGATGATGCATTTGACTCACCCCCTGAGCGTGTATCGCGGGATGTAGGAGATTGGCTAAGCTGGCAGCACAATCGACTTGGAATAGTTCGCAGGCGATAGTGCGAATTTCTTCGGCTGCTTTTCCTGTGGGCTCGATTTCAATTACCGATAATCCTGATTCTTCACTGTCATCATAAACATTGCGGCAATATGTTATCGCGTCAAGGACATGGATATCATAGGTTTTACAGACTTCTTTGGCCTCTAAAATTCGGTTAGCTTGATTGGGTAGACTTGGACATTGGGTGATCACAAAAGAAGCCCGTAACTTGGGATTAATCATCTTACACGTCGCGACGATATCGTCCATGTGACACACAGTTTTTAAATCGCGGCGCTTAGGTCTTAAGGGCATTAAAATGTAAGCGGCGACTGACATGGTTGCTCGTAGCGCTAGGTTATCTTGCCCTCCGCAGTCGACGAGAACGACATCATAGTGTTGCTCAAGACTGAGTAAGTCATTACGGATCTTACCGTAAAGCTGCACGCAATTGATGCTGGCCAGTTGCGGATTGTTGTTTCTTGCATGGATCCAGTCAGAGGTAGTGCGCTGGGGGTCGCAGTCCACCATAATGACTGAGGCGTTACATTCTGTGGTTAGAAATACAGCTATATTTTGGGCCAGGCAACTTTTACCGCTGCCGCCTTTTTCTCCACCGATTAAGACTATCATGACGCATTCCTTAATTCTTTTGATGACCCTTGTGCAGCGAGTTGATGTGTTTGGAGCTATCCGCATTGATGTCCGAAATCGAATGTAAGCCTAATGTTAATCTCGGTCAATTGGCTGATTTTTTGACGTTTTTTAATTAAATTGTCGTAGGCGTTTTTTTGTCAGTATTTGGTCATATGCCGTTAATTTGACAAAAAAGATGAGACGAGGGATTTATAAAAATGTTTTTTTATCTTATTGGTTTTACATTGTTTTATCTGTTATCCGTCAGTTAAAAGGTTTGTTTGTGGTGATCGGTAACTGTGCATAGGATTTAGGGTGTAGTTTTTTATTTCTTCCTTGGTACAAATGTTAATTTTATATTTCTAAATGTTATTAACTGATCTGAGTAAATTATCAGCTTCTCAGTCGAAAGTGGTCTTGTTTGGTGAGGCACTTGTCATCAAACTGCCAAATGCTGGCTTTATCATCTCTATAGACTGACGTCTAAATCGCTTGAAATTTCAACCATGGAGAAGGGATGCCAAATGGATATCAAAACTATTATGCCTATTAAGTTTGAACTCGTTGAAACTGCACCGTTATTTCATGAACTACTTAATCTGCGGGCCACAGTTGGCCTCCCTTCTATTGGCGTTGAACTTGCGGATGTACAGGCATTGTTCTGGGTCTCTATTCGATTAAGTGACAAGACTGAATTGGAACATGCAGGCGCTGGGGCCGCTAAGTCTAATCTATTGGCAACGGCGTGTGTTTATGGCAACAAGCCCGGGCATTTGATGATTGAAGATTTTATTGTCTTACCCGAATACCAATCCTATGGGCTAGCAAAGATAATACTTGAGCGGGTGATGGCCTTTGTTGATGACCATGCGAGTGCGGGAACTTGTGTCAGTATGACCGCCCATGGTGAGCATGAGCGCTTATGTAGTGAATATGGTTTTCAGTATGCTCCCTGCGCTAATTTAGGGCCTAATTTGTTAAAAATTATCGCTTAATATTCATGTGAGAATGCCTTTTAGGTGTTCGCTAGCGCGTATTTAAGCCCTTGGGTATATAGTTATTTTTACGTAGTTAACGGCGACATTCGTTCGCTTATGTTGTAGCATCCGTAGGATTATCGTGACGTTCTGTATGAGATAACAACCTATGGATCAGCAACTCCTTATTGATGCTGTTAATCAAAAAATGCCCTTTGGTAAGTACGCTGGACGTAAGTTGCTCGAACTACCCGAACCTTATTTGGTGTGGTTCCATAAGCAAGGTTTTCCTCAAGGGAAACTTGGTGAGCAATTAGCGCTAATGTACGAAATCAAACTTAATGGCTTAGAAGGCATGCTAAAACCGCTGTTGAAATGAGTTCCCTTCTTTTAAGAAAAATACTGCTTTTGCGATAAGTGTTGTATTTCGTGATAGAGATTAGCGATTTATTGTTTTTAGCGTGCTTTAATGCAGCATATTAGCAAAACAAAAGGAACGCAGGCATGATGGCAAAATGGGTAAAATTAGCGGCAGTAGCGACTTTAGCGTTAGGCATGTCAAGTGCTTGGGCTCAGGGTGTCACCCACGAAGGTACTGTTGTTGATACGATGAACGGTGGTGGTTACACCTACGTACAGATTAAAGAAGCTGATACCACTTTTTGGGCCGCGGGTCCTCAAACTGAAGTGAGCAAAGGCGATAAAGTGGCTGTGGTTGAGCAAATGTGGATGAACGAATTCACCAGCAAAACCTTGAACCGCACCTTTGATAAACTGTTATTTGTTGGCCAAATCGATAAGAAATAGTCAGCAGTATCGAGTGCGCTAACCTGAGCGCCTCTGTAATTCAACGGCTTCGATACTTTCGAGGCCGTTTTTGTTTTTAGCGTTCAATGCCGCTAAATCTGAGTTTGTGACTATCTCGATGGGGACAAAGGCGGCAAAATAGCGGCTATTTTTCTAGCTGTTATTACTCAGCAGGGGATCACTCAAGTGATGGCGTTTGAACAGTTCGAGATCCAGCCTTATCAGTCATGTTATGCACGTGAAGTGAGTGAGTTATTTCACCTTTGCGTGCACAGCATTACCCATGTTCGTTATTCGCAGGCGCAGCTTATGGCTTGGTCTGCGGCGCCAAGATCGGCTAAACATTGGGATTTACGGTTATGTCGCTCGAAGGCGTGGGTGGTTTTAGCCATAGATGAAGCGACAGCTTCTTCAGTTTGTTGCGGTTTTATCAATGTCGAAACCCATTTCTCCCGCCAAGGTTACTTAGATAGCTTATATATACATCCAGATTATCAAGGTCAGGGATTAGGTGAGCGCGCTTATCTTGTTTTAGAAGCTTGGGCTAAGGCACAAGGCTATGCGCGCTTGAGCTTGGACGCATCTTATCTCTCTAAAGGGTTGTTTACTCGGATGGGATTTATTCAAATACAGCGCAGTTATCAGCAAAAACTTGGGCAAGTGATCCCCGGTTTCTACATGGAAAAGAATATAGGAAAGAATATTTAACGCGCGTTTACTATGGTTTCAGCTAGAAAGTGATGTAAGGTATTTCACAGTAAAACATTAGCTTAACACCGTTTAGTGACACTATTTAACTAAATCAGCACTGTTTAGCTTAAATTAGAATTCGGTTAATCTAAGTCAATTAATGATTCAAGATGGAGGGCAGAGAATGAAGATTCGACTATTTACGCCATCGGATGTCTCGCAGCTGGCGGCGATCTTTGAGGCGAGTGTAATGCAAGGCTCTGGCGAGTTTTACTCGTTTGCCGAGCGCTCTGCTTGGGCTTATATCGAAGGTGAGATCCGCAGTGAGAACTATTGGCTCGAACGCTTAAAGGGCACCACGATTTGGGTTGCTGAAGCGGATAACATGCTGGTGGGATTTATCAATCTTAAGATAGGTGCCGACAGTGATGTTGAAGCCGCTGCCGAAGTGGAATGTTTGTTCGTGCATCCCGAATATGCCCGTTCTGGGGTGGCCACCTCTTTGTATTTTGCGTTGTTTGAAGAAGTTAAAATCTTAGCGCTGAAACGATTAACGGTTGAAGCATCCTATCTCGCGCGACCTTTTTTTGAGAAACAGGGATTTCGCAGTATTCGCCGTAATGAACATAAGCGTTTTTTAAATGCGGCGGATAAAGCACAGGGCCAAGCCCAAGTGTTGGTTAATTTCAGCATGACACTCGCGCTATAACTCAGCTTATCAAAGTGCGGGTCTGGTTCGCTCAACGAGGCCGCTAGCACTGCTTTTATAACATCGCCTTATAACATGACCATAAAAACGCCAATAAAAAACACTGCCAAAGATGACTTGTGGCAGTGCTTCTAGGTTTTCTAGGTGAGTGCTTATCAAGCTGGCATGTAATCACTTGCTCAATGACTTGCTTAATCGTTTGCTCAATCGTTAAGCGGCTGTACTGAGTGGTTCAGTTAAGCCGCTCGTATTACGCATTAGCCGACAAGTCGAATACTAGTGCGGTGACTTGGCCGCTTGTTGCCGTAAAGTCGACACTCGCAAGCTGGGTCAGATGTGCGCCGTCCCCAGTCGTGAGTGTTGTGCCATTGATATCCAGCGTACCTTCAATCAATTGAACATACAGATGACGACTCGCTTGTTCGGCGGTTCTGGCCATCGTCACTTTTTCGCCTTCGCTTAACACTAAACGATATAGGGTCGCATCTTGTTGCACTTTCAGCGTGCCATTTTCACCGTTTGGTGTCACCACAGCCGTCAGCGGTGAGCTCTGCTCGAATGCCTTTTGCTGATAACCCGCATCTATGCCTAAAGTATCTGGGCGGATCCAAATCTGTAAAAAGTGTAGCGGCTCAGTATTAGAAGCATTGAACTCGCTGTGGTAAATGCCTTTACCCGCCGACATCAATTGAAACTCACCTGCGGGTAAGGTTTTGATATTACCGAAACTATCTTTATGGGCGATAGTGCCAGATATCACGTAACTGATGATCTCCATGTCTTTATGGCCATGGGTATCAAAACCTGCGCCGGGCGTTACTCTGTCATCGTTGATGACTCTTAGGGATGAAATCCCCATGTGCTCTGGGTCATAGTAACTAGAGAAAGAGAAGGTATGTTGACTCTTTAGCCAGCCTAAATCTGCTTGACCGCGGTCCTGTGCTTTTCTTAATGTGATCATCTTGCTTCCCCTTTATTTGATGCGGTTAGCGAATAGGTTATCGATAGCGAACTTACCGGCACCTGAAACCGCCAATGACACTGTGGCTGCTAGTAGGGCGAGACCAAATTCGTAACCGTTATTGGCAAGGAACAGACCGTTGCCTATATGTACCGAGAAAATCGCCACAACCATAGTGAATGACAAGACGAGGGCTGTTGGGCGAGTCAGCAGACCTAGCAACAGGAACAGGCCGCCGAAGAATTCACTTGAACCTGCCATCAATGCCATTAAGTAACCTGGTGTCAAACCAATGGATGCCATCCATTGTCCAGTGCCTTCTAAGCCGTAACCGCCAAACCAGCCAAACAGTTTTTGTGAACCATGGGCTATTAAGATGATCCCGATAGGAATGCGCAGTGCCAGTGGGGCAAAACTCGGGGCTGAGTTCAGTGTTTTTGTGATCAGTGCTTTCATGGGATATTCCTCATTTCAAATTATTTAACGAATAGTTAAGTGTATTGTTCACTCAGTCTTAAGTCAGTTTGGCTGTAGTTCCGAAGAACTTCTCCATTGCTAAGCAGTGTAGACTTGACCTTTGGCAAAGAAAATCGGAACATTTTCAATATCTATTTCAAATAATTTGAATATGAGGTTTATATGTTGCCATCTATTAGTCTTGATGGATTAATCGTACTCGATGCCATTGATAAAAAAGGCAGTTTTTCCGCTGCTGCCGAGTCCTTGTTTCGGGTGCCATCGGCACTGACCTACACAGTGCAGAAACTGGAAAGCGATTTAGGCACAAAATTATTTGAACGTAAGGGCCAGCGCGCCGAGCTGACCTTAGTCGGTCAACTTGTGCTGCGCCAAGGCAGAGAAATCCTTGCGGCAACATCAAGGCTCGAAGAGGCAGTGCGTCAACTCGAGACAGGCTGGGAGTCTTCATTGACCTTAGCCATAGATACAGTGGTGCCGGATTTACCCCTGCTGCAGTTGATTGGTGAGTTTACTGAGCTGGGTAAGCAAGTGACTGTGAATATCAGCGAAGAGTCCTTAGGTGGCGGCTGGGATGCGCTCTATTCTGGCCGTGCCGATATCGCCATCGGCGTAACAGGGGAGTTGCCCAAAGGCCAATATCATGTGGTGGAAATTGGGGAGTTGGAGTTTGTATTTGCTTTAAATCCCGCGCACCCATTAGCGCAACACGCTGGCCCAATTCCGACCGAGGCATTGTTGCAATTTCCTTCTATTGTGGTAGCAGATAGTTCGACTGCCCTAGCACAGCGATCAAGTGGTTTATTTGATAGTCGCCAAGTGATCCGTGTGCCGAACATGCAGACCAAAATTAAGGCGCAGCAATTGGGATTAGGTGTGGGTTACATTCCAAGGCACTTAATCTTAGATGCGTTGGCGGCGGGAAGCCTAGTGGCTTGTCATGTGGAAATGCCGCGCCCAACGCAAGCTGTGTTTATGGCATGGCGTAAATATGCTGAAGGCAAGGCGCAGGATTGGTTTACTGCGCGTTTACCGCAATGTGATTGGCAATTTTAAGCTCAGGTTTGTTTAGCGCTTTGTAAGCTGCCACTCATTTTGTTCCTCACAGCATTGATACTTACGCCATGAGGAGCATAGCGCCTAACCTATACGTTGGCTGTGGCTGGTGTAATGTACATGCTGTGACAATAAATCAGACAGATTCGGTGAGCGATTTAAGAATCGAATAAAGGCCTGTGGCAAAGTCAGTGACTCCATCGACTCCTGCCAGCGGGCTTGCAGTAATGGATGATAGCCTTCCTTACCCGCAGCAGTGTAAGAGGTCGATACCCCGACATACAGTGACTCAGGCTCAACCGGATACCATAGTGATTGGCTGTCCTGCTGCATCATCTCCAATCTAAATAAACGCTCGCCCAGTGGACGGCGGCCATCGTAGTAATACCGTAGGCCGTAAGTGTAGGGGAAGCTGCCCGCACCTGTACCACGGACACTGTTGTTGGTTGCCGCGTTAATCGCCGATTCGAGCGCTTGATAGAGAAACTGACCTTGAATTTCATACTTAACTAATGGTAATTCGAAGGGGAGTAATTGCCCCATCACATCGGCTAGTGTCAATTGTCCTTGGGCCACTGACTGGCGCACACCGCCAGCATTATGCAGAGCAAAGTTCACCCTAGGGTCGACCAGTTTGGCTTCTTGGAACATGCTGCGACTCACCCAAGGTGCTATTTCACTGCCGTGGGGTAGGGCTTTAGAGGGTAAGCGGGTATGGACTAAGTTTTTTGGCACCAGTGCTAAGACTTTGTTTTCCATCTCTGCGATAGCGGGTTTATAGATATCTCGGATCACGCCATCGATATCGGCATCGGCATCATCCCAAAAGATATTTGGATGCTGATTAAGCTGCTGGCGCACAGCTTGGTAATCTTGGTTATCGACGGCCGTGTTAGCACTTAAGATAAAGTGTTGATCTAGCATGAAGTAGTTGCCGCCCTTTAAATTCAGCACTTTCCCATCAGCGTCAAACGTTATCTCGGCTAAGCCGACGACTTCGGCATACTTACCCGCATGCACTATGGGCGTGTTATTGATGACTTCACCGTAGGGCAGGTTGCTCAAACCTAAGGCGCGAAAATCCCCCTGTAGCGTATGCGTGTGACCGCCGACGATAAGGCTAATACCATCGACTTCGGCCGCGAGGCGTTTATCCTGATCTAAGCCTAAGTGGCTGAGCACGATAATATGCTTAATACCTTGATTTTTAAGGTGCTCAACCGTGCGCGCGGTAGTGGCGATAGCATCGACAAAATGGGTGTCGGGATCGGGACGAGCGATCTCTTTCATCTGATCTAAGGTAATACCGACAATGGCTAATGTCTTATCGTGGAAGGGCTTAAGAAGGTATTTCGCGTGTTTTTGCTCATGATCATAATCCAAGATATTAGGCAAACCCCGCAGACAACCGGGTTTGTTTAGATCCTCTTGGCTTAAATCCATATTGCCCGCAAGCAATGGGAAATCAATTTGCTTGGCAAACTCGGCAAGTCTGGCGTTACCTTCATCGATATCGTGGTTGCCAATGACCATAGCATCAGGTGCCAACAGATTGAGTAAGTGGGCGTTGGCCTTACCTTTAAAATGGCTGAAATACAGCGTGCCCTGGAAGCTGTCACCACCATGCAGGAAAATAAAAGGCGTATTGGTTTGTGCAGCGGTGTGACGCGCTTTTGTGATGTGATGGCCGATGCGGGCATAACCACCGCTATGGCTGGTCACATCTAGCTTATGTTGGCCTATGTTAAGGCTAAATTGGACGCGGCAGGGTTCAAAATTCGAATGGGTGTCATTAATGTGCGCGAGTGAGAGTGTGTAGCTCTGTGTCATAACTTACCTCTATTACGGCGGGTGAGTATATACCCAAGCAACCTGAAAATGCGAGTTTCAGAGGGTTCTGAGTCATCCGCATTCTAAAAGAATAAAGGGAGCTAGGCTCCCTTTATATTAACAAGCACTAAACTTGGTTAGCCTTCAGCCGGATTTGGCTTCGTCATCATCGGATGCGGCTTCAAAATCACCGTCATCGGATAGGCGAATGCCTTTTTGCTTCATGCGCTTAGTCCAAAGTTTACGTGCCAATTGCTGCATATCGGTCGCGGGGTCGTTTAGATCGACAATCTCTAATCCTAACATAGATTCGATGATATCTTCTTGAGTTACGATACCTTGGCTACTGCCGTACTCGTCGACCACCATCGCAATTTGGGTGTTACGTTTAATCATACGCTCAAAAAGTGGCAGAATTTTTGCGGTTTCAGGCACCACAAATAAACTCCGTTTAAGTTCACCAATCGGTGCTTCTGGCGTGTAACGCTCTGCTAGCAATACATCGGTGCGGGTAATGTAACCAATCACATCATCATGATCTTGGTCGTAAACTGGAATTCGGGTAAAAGGCTTGTCGCGGTATTGGCGCACAAACTCATTTTGGGTGAGATCTATGGGCAAAGAAAACATCACAGTGCGTGGTGTCATGATCGCCGTAACTGGCATATCTCGCACCTTCAGCATTTGCGTCAGAATTTTTGACTCTTGCTCATCAAGCTCACCGGATTCATGGCCAATTTTGGCCATAGCACTCATCTCTTGGCGTATGTAGTGGCCTTCATCACCTTTGCCCATTAGGCGAGTGACTTGCTGTGACATCCAGATCAGCGGTTTAGTGGTACGCTTCATCCACAGCACGGCAACAGAAACACTTGGTGCGAGGCGACGCCAATGGTTTGCACCCAATGATTTAGGAATGATTTCTGAGAAAAACAGGATAATAAAGGTTAATACGCCCGAGAAAACACCTAACATATCGTCACCAAATACTTTAGCCGCTTGCGCACCTGCAACGGCGGCACCGACGGTATGAGCGATAGTATTTAGGGTAAGGATTGACACCAAAGGGGCTTCGACATTCTCTTTCAATCTACGCAAGCGCGCGGCTGCGGCACTGTCAGTTTGTTCGAGTGATGCGATATAACTTGGGGTAACCGATAACAGAACAGCTTCGAACACACTGCACAGAAAAGAAACAGCAACAGCGACAAGCACTATAATGATGAGGGTTAACATATAGGTGGAATTACAACTCCGTATTTTAGGCCAATATTAGCCCTTGGAGATTCTATCATAGGTGAATTGAGTTACTGGCTAAAATTTATTTGCGTCTGTATAATTCGCCGCCCTGTTGCAGGATCCGGTTTTTGGTGTTGAGGTTAGCTATATGAGTGAAAAGAAGATCAATTTATTAGACCTTGATCGTAAGGCGATGCGCGCATTATTTGCGGAAATGGGTGAAAAACCCTTTCGTGCCGATCAGCTCATGAAATGGCTATATCATTTCGGTGTCAGTGACTTCGAAGAGATGACCAACATCAACAAAGTGTTACGTCAAAAGTTGGCGGCCCGCTGCGAGATCGTTGCACCAGAAATTTCGAGTTTCCAAAAATCGACCGATGGTACGATAAAATTTGCAATTAATGTTGGCCAAGGCCAAGAAGTGGAAACGGTTTATATTCCTGAGGATGATCGTGCGACCTTGTGTGTATCTTCACAGGTTGGCTGTGCGCTGGAATGTACTTTCTGCTCGACGGGTCAGCAAGGTTTTAACCGTAACTTAACGGTTTCTGAAATCGTCGGTCAAATCTGGCGCGTGTCGCACTTTTTAGGATTTGCAAAAGACACGGGCGAGCGTCCTATCACTAACGTCGTGATGATGGGCATGGGTGAGCCATTACTCAATTTAGCCAATGTGATCCCTGCGATGGACATCATGCTCGATGATTTTGGTTTTAGTCTATCAAAGCGCCGTGTGACTTTATCAACATCAGGCGTAGTGCCAGCGTTAGATAAACTGGGCGATGCCATCGATGTGGCACTTGCTGTCAGTATTCATGCACCCAATGATGAGTTGCGTGACATTCTGGTGCCGATCAATAAAAAGTATCCGCTGGATGAGTTTTTAGCGGGTATTCGTCGCTATATTGCTAAATCAAATGCTAACCGCGGCCGCGTGACGGTTGAATATGTGATGCTAGATCATATCAACGACAGCACAGACCAAGCCCATGAGTTAGCTAAGTTAATGAAAGATACACCTTGTAAGGTGAATCTGATCCCATTTAATCCGTATCCAGGCTCGCCTTATGGCCGCTCATCTAATTCACGTATCGACCGTTTTTCTAAGGTTCTTATGGAATACGGTTTTACTGTCATTGTACGTAAAACCCGTGGAGATGACATCGATGCCGCTTGCGGTCAGTTAGCTGGCGATATTCGCGACAGAACGAAACGTTTAGCGAAAAAACGCATGCAAGAAAACCAGATTTCAGTCACAATGAATTAACTCTTTGTTTGCACAGATTTATAGGCTTGCCCATGAAGCATGGATTGCCAAGGTTTTCGTTGATTTTAAGCCTGTCGTTATTGATGACAGGATGCGTCACTGAGCGTACTTATACTGGGACAGATATTCCTGTTTCGGAACGAAAGTTAGACAAAGTCGCCGCCGCAAGAGAGCGGATGCAGCTCGGTTTAACCTATTTAAATCGAGGTAGCACGGAACAAGCCAAATACAATCTTGATAAAGCATTAGAATATGCTCCAGAGCTCGAAGATGTGCATACCGCTCTGGCTTATTACTATCAAACCGTGGGCGATTTAGTGCGTACCGAAGAGTCGTACATGAATGCCATTAGTACTAAGGACGCCTCTGGCGATTCCATGAATAATTTCGGGGTGTTTTTGTGCCAACAAAAGCAATACAACAAAGCTGAAAAAATGTTTTTGGCCGCAATTGAAATGCCCAAATATACGCGCACTGCCTCAAGCTATGAGAACTTAGGTCTTTGTAGTCGCGAAGCAGGACAAGCAGAAAAGGCACGACAGTATTTTCAGATGGCGTTAAAGTATGACCCGAGACGCTCGGTGTCATTACTGGAGTTGGCAGAGTTAGAAGTCGATCAAGGTGATTTTATTCAGGCGCGAAACCAATTAGCGCGCTATCACCAAGTGGCTGAGCAAACTCCAGAAAGTTTAGCGCTCGGGATCAAAATAGAGCAGGCAGTGAATGATGATGCCGCTGTGAAGAGATTTGGTATTTTATTGCTTGCCAAATTCCCAGCATCACCTCAGGCCAAGCAATACAGAGTTAATTTGCATCAATGAAAGATCATGAAACCAATGCGCCAGTTGAGTCGGTAGCACCGCAATCAGTCGCGCTAGATGTCACGCTTGGTACTTTATTAAAAGCCGCCCGCGAAAAAATGGGCCTTAGTATTCAAGATGCCGCTGTAAAGCTGCATCTACGTCCTCGTATTATTGAAGATATTGAAGCTGACAATTTTACGAATATAGCCTCATCGACTTATGTACGTGGCTATGTGAAAAACTACGCGCGTATGGTCAGTGCCGATGCGGCTTTGATTGAAGCTTGTCTTGTGCAGCAAGTGCCAGTCGTGACTGAGCCTGCAATGCAAAGTTTTTCACGCAAAACCACATATCAAGCTCGCGATACACGTTTAACTTGGCTGAGTATTTTTATCGTCATAGTGTTACTCGGTTCGTTAGTCGTCTGGTGGATGCAAAAAACGACCTTGCTAAGCACTATTGATGTGTCGCAACCCACGGCTGAAGAGGTCGCAGCAGCGAATCAGACGCTGCCAGGTGATGTGTTATTGACCGAAACGGATGCCAGTCCTCGTTTGACTGAGATTGCCGCAAACGGCTCAATGTCTATCGATGGTCCAATTAAAGATACTGATGCAAGCACTATTGATGTCAGCACAGGACCAACGGACAATAATTATCCTCAGACCGTTGATACGAGTAATGAAGATGGCGGTTCAGCAATCGCAGCCACAACGCCATCGGTTCCGCAAACGACAGCTCCTGTAGTCCAACAGCCTGTTAGTGCAACGCCTTCACCGACCACAACATCAACGACCACTGTCACTGCAGCAAGTACTTTGGTTGCTGTTGCAGGACAATCGATTATAGATGTCCAGTTGACGGGTGATTGCTGGATAAACATTGTTGATGCTAAAGGTAAAGCGTTAGTCGATGGTGTTAAAGGCGCTGGCGCAACAGTGCAAGTGAGCGGTGTGCCACCGTTTAAAGTCATTTTAGGTGCACCCCATGTAGCGACCTTAAGCTTAGATGGTCAAATTGTTAGCCTAGCGGATTTCCCCAAGGGACGAGTCGCGCGTTTAACCTTGCCTAAAGCCTAACGACCGCGTAATGATCTGCAGCACGTACCGAAATAGAGCGTATTAAGCATGTATAATGAAACTCCCATAAAAAGACGTCCTTCCACCCGCATTTATGTGGGTAATGTACCGATTGGTGATGGGGCGCCGATTGCTGTTCAGTCAATGACCAATACTAAGACCACAGATGTTGAAGCGACAATTGCTCAAATTCGTGCCTTAGAGAAAGTCGGTGCCGATATAGTGCGTATCTCTGTACCCACTATGGATGCGGCTGAAGCCTTTAAACTCATTAAGCAAGCGGTCAATGTTCCTTTAGTGGCCGACATTCATTTTGATTATCGCATTGCTTTAAAAGTTGCCGAGTACGGTGTCGATTGTCTTCGAATCAATCCGGGTAATATAGGCAATGAAGAGCGTATTCGTAGCGTGGTGGAATGTGCCCGTGACCATAATATTCCCATCCGTATTGGTGTGAATGGTGGGTCATTAGAAAAAGATCTAATGGACAAGTATAAAGAACCTACTCCTGAAGCCTTACTCGAATCAGCTATGCGCCATGTGGATATTCTGGACAGATTGAACTTTGATCAGTTCAAGGTCAGCGTTAAAGCCTCCGATGTATTTTTAGCGGTCGAATCCTACCGTTTATTAGCAAAACAAATTCGCCAACCCCTGCATTTAGGCATTACCGAAGCTGGTGGCGCGCGCGCGGGTTCAGTGAAATCGGCCGTAGGCTTAGGTATGTTATTGGCCGAAGGCATAGGTGATACCCTACGTATTTCCTTGGCCGCTGATCCGGTCGAAGAAATCAAAGTCGGTTTTGACATTTTAAAGTCGCTGCGTATTCGTAGCCGTGGCATTAATTTCATTGCCTGTCCATCTTGTTCTCGTCAAGAGTTCGATGTGATCAGTACAGTCAATGAGTTAGAGCGTCGCCTCGAAGACGTGACTACCGCCATGGATGTGTCTATTATCGGCTGCGTAGTTAACGGCCCAGGTGAAGCCTTAGTGTCGCACATCGGTTTAACCGGTGGGCACAATAAGAGCGGTTACTATGATGAGGGTGAACGTCAAAAAGAACGTTTTGACAACGACAACATTGTCGATTCCCTCGAAGCTAAAATTCGCGCAAAAGCCAGTCAAATGGCGAACCGTATTCAAATCAAAGACACAACTGAGTAATATGTACCCGCATTTGGGCATAGATTACGCCTAATGATGTTGAGCTAGGCCCCGAAACCGACGGGGTCGTTTTACGTTTTACGCTCAAAAGCCTATAATGCGTGACATTTTTATTAATTTAGCGAAATCGGACGAGTCGATACAGTGGCAAAACAGATCCAAGCGATTCGCGGAATGAATGACATTCTGCCAACTCAAAGTCCTCTATGGCAAAAAGTGGAAGCGGTACTACGTTCGAGCGTCAGTGCTTACGGTTACAGCGAAATCCGCACTCCAATAGTGGAAAATACCGATCTTTTTAAACGCTCTATCGGTGAAGTGACTGATATTGTTGAAAAAGAAATGTATACCTTCGCAGATAATAACGGTGACAGCTTAACGCTACGCCCTGAAGGTACCGCGTCGACAGTGCGTGCAGGTAACGAAAACGGTCTGCTATATAACCAAGAGCAACGTCTTTGGTATATGGGTCCTATGTTCCGCCACGAACGTCCACAAAAAGGCCGTTATCGTCAGTTTAACCAATTTGGCGTTGAAGTGTATGGCATTGGCTCGGCTGATATTGATGCTGAAGTCTTGATGCTATCGGCACGCCTGTGGGAAAAACTCGGTATTAGCGAGCACGTCTCGCTAGAGCTAAATACCTTAGGTGATCCTGCTGAGCGAGCTGTTTATCGTGATGCCTTGATTGCGTTTTTAGAGCAGCATAAAGATGCGCTTGATGAAGACAGTAAGCGTCGCATGTACAGCAATCCGCTGCGAGTATTGGATTCAAAAGATCAAAATGTCCAAGCCATATTGGTTGATGCACCTGAGTTAATGGATTTTCTCGGTGAAGAATCGAAGACACATTTTTCACAATTGCGTGAACTACTTGATGCTGTGGGTATCAAATACACCATTAATCCGCGTCTAGTACGTGGTTTAGATTACTATAATCGCACTGTATTTGAATGGGTTACATCTAGTTTAGGCTCACAAGGTACTGTACTTGCAGGTGGTCGCTACGATGGTTTAGTCGCCCAGTTAGGTGGTAAGGATACTCCAGCGGTCGGTTTTGCTATGGGCTTAGAGCGCATTGTCTTGCTGCTTGAAACCTTAGAGCTGACCAAAGATATTCCGCCAGAAGTGGATGTGTATGTCACGGCCATGGGTGATAGCTGTCTGGTTGAAGCCATCAAGGTCGCGCAGGAATTACGTAACGCACTGCCAAACCTTAAAGTGATGAGTCACTGTGGCGGCGGTAACGTGAAGAAACAAATGAAGCGTGCCGACAAAAGCGGTGCGAGTGTGGCACTACTGATAGGTGAAGATGAACTTGCCGAAGGTATGGTTACGGTTAAACATTTACGCAATGACATCGAACAACAACGGGTAGCTCGAAGTGCCTTAGGCGCATTTTTGGCTGAACTGATCAAATAAAGGGGACGTGCGCGTGGAAATTTATAGCACAGAAGAACAACAAGTTGATGCTATCAAGCAGTTCTGGAAAGATTACGGAAATTCAATTTTAATCGGTGCCGTAGTGGGTTTAGGCGGCCTATATGCGTGGAATTATTATTCTGACGTTAAAGTGGCACAAGCGGAAGAAGCTTCAAAAGCGTTCCAAAATTTGACCACTAAATCTGCCGATGAAGCCGCTATGCTTGCGGGTGTCGCCGAGTTTTCTAAAAATCACGATCAAAAGGGCTATCAAGCCTTGTTAGAATTGATCGTGGCCAAAACTGCGGTAGAAGCGAAGGATTATCCAAAAGCGATTGATGCTTTGAACAAGGTGATTGCGGCTAAACCTGGTGCTGGTTTAGATGTGATTGCGACTTTGCGTGTAGCACGAGTACAAGCAGAGCAAGGTCAAATTGATGCAGCTCTAGCGACCTTAGATCAAGTAACAGATAAAGCTTTCTTTGCTCAGCGCGATGAGTTGAAAGGTGATTTCTTAGTACGTCAAGGTGAAGTTGAGAAGGCAAAAACAGCTTATCAAGCTGCCATGGACAATGGTGGTGTGGTGACAAGCCCTGCGCTTAAAATCAAACTTGATAGCCTAAATCAGGCATAAGGGATCCCTTGATGAAGTCTTGGTGCAAAAACCTGCTAGCCGCTGGATTAAGTCTGGCCATGTTATCCGCCTGTTCGTCGAGCGATGTCGAAGAAGAACCGGTAAGTGAGTTAACTGCCATTCAGGCGACAGTGTTTCCTGAAGTGAGTTGGAGCACCTCTGTCGGCAATGGTGTTGGAGATTATTATTCTCGCCTCGCCCCCGCCGTTAGTTATGGAAAAATTTTTGCCGCCGACCGTTATGGTGAAGTGGTTGCCTTCGATGAGGCCACTGGCGAGCGCGTTTGGACTAAAGATTTCAGCGAAGAGTTTCGTGATAACGCTTTAGCTAAAAATAAAGGTGCGCGTATTGCTGCTGGTGTGACTGCTGCGCGTAATAAAGTCTTTTTAGGTGGTGAAAGTGGGCTGCTTGCTGCATTGAACGCTGAAGATGGTCAAGTGTTATGGCATGTCGTTGCGGGCGGTGAATTACTGTCTGCTCCCACTGTGGCCGATGACGTCGTGGTGGTCAGTACCAGCTCTGGTTCACTCGAAGCATTTAACGTTGATACTGGCGCCAAGCTGTGGGTGTATGAAATGCAATTGCCGAATCTGACCCTGCGCGGTACAGGTTCTGCAGCTTACGAAGCGGGTGGTTTCTTCATAGGTACCGCCGATGGCAAAGTGGCTGTTGTGATTAAAAACAATGGTCAAGCTGCGTGGGAACAGGCTATTTACAATCCAACGGGCGGTAACGAGTTTACGCGTATGGCCGACGTGGATATGACGCCCTTGATCCTTGGCGACAACTTATATGCGGTGAGCTACAACGGTAACTTAGTGTCGATGGAACTGCGCACGGGTCGAGTTGTGTGGACACGTAAGTATTCTAGCTTTAACGAGTTAGCATCAGCGGGCCTAAGCTTGTACTTAGTTGACGATCACAGCCGTATCTACTCAGTTGATAAACGTAACGGTTTGGAACTGTGGAGTAATTCTGAGTTAGCTAACCGCACTCTGACATCTCCTGCTGTGTATAAAGACTATTTAGTTGTGGGTGATTTCGAAGGTTATTTACACTTCATCGATCGCAGTACAGGGACGATTGTCGGTCGTGTCCAAGTGGACAGCTCAGGATTATACAGCCAGCCGTTAGTGGTGGATGATAAAATCTATGTTCAAGGTCGCAGCGGAAAGTTGGCTGTTGTAACACTTCCATAGTTAAAAGTGTTATCCTTGCTGAGCCCCTGGAAGTGTGTTCCGGGGGCTTTTTATTAAAAAGTTTTTTAGAGGCAAAATCATGATCCCTGTAGTGGCCCTTGTTGGTCGGCCGAACGTCGGTAAATCCACCCTATTTAATCGTCTTACGCGCACGCGTGATGCGCTGGTTGCTGACTTTCCTGGCCTAACACGTGACCGTAAATATGGTCGAGCATTCTTATCCGGCTATGAGTTCATTGTGGTCGATACCGGCGGTATCGATGGCACTGAAGAAGGGATCGAGACGAAAATGGCTGAGCAATCCCTTGCTGCCATTGAAGAAGCCGATGTCGTTCTATTTATGACCGATGCGCGCGCGGGTTTAACCGCTGCGGATCTGTCGATTGCCCAGCACTTACGTAGCCGTGAAAAAACCACCTTTGTGGTTGCTAACAAAGTTGACGGTATTGATGCTGATTCTGCTTGTGCCGAGTTTTGGTCTTTAGGTCTAGGTGAAGTTTACCAAATGGCGGCGTCCCAAGGACGCGGCGTGACTAATATGATCGAATACGCGCTGACCCCTTATGCCGAAGCGATGGGCATTGTGCGTCAAGGTGAAGACGAAGTTACTGAAGAGCGTGAATATACTGAAGAAGAAGCCGAAGCTGAGCAAAAGCGTCTGCAAGATTTGCCTATCAAGCTGGCGATCATAGGTAAACCTAACGTCGGTAAGTCAACCCTGACTAACCGTATTCTAGGTGAAGAGCGCGTTGTGGTATTTGATGAACCCGGTACGACCCGTGACAGTATTTACATTCCAATGGAGCGCGAAGGTCGCGAGTACGTGATTATCGATACTGCGGGTGTTCGTCGCCGGAGTAAAGTACATCAAGTCATTGAGAAATTCTCAGTGATCAAGACCTTGAAAGCGGTTGAAGATGCTAACGTGGTTTTGCTTATCATCGATGCCCGTGAAGGTATCGCCGAACAAGATTTAGGTCTGTTAGGTTTCGCACTCAATGCGGGTCGTGCTTTGGTTATTGCCGTCAACAAGTGGGATGGTATCGACCAAGGCATTAAAGATCGCGTGAAGAGTGAGCTTGACCGTCGTCTTGGTTTTATCGACTTTGCCCGTATTCACTTTATTTCGGCGCTGCACGGTACTGGTGTTGGCCATTTATTTGAATCGATTGAAGAAGCTTACGACAGTGCCACACGCCGCGTCAGCACTTCTATGCTGACCCGTATTATGCAAATGTCGCAGGACGATCACCAGCCGCCATTAGTGAATGGCCGTCGTGTGAAGCTTAAATACGCTCACGCCGGTGGTTACAATCCGCCAATCGTGGTTATTCACGGTAACCAAGTGAGTAGACTGCCTGACTCGTATAAGCGTTACATGATGAACTACTTCCGTCGTTCATTGAAAGTCGTAGGTACGCCAATCCAGCTGCGTTTCCAAGAGGGTGATAACCCATTTGAAAACAAGACTGAGAAGTTGACTATGAGCCAAGAGCGCCGCCGCAAGCGCGCACAAAGCCATATTAAAGACAGAAAAACCAAATAGTGTTTTTTACCTGATACATTTGAAACAAAAGGAACCTTAGGGTTCCTTTTGTGTTTTAAGATGATTTTAGCCTTGCTCTTGCTAGTGTTATTCGTTATTCGAGCGGCTTTATCTGAGTGACGGTTGAGATCACTTGTCCATGGCGCAAGCGGGTCTGCAAACTATCACCGATGGCCAGTTTATCGGCAGAGTCGACCACTTGATGGTGGATGTCAGTGGTAATGCTGTAACCACGGCTTAACGTGGCAAGCGGGCTGACGGTTTCGAGTTGATGGGCCGCGTATTTTATCCGCTGTTCACTTTGGCTGAGTTTGTCCTGCAATGCATCCTGTAAGCGGCTCGCAAGATAACTTAAGCGGTTCCCCTCAATGGCGAGTTTATGCTTGGGAGATTGCTGCTCAAGGCGGCTTGCGAGCAACTGCTGACGGCGGCTGAGCAGATGCAAGCGATTCGACAGCGCGGACTCTAGTCGTAATTGCATCTCATCGAATCTTTGTTCGAACTGCTGCAAAGTCCGTTTAGGGTCTTGGCGTTGCAGTCTGTGCTCTAGCAAACTAAGTCGTCTTTCTTGTTTAAGCTGATAATGTTTCGCGCTTTGTTGCAGGCGCGATAAGGCTGTGGCGAGTTTTTGCGCCTTATTATCACTGTCTTGTGATAATAGCTCCGCGCCTGCAGAGGGTGTTGGGGCGCGGATATCAGCAACATAATCACTGATAGTCGTATCAACTTCGTGGCCGACGGCGCTGACAATGGGCAGGGCGCTGTTATAAATCGTGTGGGCGAGGGCTTCGCTGTTAAAACACCACAAATCCTCAAGCGAACCGCCGCCGCGGGTGAGCAGTAATACATCGACTTCTAAACGTTGGTTGGCGATATTGATTGCCTGACAAATACTCTGCGCCGCGGTTTCGCCCTGAACTTGAGTCGGATAGATAATGACTTCGATGGAAGGATCGCGCCTTGCCAATACATGTAACACATCACGGATCGCCGCACCCGTAGGTGACGTAATAACGCCAATGCGTTGAATATTTTTGGGTAGCAATCTTTTGGTGTCGGCGGCGAATAAGCCTTCGGCTGCGAGCTTCATCTTGAGTGCATCGAACTGCTGGGCGAGTAATCCATCCCCAGCGGGCAGCATGGACTCAATTAATAATTGATAGTCGCCTCTGGGTTCATAAACGCTGATCGCGCCTTTGACCAGCACTTGCTGACCATTGATGGGCTTAAAGCTGACCGTCTGGTTACGGCCCTTAAACATGGCGCAACGGATCTGTGAAGAGTGGTCTTTTAAGGTGAGATACCAATGACCTGAGCTGGGGGAGGAAAAGTTGGATATTTCGCCATTAAGCCAAATTTTACCCAGTTGTCCTTCGAGAATTTGTCTGACTTCACCATTGAGCCGCGAGACAGTATAAATGTTGTTTTTGGTGCCTTGCATCGAATAACTCAATAAAATGGGGATATTTACTATTTTCCATTTACCAGTGGCGATATGCAAGGTATAATCCCGCCGCAATATTTCACCTCTAAATCCTACTCAACTGGGGAGATGTTGCATATGCTACGTTTAATTAAAGAAGCGCTTACTTTTGACGATGTGTTGCTTGTTCCTGCGCATTCGACTCTACTCCCAAATACCGCCATTCTAAAAACTCGCCTGACCAATACCATTGAATTGAATATCCCACTAGTGTCTGCCGCTATGGACACAGTCACCGAAGCTCGTCTTGCGATCGCGATGGCGCAGGAAGGTGGTTTAGGCTTTATTCATAAAAACATGAGTATTGAAAAACAAGCCGAAGAAGTTCGTAAAGTAAAAATTTACGAAGCAGGCGTGGTTCAACAACCCGTGACTGTGACCCCATCAACCACCTTAGCTGATCTGAAAGTGTTAACACTGAAGAATGGTTTTGCCGGTTATCCCGTGGTCAATGAAGCCAACGAGCTGGTCGGTATCATTACTGGCCGTGACGTGCGTTTCGTAACGGATTGGAGCAAAACGGTAGAAGAAGTGATGACGCCTAAAGCGCGTTTAGTCACTGTTGCCGAAGGCACTAAATTAGATGAAGTGCAAAAATTGATGCACTCACATCGTATCGAAAAAGTGTTAGTGGTCGATGATAACTATAAATTGAAAGGCCTTATCACAGTTAAAGACTTCGAAAAAGCCGAACGTAAACCGAATGCTTGTAAAGATGAGTTAGGCCGTTTACGTGTTGGTGCCGCCGTAGGTGCGGGCGCTGGTAATGAAGAGCGTGTTGACGCTCTGGTTAAAGCCGGTGTTGACGTTTTACTTATCGATTCTTCCCACGGTCATTCCGAAGGCGTTTTACAACGCATTCGTGAAACTCGCGCTAAACATCCTGATTTGCAAATTATCGGTGGTAACGTTGCCACGGCAGAAGGTGCATTAGCCTTAGTCGAAGCGGGTGTTAACGCAGTTAAAGTGGGTATTGGCCCTGGTTCTATCTGTACGACTCGTATCGTGACAGGCGTGGGCGTACCACAAATTACTGCTGTATCCGATGCCGCTGCAGCCATGAAGAGCCTAGGTATTCCTGTGATTGCCGATGGCGGCATTCGTTTCTCTGGCGATTTAGCCAAAGCATTAGCCGCGGGTGCATCTTGCATTATGGCGGGCTCAATGTTTGCGGGAACTGAGGAAGCACCGGGCGAAACTGAGTTATATCAAGGCCGTGCCTATAAATCCTACCGTGGTATGGGTTCATTGGGCGCTATGTCTCAAGGTTCTTCTGACCGTTATTTCCAATCGGACAATGCTGCCGATAAGTTAGTCCCCGAAGGTGTAGAAGCGCGTGTGCCTTATAAAGGTAAGTTGAAGGAAATCATCCATCAACATATGGGCGGCCTACGTTCTTGTATGGGATTAACGGGCTGCGCCACCATTCTAGAGCTGAATGAAAAAGCCCAATTTGTGAAAGTGACTTCAGCGGGCATGGGCGAGTCCCACGTGCACGATGTGACTATCACTAAAGAAGCGCCGAACTACCGTTCAGGTTCTTAATCGTTTGATAAGAGGGGCGGCGTAAGCCGCCTCTTTGTAAAACGTATGATCCAATACTTAAAGCTGGCAGTCGCTGCTTTGAGCAATGTTAAAACAATAGATGAGATAAAGGTTACCCATGAGCGATATTCATGAGCACAAGATACTGATCCTCGATTTTGGATCCCAGTACACTCAACTGATTGCCCGTCGTATCCGTGAAATCGGCGTTTACTGTGAATTATGGGCTTGGGATGTCACCGAAGCCCAAATCCGCGAATTTGCCCCGAACGGCATTATTCTTGCGGGCGGCCCAGAAAGTGTCACGGCTGAAAACTCGCCGCGTGCGCCTGAATACGTCTTTACCGCATGTGTGCCGGTACTGGGCATTTGTTACGGTATGCAGACTATGTCTGAGCAGCTGGGCGGTAAAGTGATCCAAGGTGTGGGCGAAGGTGAATTCGGCTACGCTCAAATTGAAATGCTGACAGATTCATTGCTATTCAAAGGCATCGAAGATGCGGTTAGCAGTGACGGCAAACCCTTACTCGACGTATGGATGAGCCACGGCGATAAAGTGTCGGCTATTCCTGAAGGGTTTGTGGCGGTCGCTAAAACGGACACTTGCCCATTTGCCGCTATGGCGAACGAAGAAAAGCAATTCTTCGGCGTACAGTTCCACCCAGAAGTGACCCACACTCGCCAAGGTATGCGCATGTTATCGCACTTTGCCTTAGACATTTGTGGCTGTGCAGCCAACTGGAAACCATCCTCTATCATTGAAGATGCGATTGAGCGCTTGAAGAAGCAAATCGGTGATGATGAAGTGATTTTAGGATTATCGGGCGGTGTTGATTCTTCGGTTGTGGCTATGCTGCTACACCGCGCTATCGGCAAAAAACTGACCTGCGTATTCGTTGATAACGGTTTATTACGTTTGAACGAAGCCGAGCAAGTAATGGAAATGTTTGGCGATCATTTCGGCCTGAATATCATCCACGTTGATGCGGAAAACCGTTTCCTCGATGCGATGAAAGGCGAAGCCGATCCAGAAGCTAAGCGTAAGATCATCGGCCGCGTATTCGTGGAAATTTTCGATGAAGAATCGAAAAAATGCGCCAATGCCAAATGGTTAGCGCAAGGCACGATTTATCCAGACGTGATTGAATCTGCCGGCAGTGCCACAGGCAAAGCACATGTGATTAAATCTCACCATAACGTTGGCGGTTTGCCAGCCGATATGGCGCTCGGTTTAGTCGAGCCTCTGCGTGAACTGTTCAAAGATGAAGTGCGTAAAATTGGTCTTGAGTTAGGCCTGCCATACAACATGCTTTATCGTCACCCGTTCCCAGGACCAGGTCTTGGTGTGCGTGTATTAGGTGAAGTGAAAAAAGAATACTGTGACTTGCTGCGCCGCGCTGATGCTATCTTCATCGAAGAACTGCATAAAGCCGATTTATACAATAAAGTCAGTCAAGCCTTTACAGTGTTCTTACCTGTACGCTCAGTCGGCGTGATGGGTGATGGCCGAAAATATGACTGGGTTGTATCACTGCGCGCTGTTGAAACCGTTGATTTTATGACGGCACATTGGGCACATCTGCCCTATGATTTCTTAGGTCGCGTATCAAACCGCATCATTAACGAAGTCGATGGCATTTCCCGTGTGGTTTACGATATTTCTGGCAAGCCGCCAGCGACTATCGAATGGGAATAAGTTAATTATTTGAATTAACGAATAAAAGGCGCCGAGTGCGCCTTTTTTGTTGTTTGATGGATTAACTTAGGTTGAATGACTCAGCCGTGAAATATCTGTGCTTGACTGATATAATCCGGCTTTATTTTTGGGCGAATCGATTGAGGGCATGAGTGGACCAAATGCAGCAAGACGAACAATCTCAGCAAGACGAACATTGGATGCAAGTCGCGATGCTGATGGCAGAAAAAGCCGAGGCCGAGGGCGAAGTGCCCGTGGGTGCGGTATTGGTCAAAGACGGCCAGCAGATTGCGATGGGTTACAATTTATCCATTAGCCAGCACGATCCTAGCGCCCATGCGGAAATTTTATGTTTGCGGGAAGCGGGGCGTTTGGTCGAAAACTATCGTCTTTTAGATGCGACTTTATATGTCACCCTCGAGCCTTGCGCTATGTGTGCGGGCGCTATGGTGCATAGCAGAATTGCTCGTGTGGTATTTGGTGCACGGGATGAGAAAACGGGTGCAGCGGGTACTGTGCTGAATTTGCTGCAACATCCAGCGTTTAATCACCAAGTTGAAGTCACATCTGGGGTGCTGGCCGATGCTTGTAGCGCGCAATTGAGTCGTTTTTTTAAACGTCGCAGGGAAGAGAAAAAAGCCCTGAAACAGGCTCAAAAGGCGCAGCAAGCTATTGGGTAAGTGTCGATTAACGTGACAGGATTAATCCTGAGACTGAATAAAAGTAAAGAAGAGTTTTTGACGATTTAAAATACGGCGATGACGAATTTTTAGCAAAGTACGACGACGCGCAACGGTATTGTTGATGGTTTTTCTTCTCATATTGACCCCATTAATTGTTATTATCGATGCCCTACAGAGATTTATCTTAGGTCATACCCCAAGACAGTAGCAGTTGCACAGGAGTGCAGCAATAGCACTGGTCAGATAAGCTGAACTAAGCGATGTTTTTCATCGCAAATTTGAGTTAGGTTGGCAAACCTTAATTCGGTTCTCCTGTTGTTTGATATCGCACCTTGTTGAAGACATCTATGTACATCTTGAGTTTTTATGTTGATGTTCTTGTTACGTAAAACTCTGTACTTGATATATAAGAAGTGAGTTGTTGGATTGTCGTTTGGCCCATGCACCTGAGCGCTAACGAGTTAAGCTATTTAGGTTGATCAGGGCTTAACGTTCCCGCAGGAAGTACGGGTTCTTCCGCAGTAAGGTCGCTCGAGTCATCATCGGGGTCGGGTTGTTTCGACTGATTATCCACCCAGACTAGCGTGTCATAGTAGCGACGGATGCTGTCGACGTAATGAACGGCTTCACTGCCTCGGGCGTAACCATAACGTGTTTTTTGATAATATTTACGCTTTTGCAGTAGCGGTAGTACCTTTTTTAAATCTCGCCAAGCATTGGGATTTAACTCCATCGATTCCGCAAGCTTACGTGCATCTTCAATATGGGCATATCCTATGTTGTAAGAGGCCAGCGCAAACCACATGCGTTGACTCTCGGGGATCGATTCTGGCAGGCGATTGATCATATCGTTCAAATACGCCGCGCCGCCGCGAATACTTTCTTCGGCATCGAGTCGGTTGGTGATCCCAATCTCTTTGGCGGTTGGCTGAGTCAACATCATCATGCCACGCACTCCTGTGGCCGAGCGGGCATTAGGATTCCAATGTGACTCTTGATAGCTGGTTGCTGCCAGTTTACGCCAATCTAAATTGCCTGCATGGGTTTCAAATAATTGTCGATAACGCGGCAATACTGTCTCAATGGCACGGATAAATGCGCGAGTATCGATATAATCGAAGCGTTTTACATGACCAAAGTATTTCTCGTTGAGGTGATCCAGCGTGCCGGCAAGCTTCTCTTGGTGCCAAAAGGCCAGCAATTTACTCATAAGTTCATCACTGTGAGTGGGAGGTAATAGCCAGATCACATCGAGTTTTTCTTCTAGCACAGGACCTGAGCGTAAGTCGGGCAGGTAGCGACGGTTGATCTGTACGCTGCTGGAGTCGGCGATAGTGTAGTCAATTTCTTTGTTGGCAATCATGGCCAGCAATTCTTCACTGTCTTTGTCGGTAATTTGATCCCACACCAGCGTTGGATAATGCTTTTGCAACTGGGTCAAGGTCTCGACGAAGGAAGAGTCGGCGATAACGGTGATCTTGCCTTTTAAGTCGCTGATGTCTTTTGGGGTTGGCATGCCTTCGCGATACACCAACACTTGATTCACTCGGTATAGCGGTGGACCTAAGCGGAACTGTTCTCGCCTTGTGGGCGTTTCTGTCATGCCTGCAGCAATAATATCGATTTCATTCTTTTTGAGGGCTTCGTACAGCTCGATACGGTTTGTGTAGGGCACCATTTTTAAGGGCACATTTAAGTATTCGGCAAACAATACCGCCATATCGTAATCGAAACCGCTATCACCTTGGCCGGAGGTCATATAAATCTGTGGGCCGTAAAGTGTACCTACTCTTAGCTCAGTTAATTTTTTCGGCACAAATTCTGTTTCGTCCACGGTCACCTGCTGACAGGCAGTCAGTAGGAAACCTAAGATAAGAGCGAACAGAAATCGAGTCATTAAATGTACTTATAGTAAATAAAATCAATATTATAGATAGCGAGTTAACAGTGGGGCATTAGTGGTGAACTGGCTGACATTGGTGGGATTATATCCGTTTGTCTGCGATTTCGAAAAAAAATCATTCTGGGGGAAAGTACAGCCGGCACAATACAGGGCTTTTTATATCACAGGAAACACTGTTTTGCGTAAGGTCGCAGGTGATTTGTGACAGACATTTCCTTATAATAGCGCCACCTCTGACCCCTGCAATAATAAATAATAAGGTGAATAGACGTGATGGAGATCATCCGCGGAGCCCCTGCACTCTCGACGTTTAGGGTGCAAAAGCTGATGGAGGCCTGCGAAAACGCTGCGCTTCCGGTACGCCAAATCTATGCTGAGTATGTCCATTTAGCGGATTTGAGCGAGTTGCTCGACACAAATGAACGCCAGCAACTTGAAAAAATTCTCACCTATGGACCTGCGATAGAAGCTCATATCCCCCAAGGTTCACTCCTGTTTGTCACTCCTCGCCCCGGTACTATTTCTCCTTGGTCTTCAAAAGCCACTGACATCGCGCACAATTGTGGCCTTGGTAAAGTGAAGCGTTTGGAGCGAGGCGTTGCGTATTATGTCGAGTCAGATGCACTGACAGCGCCTCAGCAACAAGCTTTAAATGCGTTGCTGCACGATCGCATGGTTGAAATTATCCTCGATGATTTTACCAAAGCCGATGTGCTGTTCAAACGCACTGAGCCTGCGCCGTTTAAGAGCGTCAATATTCTTGGGGAAGGTCGCCGCGCACTTGAAGTGGCTAACACTACATTGGGCCTTGCCTTAGCCGAAGATGAAATCGACTATTTAGTCGAGAACTTCGTCCGTTTAGGTCGTAATCCTCACGATATCGAATTGATGATGTTTGCTCAGGCGAACTCTGAGCATTGTCGTCATAAGATTTTTAACGCAGATTGGACCATTGACGGTGAAGTTCAGCCTAAGTCACTGTTCAAGATGATCAAGAACACCTTTGAAACCACGCCTGATCACGTGTTATCTGCCTACAAAGATAACGCTGCTGTGATGGAAGGTTCGGTTGCGGGTCGTTTCTTCCCCGATCCTGATGGGGTATACAACTACCACACTGAACCAATGCACATCCTGATGAAAGTGGAAACTCACAACCATCCAACCGCCATCAGCCCATATCCTGGCGCTGCAACCGGTTCGGGTGGTGAAATTCGTGATGAAGGCGCGACGGGTCGTGGTTCTAAACCTAAAGCGGGTTTAACAGGCTTTAGCGTATCCAATTTAAAAATCCCAGGTTTTGTTCAACCATGGGAAGGTAACTATGGCAAGCCAGAACGTATCGTGAGCGCGCTGGACATCATGACCGAAGGTCCTCTCGGCGGTGCGGCATTTAACAACGAGTTTGGTCGTCCGGCACTGGTCGGTTATTTCCGTACCTATGAGCAGGAAGTCAGCAGCCACAACGGCGTTGAAGTCCGTGGTTACCACAAGCCTATTATGCTAGCCGGTGGTTTAGGTAACATTCGTGAAGAACACGTACAAAAGGGCGAAATTACTGTTGGCGCTAAGCTGATTGTGCTCGGTGGCCCTGCGATGAACATAGGTCTGGGCGGCGGCGCCGCTTCGTCTATGGCATCGGGTCAATCGAGTGAAGACTTAGATTTTGCTTCTGTGCAACGTGAAAACCCAGAAATGGAACGTCGTTGTCAGGAAGTGATTGACCGCTGTTGGCAGCTTGGCGATAAAAACCCGATCCAATTTATCCACGATGTGGGCGCGGGCGGTTTGTCGAACGCTTTCCCTGAACTCGTGAATGACGGCGAGCGTGGCGGTTTATTCAATCTGCGTAACGTGCCTTCGGATGAGCCTGGCATGAGCCCGCTGGAAATCTGGTGTAACGAATCACAAGAGCGTTATGTGATGTCAGTTGCCCCTGAAAACCTCGCACTATTTACTGCCATCTGTGAGCGTGAGCGCGCGCCTTTTGCGGTTGTGGGTGAAGCGACGGCAGAGAAACATTTAACGCTTAGCGACAGCCATTTCGACAATAATCCTATCGATTTACCGCTCGAAGTCTTATTAGGCAAAGCGCCTAAGATGAGCCGCGATGTGGTATCGGCCAAAGCCGTATCGCCAGCGCTCGAACAAAACAAGATTGATGTTAAAGAAGCGGTTAAACGCGTACTGAGCTTGCCGACGGTCGCGGATAAAACCTTCCTTATCACCATTGGCGACCGCACAGTTACAGGTTTAGTGAACCGTGACCAAATGGTGGGTCCATGGCAAGTGCCAGTAGCCGATTGCGCTGTCACTGCGGCAAGCTTTGATACTTACGCCGGTGAAGCTATGTCACTGGGCGAGCGTACACCGCTGGCGCTGCTGGACTTTGGCGCCTCTGCCCGTATGGCTGTGGCTGAATCAATCATGAATATCGCCGGTGCCGATATCGGTTCATTTAAGCGTATTAAGCTTTCTGCCAACTGGATGTCTGCCGCGGGTCACCCTGGTGAAGATGCGGGTCTTTATGAAGCGGTGAAAGCCGTAGGTGAAGAACTGTGTCCAGAGCTGAGCCTGACCATTCCGGTCGGTAAAGACTCTATGTCGATGAAGACCGCATGGCAACAAGATGGCGCGGATAAAACCGTGACGTCGCCTATGTCATTGGTCATTACCGCCTTTGGTGTGGTGCAAGATATTCGCAATACAGTGACGCCAGAGCTACGTACCGATAAAGGCGAAACGTCTTTACTGTTAGTGGATTTAGGTGCGGGGAAAAATCGTTTAGGCGGTTCTTGTTTAGCCCAAGTGTTTGGTGAGCTGGGTGATATTGCGCCGGATCTTGATGATGCTGCACTGCTGCGTGGTTTCTTCGAAACCATGCAAAATCTAGTCGCTAAAAAATCGGTTATCGCTTACCACGACCGTAGCGATGGTGGTTTATTCACTACCTTAGTGGAAATGGCTTTTGCTGGTAATACAGGTTTAGACATAGATGTAGAAGACTTGCAGGGCACTGATTTAGAACGACTCTTTAATGAAGAGCTCGGCGCTGTGCTGCAAGTGAGCCGTGACAATGCTGCGAAAATTGCCGCTCAGTTCGCTATCGCTGGCGTGCCTTGCCATGTGATCGGAACTCTAGCCGACGATCAACGCATCACCATTAAAGATGGCGCGCGTGAAATCTTCAGTGATACCCGTGTAGCGCTGCGTACTGTGTGGTCAGAAACCACGTATCGTATGCAAGCTCTGCGTGATAACCCAGCCTGCGCGCTTGAAGAGTTCAAACTTAAGCAAGACGAAACCGATTTAGGCTTAACCGTTAACTTAAGTTTTGATCCAAGCACTGATGTTGCCGCACCTTATATCCTTAAGGGCGCTGCGCCTAAGATGGCGATTTTGCGTGAGCAGGGCGTTAACTCCCACGTAGAAATGGCCGCTGCTTTTGACCGTGCTGGATTTGAAAGCCGCGACGTACACATGTCGGACATTTTATCTGGCCGTATCAGCCTAGAGGAGTTCCAAGGTCTTGTGGCCTGTGGTGGCTTCTCTTATGGTGACGTATTAGGTGCAGGTGAAGGTTGGGCTAAGTCGATTCTGTTTAATGAGCGAGCTCGCGATGAGTTTTCTCGTTTCTTTGAACGTGACTCAAGCTTTGCCCTTGGCGTGTGTAATGGCTGTCAAATGCTGTCAAACCTGAAAGAAATCATTCCAGGAAGCGAGCATTGGCCACGTTTTGTGCGTAACCGCTCAGAGCGTTTTGAAGCGCGTTTCAGCTTAGTTGAAGTGCAACAGAGCCCGTCGTTATTCTTCCAAGGTATGGCAGGTTCACGTATGCCCATTGCTGTATCCCACGGTGAAGGTTTGGCTGAGTTTGCTAGCCCTGAAGCGCTGGCGATTGCCGAAGCGTCAGGCACGATTGCGCTGCGTTTTGTCAATGGTAAAGGTGATATCGCGACTCAGTATCCACAAAACCCGAACGGCTCGCCAAATGGCTTGACTGGGATTTGTACCACAGATGGCCGCGTAACCTTGATGATGCCGCACCCCGAACGTGTGTTCAGAACAGTGGCTAACTCTTGGCATCCAGATGCTTGGGGTGAAGATAGCCCTTGGATGCGTATGTTCCGTAATGCACGAGTGACCTTAGGTTAAGCGTTTAAAGTCAACGGCTTTTGCCTTTGTTGAGGGGTAAAAGCAGGTTAATGAAAGCGTAAAAAAGGAGCGATAATTTCGCTCCTTTTTTTATATATAAAATGCATTTTATGGAAGTGATTGTATTTCAAATTATTAACGCTTATTGCAAATAATCTAATGGACTAAAGTGGCAAAATAGCCACTTTAATCGGTAAATACCTATTAATAGGTATGTTGCGCATTTGATACGGGGCGTGGTGTTTTATGGGGTTCTGGAGTTGTTGGGGGATGCTAGGGTCTTAATATAGAAAAAGCCCCCAATCTCAGGGAGATGGGGGCCGTTTTGCGCTAACAAAACTTCACATAAATACAATCAATTTCACGAGTAATTCTGGGGATTATTTCAGCTCATTAGCTGTATAAAGTTCAACAAAAACACGCTTGTAGCTGTTAACCAGACGTTCAAATAATTTAGTCATATCGATATCTCCACACCAAAAGTTAGTACCTATGTGCGCGAAGTTGGTCTTGGCTGGGCTACGACACCAGTTCTACCAAATTGTCTCCTTAACACAGGACATATATTAAACAACTTAGGTTAGCTTCTCAAACGAGAAAAAATACAAATATTCATTATTAAAACTAATGCATTTTAGAGTGTGTTATTGTGATTTTTATATTTATATGTATTTATATTTGATTTTAAAGGTTTTAAATTATGGAACACTTAAATTTGTGACAATATTTTTTAGTTAATTTGTTGCAACATTATTTATTTGTTGGTTTTTTGATGATTAGAGCTTATTTTTGCTGCCTAGTTAGTGAAAGCATGACTTTATATCAATTAATGGTTGCTCACTACTCTTGTTTTTATCGATTGTCAATCCTCTCTGGTGGGGAAGTGTGTGCCTCACCGCAAAACCCACCTAAACCCCTGAGTTTGATTGATTTGCATCAAAGCGAGGTGGTATAAAATAGCCACAAATGAAAATGAATAAATATCTTAACTATCTGATATTTATATCGATGAAATCATTTGATTGAGTGAGTGGTAGGGTGTCGGTCTCAGTTACTTGCGATAGTGTGACTCGCGTCTCAATATGCAACAGATATTGGTACTTTTTAGCCCTTGCTGCTTCGAACTAATGCAAAAGATTAAATTTAACGGTTTATACTGTTGTCGCAGATATAAACACAAAATGAAAACTCACTATCCTACAAAGGCACTTGCTGTGATTGACGCGGGTTTTGTCATAGCAATTGGACGCACCAAGTAAGGAGTCACCGATGATTGTTGAAGAGGTTGTTGAGCTATCGCGGTTGCAGTTTGCGCTGACAGCCATGTATCACTTCCTATTTGTTCCCTTGACTTTGGGGTTGGCATTTTTGCTGGCTATCATGGAATCACTGTATGTGATGACAGATAAACAAATTTATAAAGATATGACTAAGTTCTGGGGTAAGTTATTTGGTATTAACTTTGCCTTGGGGGTTACCACAGGTTTGGCAATGGAATTCCAGTTTGGTACTAACTGGTCTTACTATTCGCATTACGTAGGGGACATCTTTGGTGCGCCTCTGGCTATTGAAGGTTTAATGGCCTTCTTCCTTGAATCTACCTTCGTGGGTATGTTCTTCTTCGGTTGGGATCGTTTCACTAAGCGTCAGCATTTAGTCGTGACTTGGTTAGTGGCCTTTGGTTCTAACATGTCGGCATTGTGGATCTTAGTGGCAAACGGTTGGATGCAAAACCCTGTGGGTTCAGTGTTCAACTACGAAACCATGCGTATGGAAATGACCAGCTTCGCTGAGGTTGTGTTTAACCCTGTCGCGCAGGTTAAGTTTGTTCACACCGTCGCTTCGGGTTATGTGGCGGGTGCCATGTTTGTACTGGCGATCAGTGCTTATTACATCCTCAAGAAACGTGACTTACCTTTTGCTCGTCGCTCATTCGCGATTGCGGCAAGCTTTGGTATGGCGGCGATTCTGTCGGTTATCGTGTTAGGTGACGAATCTGGCTATAAAGTGGGTGAAGCACAGCGCGTTAAGTTAGCAGCGATTGAAGCTGAGTGGCATACAGAGCCTGCTCCAGCGGCCTTTACTGCTGTCGGTTTTCCGAATCAAGAAACCATGAAAACAGATTTTGCAGTCAAAATTCCTTATGCGATGGGTATAGTGGCAACACGCTCGTTGGATGAAGAAGTGACTGGTATTCATGACTTGATTGCTGAGCATGAAGTGCGTATCCGTAACGGTATGAAAGCCTATGCCATGCTAGTGAAACTGCGTGCGGGTGAAGAAACTCCTGAACTACGTGCTGCTTTTGAAGAAGCGAAAGTCGACTTAGGCTACGGTTTCTTACTGAAACGCTACACAGACAAAGTGGTCGATGCGACTGAAGAGCAAATTAAAGCAGCAGCTAAAGATTCTATCCCGAACGTAGCACCGATTTTCTGGAGCTTCCGTGTGATGGTAGGTCTAGGCTTTATCATGTTGTTCGTATTTGCTGCGGCATTCTGGCAAAGCACACGTCATCAAATCGCCGAGAAAAAATGGGTACTTAAAGCTGCACTTTATAGCTTGCCATTGCCTTGGATCGCGATTGAGTGTGGTTGGTTTGTGGCTGAGTATGGTCGTCAACCTTGGACGATTTCTGAGGTACTACCGACCTTTATGTCTGCGTCAAGCTTAACGACTGGCGACTTATGGTTCAGTATCCTTTCTATCACCTTGTTCTACACTGTACTGCTGGTGATTGAGATGTTCTTGATGTTTAAGTTTGCCCGCATTGGTCCGAGCAGTTTGAAAACTGGTCGTTATCATTTCGAGAACCTAGAAGCCTAAGCAGAGGATTTCATTATGTTTGATTATGAAATATTAAGAGTTATCTGGTGGGCTCTGATCGGCGTACTGTTCATCGGATTTGCGGTTACTGATGGTTTTGACATGGGTGTCGGTGCGTTACTGCCAATTATAGGCAAAGACGATACTGAGCGCCGTATCATGGTTAACACTATTGCTCCCCATTGGGACGGCAACCAAGTGTGGTTAATCACAGCAGGCGGTGCGTTATTTGCCGCTTGGCCTATGGTGTATGCAGTGTCTTTCTCTGGCTTCTATGTCGCCATGATGTTAGTGCTGTTTGCCCTCTACATGCGTCCAGTCGGATTCGATTATCGTTCTAAAATCGAAAATCCAAAATGGCGTAAGTCGTGGGACTGGGCCTTGTTTGCTGGTGGTTTTGTACCACCGCTGATCATAGGCGTGGCCTTTGGTAACTTGTTACAAGGTGTACCTTTTGAATTCGACGAGTTCCTACGTGCGACTTATCACGGTGGTCTGTTCGGCCTGTTGAATCCTTTCGGTTTGCTGGCAGGTCTTGTGAGCGTGAGCATGTTTATGATGCAAGGCGCTTCTTGGCTACAAATGAAGACTGACAGTGAGCTGCGTGTTCGTGCTGCGAAAGCCACGCAATTCTTCGCATTGTTAGTGGCTGTGTTGTTTGCTGCTGCGGGTGTGTGGTTAGCCAATGGTATTGATGGTTATGTAGTGACTTCAGTACTGGACCATAATGCAGTTTCTAACCCAGCCATGAAAACCGTCGCAATTGAAGCGGGTGCTTGGCTTGCCAACTATGACAAATACCCCATCACTATGCTGTTCCCTATCTTAGGTGTGGCATTGCCTCTGCTAGTGATTTTGGTTAGCCGCTTTAACCGTTCAGGTTTTGCGTTCCTATTCAGCTCACTCACAGTGGCTATGGTGATTTTGACTTGTGGTGCAGCAATGTTCCCATTCGTCATGCCATCATCACTTAACCCTAACGTCAGTTTGACTATGTGGGATGCAACAGCCAGTAAAATGACCTTAGGTGTTATGACTGCTGCTGCAGCGATTTTCGTACCTATAGTGTTGAGCTACACTGTCTGGACTTACTACAAGATGTTTGGCCGTATCGGCCGTAAGCATATTGAAGATAACAAAGCCTCACTCTATTAGGCATTAAGGAGCATCTGCTATGTGGTATTTTACGTGGATATTAGGGGTTTTGTTGGCCTGTTCTTTTGGGATTATCAATGCCCTGTGGCTTGAGAATACAGAGAACATGGACAGATCGGCAGAAGATGCCGAGTAACGTCTAAACTCGATTTAAAAACCTCGCATCAGCGGGGTTTTTTATTGGGATTTTTTGATGGGCTGAGGTTATTTTAATTAGAGGCAGAGCTAGGCTATCGTATTAGGCCAAGCAGTTAACTTCGCTGCAGAGTGGTGATGTAACTGCAGCGAATAGGCCTGATATCATCGCTTTTTGATTGTGTTCTCTGCAGATGCTTGCTCTGCATGGTTTAAGATATTTTCTCCATTACTCCTTTAACGTCAGGATCCTAAATCAAAGTCCCAAATCCCATTTCTTAAATGTGGCTCCTATCGTTTTGATGTACTGCTGTTATAAAAAATACCGCCCTGTTAGGGCGGCATTTAACGTTTGATAAAGCACTAACTCTGTATCTAAGTCCGTATTTGAGTTAGGCCTTAAACTGACTTATTTGGCGTTTTAAGGCGGCGGCTAAGGAAGACAGTTCATTGGCAGAATGCACTGTTTCAGTGGCACGGTGCTCGCCTTCGTTAGCGAGTTCGCTGATCTGATGTAAATTGTGGGTTATCTCTTGTGCAACACTGCTTTGCTGCTCAGTAGCCGAGGCAATATTGCGTGAGCTAATCGCGAGTTCGCCAATCCTACGGGTGATTTCCTTCAGTTGTTCACCCGTTGCTTCACCCTGTGCTGCAGATTCCATTCCTAATTGATGACTTTGGCTCATTTGTTCTGTGGTGCTTTTCACTTGAGTTTGCAGCTTTTCAATCGTTTGGCCAATTTCTACAATGGATGACTGGGTCCGCTGGGCGAGAGTTCTCACCTCATCGGCAACGACGGCAAAGCCTCGACCTTGATCGCCTGCGCGCGCCGCTTCAATCGCTGCATTTAATGCGAGTAAATTAGTTTGTTCGGCAATGCTGTTAATGACTTCGGTCACCTTGCTGATCGCTTCACTTTCATGGCTGACTTTTTCAACCGATTGATGACTGTTGCTGAGTTGCTGACTGAGTTTGAGTAAATCCTGCACCACTTTCGTCTGTTGGTTTTGACCTTCTTTGGCTGCGGCATCCACTTGCTGGCTTTGAACTGCGCCATCTTGGGCATGATTAGCCACATCACGGATCGAGGTCGACATTTCTTCGATGGCAGTTGCGATTTGATCCGTTTGTAGCATTAGGGCTTGAGCTTCTTCACCATTTTGCTTCGCGATACTTTGTGCCTTGGAGGCCTGTTGCTCTAGACTTATGACTGAATCCTGCAATGCAATAATCAATTGCCTGAGCTCTGAGGACATAGTTGATACGCTGGTCGTAATTCGATCCACTTCGTTTTGACTCTGTGGTTCTGATGGCGCTAAGTGATGGCTAAAATCGCCACTGCCTAAATTTTCCATATGCACTTGGAGGGCATGCAAAGGTTTGAGTGCGCGAATTAAGACAACTGATAATAGCGCTGTGATCAGCGCGATCCCTGTGATAGCAACGATGGCGTTGATGGTGAGCAATTGCATACTTTCTTCATTAAGCTCACTTGCTTTGACTTGACCCACTAGCACCCAATTCCAGCCTGTTACGGTTTGGCTATAGGCAAACATGGGCTCATTTTTACTATTGCTGTAATGGGATTCCGCATCATTTTGGGTGGCATACGCAACACTTAAGCCATCAAGCATACTTTCGGTGATGATGTCACCTGCGTTGAACTTAGGATGGGCGACTAACACATTGTCTGCTTTGCGTACTAATAGAAAATGGCCACTTTCTTCTAAGGTGATTCTGTTAACTGCTTCTTGTAATTGTTTTAAGGAACTGGTGATGTCGAAGCCAATATATAAGATACCAATAACTTTGCCCTGTGTGTCTTTCACTGGACGATAGACTGTCATGTAGTCTTTGCCGAAAAGTTTGGCATAACCTTCGTATTCATTACCGCTGATCAGCACTTGATAGCCTGGATGTGTTTTGCCAAGGGAAGTACCTAGTGCACGGCTGCCATCGGCTTTTTTGAGCGAAGTCGAAACTCGCATAAAGTCATCGCCATCACGCACGAATACCGTAGCGGTACCGCCAGTTAGATTAGCAAAACGATCGACTTTACTTTTTGATGAGTTCACTTGTTCTTGTTCATGCATTAGGGCTGGAGAGCCAACTCCCATCACATTGACAGTTTTATTTTGCAGACTAAATTGTCCAGGATACATTTCCTTAAAAACATCGGCGTTGCGTCTCGCAAGTTGCAGAAGACTATCGTACTGCAGCTCTAACATGTCTGAAACTGCACGCATTTCAGATTTCATGGCACTGATACCTTTATCTTCTAATACATTTGAAGCGGCTTTATAGGAGACGGTACTCAATACGCCAAAGATGAGAAGAGTAAGAATAAACGCGAGGGCGCCAATTTGTTTTGCAATAGGCCAATTTTTATAATTCATCGTAAGATCCTATAGGTAACGGTTACATCAATGTAGCCTAAGTTTTACTTTGTAGTCTTGATGTGGGTCTAAAACTTCTGCAATTTTAAACTCATTTCATTGATATTTTTGCAGTTTTATACTTGGACTCATCGACTTATTTTGCAGAAATGTTAGTAGATAACATGTCCAAGTACTGGCTGTATTTTGAGGGTATAGACTAAGCTGCTTAAGGTAAATGGAGTTTATAGTGTTAGAACCACATTATAGGAGAAGTGTATATGCTAGGTGAGAATCATGCGTTGGTTTATGAGTTTCCTGATTTCGTCGATCAAATTAAGCATTTAAAAGTCAATAATACCGTCTTCGCGACCATGGCTAGTCGTTACCATGAACTCGATAATAAAATTAGGGCGCTGGAGTTAACAAAAGTGCCCACCGCCGATGAGCACTTTTTAGCGTTAAAATTAGAGCGATTAAACCTTAAAGATAAACTGTACCAATATCTAGTTCATGATGCGATTTGAGCTTGAATCGCGGATGGGGTGTTCGCCGTACGGGTTTTCATCAGCAGCAAATACATAGTTGGAACCCATACCAGAGAAAGTAAAGTCGTCAGCAGGGTGCCACCCGCGATAGCAATGGCAAAGGGAGGCCAAAACCCGCCGCCAGCAATGATGAGCGGAATAAAACCGCCCACGGTGGTAATGGTCGTTGAGCTGATATGACGACCACAGCTGTTGACGGTAGAGACTATGGTTTCCATATCGCCGAGCCGAGCGCTCGGCATATCTTCTAGTTCGGCCAAGATCACAATCGCAGCGTTAATGGCAAGTCCCATTAATCCAAGTAGCCCTATGATGACCGGGAATCCAAAGGGATAACCAAATACAAACACGGCTAATAGGCCAAGTCCTGCTGATTGTATCGCGCTCAATAGAATAATCGCTGTGAGCCGAAAGGAGTTAAACGACAGCACTACAGTGGCTAATAACAAGGTGACGACCAATATCATATTGGACAGTAAATTACCGACTGCTTCGTTACGCTTAGCGCTTTCCCCACCGATTTCAATGCGATAACCCGATGGCAACGGTAATTGAGCCACTTTATCTTTAACATCATTAAGTACTTGAGCAGGTAATACCCCACTGACAATGTAGGCTTCTATGGTATTAACCCTTTGGCCATTACGCCTTGGAATGGCGCCGCGGCTCACTTGTACTTCATTGTGGGCGAGGGCGGATAATGCAACAGACTCACCCGAAGGTGTCATTAATTGAATTTCAGAAAGGCGGCTCACCTGCTCGCGACTGTCATCAGTAAGGCGAACTCGTACGGGTAACGATTCTGTTTGCTCAAGCACGCTGCCACCGATAACGCCTGTGGTTGACATTTGGATCTGTTTGGCAATGTCCGTCAGGCTTAACCCACTCATTAGACTGGCATCTTCATTTACCTGTAGCCACAGCTTAGGCGCACCGGCACTTAAGGTTGCACGTGTGTGAAGTACGTCCGGCGTTTGCGCGAGAATATTACGAACGTCGTCGCCCAATGATCGCAAAGTATCTAGATTCGGGCCGAAGATCATTAACTCCACTGGCGCATTAAAGGGCGGGCCTTGCTCGAGTTTTCGTACTAGTACTTGCGCTTCGGGAAAAGCGCTATCAAATTGCTGTTGTAATTCGGGGATTAACTCATTAGCACGCTCAAAGTCAGTCACTTTTACCATGGCCTGTGCATAGTTAGTCGCCCCTTGTTGGCGCTGCGTCAGGTTGTAATAAAATGAGGGCGTATTACCGCCCACCACCCAATCGACTTGAGTGATCCCTGTGACTGCGTGGAGTTTTTTATCCATCAACTGCACTTGGTTCAAGGTGTTTTCTAAACTCACATGGGGCGCAAGATAGATTTCAATTTGGAACATGTCCCTGTCCGATGGCGGAAAGAATTGCTCCGTCATCTTACCCGAGGCGAAAAACCCTAATACTGGTGTAATGCCGATAAGCAGCGCGCTGACGATAGGGCGTTTAAGGGCAATTCTCAGGCTCGCTTGAAAATATTGGCTCACTAGCGGGAGGTTGATCCCGTGTTGATACCAGACATCCTGTTTACCTTCATGACTAAAACGTCCCGCGAGCCCTGCAATTAACGTATGGGAAATCACGTAAGAGCCCAGCAGCGCAAACATCACTGACATGGCAATGCCACCGACAAATTCTCCCGCAGCACCGGGCATGAGTACTATGGGCGCAAAAGCCAAAATAGTGGTGATAGTCGATCCCGCTAAGGGCAGCCAAAGATGGTGTAAGGTTTCGCTCACTGCGGCTAAACGGCTCATTCCTTGCTGACGCCTTTGTGATATGGCATCGACAATCACTATCGCATTGTCCACCATGATCCCAAGGGCGACGACGAGTCCTGTCACCGACATTTGATGTATCGGCAGGCCGATATATTTCATGCAGGCCAAGGTAAACAGCGCTGTGAGCGGCAATGAAATCGCCACTATAATGGCGTTTCTTAAGCCTAGGGTGAGGAGTAATACCAGTAAGATGATGACAAATCCTTGCAGCAGGTTAACCACTAGCCCGCCAAGTCGTTCGCTGGTGTAACTGTTTTGCTCGAATAGCCATTGGATCTGGATATTGGCGGGGACTTCGCGATTGAGTTCGTCAACGACGTTATTGACTTGCGCTTGCCAAAGATCAACACGGGTATTATCGATCATTCGTACTGCAACCATTACGCCTTGTTCACCATCGACTAACGCTATGCTATCCGCTGGGGTTTGAGCTTGGCGAGTCACTGTGGCTATGTCGCCGAGGCGAATAATTTGCCCTTGGCTATCAATTTTAAGCGGCACTTGGCGAATACGGGTTAAAGAATCAAGCTCGCCGGAGACTTCAACTAAGGCTCGAAATTCACGGTTGTTGATTTCACCCGCAGCAATTTTACTGTCGGCGCCGCTGAGAATATGGGCGATGGACGCAGGAGAGAGCTGTAACTGGCTCATCTTGTTACCATCAAGCTGCACTAGCATTTCTTCGGTTGGGGCGCCGTAAAGTTTGACAAAATCCGTGCCCGATAACAGCCTGAGCCGACTCTGTAATTCTTTTGCGTAGCGGTTTAGCATGTCGACTTGTACGGGCGTATTACTATTCCACACTAAACTTAAGATGGCGGTGTAGGCATAACCAATTTGATCATCGAGTGTGGGAGATTGTATGCCCTCAGGTAAATTAATTTTCGCATCGGCCAATAAATCCCGCGCTCGAGACCATACAGGAGCCGTTTCTTTAACTGTGTCTTTCAATTCTAACTGTATAACTGAAATCCCTGGTCGAGAGGTCGATTGGATCAACTTAATTTCTTCCAAACGCCTGAGCTGGTTTTCAATGACTTCAGTCACTAAGGCTTCTACCCGTTCGGCTGAGGCGCCAGGATAAGGGGTGATCACTGAGGCGAAACGGTTAGTTATGTGGGGATCTTCAGTACGCGGCAGGCTCGATATCGCACCAAAGCCTGCGACAAGTAATAGTGCAATAACGAGGCTGACTAAGCGGCCGTTTTCAACAAAGGCTTTAATCATAATTACCTCGTGGCTGCAGCAATGGGAGATACAGTTTGGCCTACGACCAGCTTATGCAGCCCTTGGCTGACATAGATTTCATTAGGCTGAATCGCGCCTTGAATGTAGGCCATGTCTTGGGTGGTGTAGAGGATTTCCACATCGCGGCGCTCTATGATGGATTGCTGTTCATCGTTTGCGATGACATAGAGATTCCATAATCCGCGAATACCATCCGTCAGTGCGGAAATGGGTACCCAATAGCCCGGTTGCGGGATTTGCTGTTGTTGATGCAGATACGCAATTTCGCCATTGATTACATGTGCATCTCGGGGCAGGCTTATTCTCAGTTGCAGGGTACGACTGATGGGATTGACTTCTGCGCTGATACCGGCAATTTCAGCAGTAAAGGTTTGATCTTGCACGCTGACTTGCACTTGCTGTTTGGTGTGAAATTGTTCCGCTAGCGCAACAGGAACACCAATATAAGCTTCAGGATTGATGTTACCCACTAAGGTAAAGATAGGACTGCCCGCGGCAATCACTTCGCCAAGATTATGTAGCCTTTGGCTTATGGTACCGTCAAAGGGAGCTATTAAAATGGATTTATCGAGCTTAAGTTGGTTGGCATGCTGCGAGGCGAGTAGACGGTTTTTCGCTGCGGATAAGCTATTTAATTGTGAGCGGTTTTCATCTAATAGCTGTTCAGAGACATAGCCTGATTTTTTTAATTCTTGATTACGTTTTAGAGTGCTGGTGGCCAGATCAACATCGGCTTGGGTTTGTGCCAGACTTGCTTGGATCTCTTGACGCTCGGCTTCGAGTAGCCGGGTATCGAGAACTGCAAGTATTTGTCCTTGCTTAACTTTACTCCCAGAATCGACCTGTAAATTGTTCAACTTCCCCGCTAGTTCAAAGCCTACACCTGTGGTATTACCTGCACGGATGGTGCCAGTGAAGGTCTGAAAGTGTTCATAACTTGGTGTCTGGATCAACGTTTGGCTTGTGACTGTGGGTAGCGTGGCTGTCGTAGCGTGTTCGGTGACTTCCTTTTGACAGGCGGATAATGTGGCTAAAGTAAACACGCAGACGCTAAGAGTGCGCCAAGAAAGTCGGGCAGTTCGATCCATTTTAAAGGCTTCCGCTGTAAGTTAAACGTTAATGCTATGTAACTAGACTTGCTAGTCTAGTTGCACAAAACTAGACTGTCTAGTCTATTTCGTGCTTAACTAATGCCAATTAATTATGTCTATCCATTTGAGAGTTGATATGACGCATTCCTCTGAGACGCAATTACCTTTGAGCCGTAGTGAACAAAAACGTCAGCAAGTCCTTGTGGCTGCTATTGATTTGTTTTGTCGTCAAGGTTTCCCTCATACCAGTATGGATGAGGTTGCCAAGCTTGCGGGCGTGTCGAAACAAACCGTATATTCCCATTACGGCAGCAAAGATGAATTATTTGTTGCGGCAATTGAATCTAAGTGTGTTGGCCATAATCTTAACGATGATTTGTTAAGTGATCCCACTAAACCAGAATCGGCATTAACCCAATTTGCTTTGCAATTTGGGGAGATGATTGTCAGTCCTGAAGCTATTACCGTATTCAAAGCCTGTGTGGCGCAATCCGAAAGTCATCCTGAAGTGTCGCGATTGTTCTTTGACGCGGGCCCTAAACACATAGTGGGCTTATTGGCGGATTATTTAGTCGCTGTAGAGGCGTTAGGGCAATATCGATTTGGTAATGCTCACCATAGTGCAGTGCGTTTATGTTTAATGTTGTTTGGTGAGCTAAAACTCAAATTAGAATTGGGGTTAGCGGCCGATGAGCTTTTTGACGACAGGAATCATTATATATTGGGTTGTGCTGACATGTTTTTGAGGGCGCATCGGGTAGAGTAAAGGCTTGTTTGTTTCAAAGGTATTAGTTTGTATCTTCATTTTGAAAGTGTGAACCTTTTTATTCAATAGCGCGTATTATGCACAAAAATTTATCCATTATTTTAAATGCAAGGAGCTAGCGTGGCTAATCGAGAACTCGCACCATTAAGCGTAAAACAGCGGTTGCTGAAAGGCAGTTTGTTATTGTTACCGTTAATGAGCTGTGCCGCTATTGCAGCGGATAAACCTTCGCAGGAATACAAACCTTTTAGATTAAGTGTCACACAGATCAGCACCCAAAGCGCCGAGGTAGCTAATGGCAATACTGAGCTACAAAGGGACAGCTTATTACTGAATGCTGGGATGAATGTATCGCTGGATAAGCAATGGTCGCTAGGCTTTCGTGTGGGCTATGACCGACTTGATTATGACTGGCGGAACATCACGCTTACTGGCGCAAACAATGTCGCACCGCTGTTTGGCACCGACGGACAGAATTGGGATCATATTAATCGTTATCGTGCCGGAGTGTCGTTAAATTATCGCATGGATAAACATTGGGCCTTCTTTTTAGCGCCGCAGATCCAATATGCCTACGCCGATACTGCATCGGCTAGCCAAGCTCAGAGTTACGGTATTGTGGCATCGGCCATGTATGCATTTGATTCGGGAAACATGATTGGCTTTGGAGTCGCGTATCTTAATGATATCGATGAGGTTCGCACTGTGCCTTATCTTGCCATGCGTTGGCAGATAGATGAACATTGGGCACTGGCTAACCCATTCCAAGCCGGTTTTAGTGGTCCAGCAGGACTAGAGCTCAGTTATCAATTCAATCCTGATTGGAATATTGGTTTGGGGAGTTCACGTCGTACTGAGCGATTCCTTATTGAGGATGATGATATTGCTGTAGAAACGAACGAATGGGTGAGCTATCTGCGTGGTGGTTGGCGGGCAACGCCTGCTTTAACCGTAAACCTCTATGCTGGTTATTACTTTGATGGTGAGTTAGAAGTGACAAATCAAGCCGCGCTTGAAATGGATAACCAAGGCGCAGCGGCCTTGGATATCGAATTCAAATTCTAACGTTAATGTCAGTTATTTGCCCAGCATGGCCTCTTTGAGGCTTTTCTGGGCAGGCTTATCACCTAGCCAAATTTTTAACAGTGCTTGACGGAACATTTCACCTTCGATGGTGGCTTGTTCCTGACCATTTTTATAGGCCGTCACGCCGCGGGCTTTATTGGCGACTAAGGTAAATTGGTCACCTTCTTTAATTTCTTCCTTAAACAGTGCCATAAAGGTATCTATTTGCGGTTGAATATCAGCGGTGTTTTCTGCCGTCGCTTGCTCAAAACCTTCAGTGATCGCATCGCGCATTTTTTCTGAGGTGATCATGCCTGAGGTAATGTTAAGGCGTATCGCTGCAACTGGTGCATCAATAACCGCTGCAGTGCTACTTAATGCTGCTGGCAAATACAAACTGCCTACATATAAATCCATAAAGAACTTACTGCGAACGCCCGCGCCATTGAGCTGTAATGTTTGGCTATCTAATGTCACTGTCTCGGCGACTTGCACTCCTGAGACTTCTTTGGCCATTAATGTGTGGGGTAATAACAGCGCGCTTGCTAGGGTAAGAGTGGAGAGTAACTTCATAATACACCTCATTTTTCTATTTTAATTATTGGGTTTTAAGCAGATTTTTATGAGTATTTACAGCAAAAAGTTGACCCCAACTTCTCAAATACTCGGCACCGAAAACGGATGTTAATCTAAAGAAGAGGGGAGTGATAGGCTAATTGTGCTTACGCATCATTCGAAAATGGCTATTATGGCATACTCATCATTAAATATGAGCATACCAACAAGATGACTCCTCGCGCTAAACTATTGCGTAAAAGTGTTGGCGTAAAGCTATCGATGGGAAATTATCAGCGTTAAGCGCCCTGTATAAATTATCCGCGAGTGCCTAGCTTGTATTGACCACTCTGTTCGAACATCACCGCTTGTTTCTGTTTTGGCGAGATCAAAATGGGACCGTCGTCAAAGAAAAGAAAACACTTCCAATTGCGGACGAACACATCCCAACGAGTTTCAATAATCTGATATTTTTCATAGCAAAAATACACCGGCGTCTCATCGGGCCATTGTATAAACTCAGCTAACATGGTGGGTAAACTGCTATCTTCACTATCCCAAGCGCTCTGCCAATGATCTGTTTCCACCCAAGCATCAGCCTTCGCCGCCCAATCTCCCTTAGTAAATTGCTCCGCACGACTACTCTTGTTGCTGATCCATTGATTCCAGATTTCCATCGCACTTTTATCTGTTAACGGCAGGATATGCGCCTTGTCCTCGTCGGTGACAGGCAAGTCTTTGTGGTTGAAAATCCACTTACGGCGGTATTGATCTAGCGGTATATAAGTGTTGGCCAAGCATGCTCTCCTTGGTTGAGCCTGATAACGTGTCGGGCTCAGCAAATCTCAATGCCGCAGATTATACTGATTTAGTCAAGATTAGGGAAATGGCGCAATGTGGCTATATCCTAGTATTGGATTTTATAGTAACGATTAAGAGAGCTGTTTTTTTTAAGGGATATAGACTGAGGAAGTTTTAAATTGTGTTTCTGAAAATTATTCTTATCAGAAAAATCTTCAAGTGAAGTTGAAATCACACAAGCACTATCTGGTCTCTCCACAGGGACTCGAACCCCGATCGGCCGCTTAGGAGGCGGCTGCTCTATCCTGTTGAGCTATGAAGAGACGACAGTGATTATACTGGTTTTATCTTTGATTAAAAGGCTTATGATTTAGTTGCTTAAATCTTAAGCGCTATGTCGTTTATCTGTACATTGTAGGCGGCATTTTGGTCTACAAGTACTGCGGTGGAGCTTTCTTCGCTTACTTGCTCAATTTTTACCGTTGCACGACTTTTGGTCGCGACGGCGCGCATTTCATTGAGTCTATCGGGTAAGTTTTGTTGTAATACTACTTGGAATTTATCACCGACACGAATGCCATGTTTACGGCCTAGATTTAATATAATCCTGTCTGCTTGTCGGCTAACGACTTGGCCAAGTAATGGCCTGCAATTAAGTGTGCTGTCTAAATCTCGGGTAGCCTGCAATATTAATTGAGTAATACTTTTTCCATAGGAGGAACGCCAGAATCTATTACTGTTGGGAGCAATGATAGCCTGTTCTTCAAATTCCCATGGGGCCGATGTGCTGTAGCTTTTGCTCCAGACCTCTTCGCCACTGATTCCATGATAGAGGCTGAGTTTGAATTGAAATTGCCTTAGCGGAGCTTCATCCCAAAATCCTAAGAAGGTGGGTTGTACAGGCTCTATCGATATATCAATGATCTGCGGTTGAAGAATATATTGGCTGTCGGTAATTTCACTGAGCCAGCTTGGGAGTCGATAACCGCGAATATCCACTAGGTCTTGTTCAATATCGAGTCGCTCGTTAGCATGGATGTGACTAAAGCCAGTTGAAGAGTAATCTTCTATAGTGTTCCCTAACGCCTCTGAAATGACCTCTTCAAAGCCTGAAAGTTGTCCATATCTAAGCTGAGAACGATCTTTTATTTGTGTTTGAGGTATTAAAATAGCGGCCTTTAATTGGCCATTAGGACACTGTTGTGTTGGATCATCATTTAGATCGAGGCGTAGGGATACATATATTTTATTTCCCTGAATTTGTTCACTTACGAGTTGGATGTTTATGGCTTGGGCGTTGCGATTTATCGCAAAGTTATTTTGTGTGAGGTTACCATTAGAGGTTTGTTGCTCACTGGATATTTGAATACCTGTGCTCAATGTCGCATAGCTAACAGCTTGATTAATTGCTTCTTCCCTTGCTTGAGCTGTATTACCATTGATAATAGTTGCTTCTCCGCTGGCTTCTATCCATTCGGCTCTGGTGGGCAAAGAAAGTAGTAAAAGGCTCAAAATGATGAGCGAAGCTGAACCTGGTATGTGCATCAATTCAATCCTTATCGCTAAGCTAATGGCGATATTACCAATCGAGCCAGTTTTCTGACTCTTAATCTAATATGGCAATAAAGCAAATTTCGTGCCTGAGTATGAGAACTTTTGATAAAGTTTCCATTGTTACAGTCGATATACTGCGTAATAGAAGAATATTGTCGGACTGAGGTTAATATTGGTCCGAAGATTGCTGGTTTTTGTTACTCATTAAAAATTTGAAGCTTAGAAAGTGAGTCACTTGACTGCCAATGCACCCATAGATGAGGTAAATCCAATGCTAAAGCGTGTGATTATTCCCTTAACATTGATAATGTTAGGTGGATGTGTAGCTAAACCGGTTACGCCGCCCAAACCGAGTTTAGTGGATGGCAATGGGTTGCCGCCAACGGCAGTGATTAACCATTTAGCACAGCGAATAGTGACTGAGCTCGTTAAGCAAAATGATGCCTTGCGTTCTGATCAACCTATCGTAGTTGCAACACCAGTATTAGTGGACGATTTGAATGGCACTAATGCGTTAGCGCAACAGTTACAGCAAGGATTAATGACATCGCTCCATAGCTTTCAGTTTAATGTGGTGGATTTAAACTTAGCTGATGGCTTGAGAGTCACATCTGACGGGGATTTTATTTTGACGCGAGATTGGCAAAAATTGTCGAAAGATCTTCCTGTTGAGCATCTTGTCGTTTCGACTATGAGCGTAGTAACCAATGGTATGGCGATCAATACTCGGATTGTGAACATTAGTAACAATCGCGTGGTATCGGCATCTCAAACTTTTGTGACTCAAAAAGAGTTGGCAAACTACATGCAGCCTTCGGAGCAAATTGTGTCACAAAATGGCATCTTATATCGTCAGGCGAGTCCGGGTATGAATGAAGTACGTGTTTTAGGAGATGGAAAATGAAACGCTACCTTTTAGTTATTGTGGCGCTAATGCTAACTGGCTGCGCTGCTAAAGATAGATATGTGCAATGGGAAGATGTGCCGCCGCCGAGTTTTCCTAAGTTAACGGCTATAGGATATGCGCCGTTAGCGACTCAACCGGCTAAAGAGCAATCACAAAGAGTGTTGATGGCTATGCAGGCATCAAAAATTGTGGCTTATCGTGAATTAGCGGAACAAGTTTATGGGCAGAAAATAACGGCAAACAGCAGTGTCAGTGATTGGATGTTGACGGACGATAATGTCAAAGCGTCAGTTTCTGGCGTGATCCGCGGCGCACGAGTCGTTAAGAGTTATCCAGCAGGCGAGCATTATGTCACTGAGTTAGAACTTGATTTTTCACAGGTTTGGGCGCTTTATCAACAACAGAACCGTCCACAACGAGTGAAGGAAGTGACGTATTTCTAGCGTTTTTGAGAGTATGTTCAACAGCATGTATTGAGCCGCGTATTTACGCGGCTTTTCTTTTTGTAGAAGACATTAATATCTAATCAGAGCTTAGAAAAGGGAATGCTAAGTGGGAGTGATGCGCTTGTTAGGCCTTTAAATCATTGCCTAAACTTGAGATAGTCGAGGTCTTGCCTTTATCGTTATAGGTGAGGCTGGAGGCGTTTCTGCTGGCTTGTAAAGCTTGAGCAAAGCGATTTAAACTCGCTAAATTCATCTCAATTAAACTGGCATTTTGTTCGTTTAATTCTTTGCATTCAGTCAATGCGTCTTTGATCTCGGCCATTTTATGTACGAGTTCGACTTGCTGAGTGAGTAGCGATTTATCACTGTGTTTTGCCAGAATATCATCATTAGTCTTTAGTTCTTTCAGACATTGCGATTTTTCGTTAGCAAGGGAAAGCAGTAAATCGGCGTTTTGGTCAACCAAAGCGCCTTTTTCCTTGAGTATGATTTGCTTAAGAACAGCCAAATGGGCGTGTTGTAGATCTACCAGTTTAGCTATTTCAGTCATAGTTACTCTTTATTTAAGTCATTAAGTTCGGCTTCAAAACTTGCAATATTGGCAGCCAACTTTTCAGGGTCAATTTTATAGCGACCTTCGGCAATAGCTTGTTTGATTTCGGCTACTTTCTTTTGATCAACTTCAGGAAGGCTAGCCATTTTAGTCTGAGCTCCTTGAAGTTGTTGTGCCTGGGCCGTAATGACCACTGAGTCGCTTCTTTGTGGTGTTGTCGATTTTGTAGCAACTTGAGCAGATTGATCGCTGCTCGTTTTCGTTGCGCCTGAACGAACTTGCGCAGTCGTTGCAGTGTTGAGTTTGCTAATATCAATTGCCATTTTAGGCTCCAGCGTCGTGTGTACGGGATTTCTTAACTGGGGTATCGGCAGCTTACAAAAAAGCTTTAGATTATTTTACATTCTTACTTCAACTTCGCCAATGCCTGTGACTATAGCATCTAGTTCTTTGTTTGAACTGCTATTTTTGACTCTGATCCGATCACCTTTATTGCCATCTTGTAGGGCTTCGCCCACTGTTTTGAGCTCGAATGAGCCAGAACGAACGTAGATAGATACCGAATCATTTTTACAAACGAAGCATAAGTTGTTGCTTAATACGGGATTATCTTTTGCTACTCGTCGTTTTACTCGCACACCAGCCAATTTACTCGGGTCATCGAATTCGGCACCTCTCAAGCTATTTTGTTCAATGTAACGGACTTCTACTTGACTAGGAGAGATGAGTTCGCCTGGTGCTAAGATTTCGGTTGAGACAACAACGGGGAATAAGATATCCACCCGAACCGAGATATAGATTTGCCAAGGGTAAGCTAAGTCTTGTGTATCGCAGCTGACTTTTAAGGTGTTATTACGGCTAATTTCCCTATCGCTAGCCAGTTCAACTTTCATTGGAGACGAACATTGTGACGGCAGCATTCTTGCGTCAACCATCTGTGGCGAAATATTTACTTTGGCATTTTCTGGAACGGATATTTTTTCTGAAATAAGCGCTTTAGCTAATTCTGAGATTGCCGATACGGTGGGGACAATAGGCTCTGCACTCGCAAAAGCGGGCATGAAGAGGGTGAAAAGACTAAAAAAACAGACTAAATTTACTTTCATAATGAAGAGACTAGCTTGTAACGCCAGAATGCACCTATACTTTTATTAAGTTCGAAGCTGACCACTGTAATAATAATTTGCATCACTGTCAGAAGATTGACTCAGTTTCGACTATGTTTATCGATAGATAAGACGTAAGCAATTAATATGCCTATACTCAACTGAGTTATAGGGCCGAACATAAACAGAACAACAAGGCAGAGTTATGTCGAGTATTCTTGATTCAGTCAACAAACGAACCCAGCTCGTTGGACAAAACCGTTTAGAATTGCTGCTTTTTAAATTAAACGGTCGTCAACGGTTTGGGATTAACGTGTTTAAGGTGAAAGAAGTACTGCAGTGTCCACCACTGACCACTTTGCCTAAACTTAATCCTTATGTGAAGGGTGTTGCTCATATTCGTGGAACAACCATTTCAGTGATTGATTTGAGTGCGGCAACAGGGGGAAAACCTTTAGCGAGCACTGAAAACTGTTTCATCATTATTTCTGAATATAACCGTAGTGTTCAAGGCTTCTTGGTCAGTTCTGTTGAGCGGATCATCAACATGAATTGGGAAGCGATTATGCCTCCGCCGCAAGGTGCTGGCCGTTATTCTTATCTGACAGCTGTGACTGAAATTGAAGGTGAATTAGTTGAAATTCTCGATGTGGAAAAAATCTTAGATGAGATTTCACCAGTTAAAACGGCTATCAGTGAAGAAGCCAATGAAAAACTGACCCTCGACAGAACTCAGCATTATCATATTATGGTTATTGATGATTCTGCCGTGGCGCGTAAACAAATTATTCGTTCACTCGAGTCATTGAATTTACAAATTGATACCGCAAAAGATGGTCGCGAAGCATTAGACAAGCTTAAAGAGATCGCCAAAGAGATGGATAATGTGGCCGATGAGATCCCCCTCATTATCTCTGATATTGAGATGCCTGAAATGGATGGCTACACCCTGACCGCTGAAATCCGAGATGATCCTAAGCTTAAGCATATTAAAGTGGTACTGCATACTTCGTTAAGTGGTGTATTCAATCAGGCAATGGTTCAAAAAGTGGGGGCTAATGACTTTATCGCTAAGTTTAATCCCGACGAACTGGCCGCTGCTGTGAATAAGCATTTAAGTTTGTAATTGCTGTAGGTTAGTACCTAGATACGCTTTACGCTATAATCTCGACTTTATAACATGATGGTTTCGCACTGATTTTGGTGCTTGCTATAGGATTTAGGATGTGAATGTGCCAAATAAATCACTCGCTGAGGCTGAATATAATCAATTTAGGTTGTTCTTAGAGCAACACAGCGGCATCGTACTGGGTGAAAATAAGCAATATCTTGTGCGCAGTCGTCTTGCTCCTTTGATGGGCAAATATAACCTGCCATCCTTATCTGATGTGGTTAAGCATTCGATGAAGCCTACTGAGCGTGCGCTCAGAGCTGAAGTGATCGATGCTATGACGACCAATGAAACCCTTTGGTTCCGTGATCGTTATCCATTTGAGTTGTTGAATAATGTCCTACTACCTGAATACAGTCGTCTGGGGCGTCCGCTCAAAATTTGGTCTGCGGCTTGCTCGTCAGGCCAAGAGCCGTACTCATTGGCTATGACTATTCTTGAGTATCAACAGAAGAAGCCTGGTGCCTTGGCTGGTAGTGCTTCGATTCAAGCAACGGATCTATCTCCTTCGATGTTGGAACGCTGCAAAAATGCCGAGTACGATAGTTTGGCATTAGCGCGTGGTTTATCTGAAGAACGTAAGCGTCAGTTTTTTGATGCATTACCTTCAGGCAATATGAAGTTAAAGGATAATGTGAAGCGGTTGGTGAACTTTAGAGCGCATAATTTGCTTGAGAGTTATAGTCTGCTTGGCAAGTTCGACATTATCTTTTGCCGCAATGTGCTGATTTATTTTGCACCAGAGGCAAAGGCAAAAATTTTGCGGCAATTCGCTGCCGCTCTCAATCCCAAAGGGATTTTATTTCTCGGTGCATCAGAATCTATCGCTGGTTTAACGGACGAGTTTGATATGGTTCGTTGTAACCCTGGCATTTATTACCAGAAAAAGACTTAACTTAGCCGCTCTAAAGAAAATTACCGACAATTGTCGGTAATTTTTTACCCATCACTTGCTCATCCTTATTGTTATTCTCAAAATTTTCCTGATGTTGGCACATGAATTGCTTTATTTTCGTGAGAACACGAGGAGGCAATTTTATGGCGATCAATTTTGATAATGCACTGGGTGTGCATCAATACACTCTCGGTATTAGAGCGCAGCGGGCAGAAGTCATTTCAAGCAATATCGCTAACGCAGATACGCCACATTACAAAGCCCGCGATGTTGATTTTTCTGCGGCAATGCAGGCCGCTCGAGGCCAACAGCAGCAGCGAAATAGTCTTGAAATGCAAGAGCCAGATAAGCATTTTGGGCTTGCGGAGTTGACTGGGCAATTTGTTAAGTTCCGTGTGCCAAATCAACCCGATACCGGTGATGGTAATACTGTTGATATCCAACAGGAACAATCGGCATTCATGCAAAATGCACTTGAATATCAAATGTCGCTAGGTTTTTTAGATAGTAAGTTTAGTGGCATGAAGAAAGCGTTGAGAGGGGATTAATCATGAGTTTATTTAGCATATTTGATGTTGCTGGCTCGGGAATGTCTGCTCAATCGGTCAGGCTAAACACCACCGCGAGCAACATAGCTAACGCGGATTCCGTCTCGAGTAGTGTAGATAAGACCTATCGTTCCCGTCATCCCATTTTTGAAGCCGAAATGGCTAAAGCCCAAAGTCAGCAACAAGCTTCTCAAGGCGTTGCAGTAAAAGGCATTGTAGAAAGTGATAAACCACTACTGAAAGAATACTCGCCCGATCATCCTATGGCGGATGCGGACGGCTTTATTTATAAACCGAATGTTAATGTCATGGAAGAAATGGCAGATATGATTTCTGCTTCGCGCTCATATCAAATGAATGTTCAAGTCGCTGAAGCAGCTAAGTCTATGCTGCAACAAACACTTGGGATGGGTAAATAACATGTGTTACTTAGGAGGTAAGCTGTGAGCCTCATTAATCAAATTAACCAAGCGTCGGCGCAGACGGCTCAAAATAAGAGTCAGCCAAATGCCGTTACGACGAATTCATCAACCAGCTCAACGGGTAATCCGTTTCTTGATGGCATACGTTTGCCAAAAGAGTCAATAGTACCGGAAGCAAAAAGCCAGCAGTTAACTCAAGATGACTTTTTCTCGTTATTAAGCCAACAGTTATCGATGCAAGATCCCTTTAAGCCCGTCGACAACGACCAAATGATTGCGCAGATGGCATCATTCTCGACGGTTGATGGTATTACTAAGTTGAATAAGGAAATCGTTAATTTAAACGGTGTTATGACATCAAGCCAAGCATTACAGGCATCAGGACTTGTTGGTCGCAAGGTATTGATCCCAACTGATACAGGTAACATTTCAGCTGAAAGCCCAACAATAAAAGGTGTGATTAGCACGCCAGCTAAAATTCCTGAAGTTACTGTACGTGTTGAGGATGAGAAAGGCCAAGTTGTGACCACCTTTAAAGTTGATGGCAGTAAGGGGGGCAATGTCGATGTTAACTGGGATGGCCTCGATAAAGATGGAAACCCTGTAACCGCAGGTAACTATACGATCAAGGCGAGTGGTTTAGTGGATGGGAAATCCCAAGAATTGCCAGTCTCGACCTATGCTCATGTGACCAGCGTTTCTCTCGGTACGGCCAGTACTGGCGCGATTCTTAACTTGAGAGGCGGTATGGGCATCAAGTTAACCGATGTGTTAGCTGTGTCTGAAACCTAAGTTTGCCTAAAAGAATTTTTGCAGTATCCGAATTGGGCGTAAGTCGCTCATAAATGAATTGAGTCAAGTGTAGAGGTGAATTATGTCGTTTAACATTGCATTGAGTGGCATTTCTGCCGCGCAGAAAGATTTAAACACTACGGCGAATAACATTGCTAATGCGAACACCATTGGCTTTAAAGAGTCCCGTGCTGAATTTGCGGATGTTTACGCTAATTCTATTTTTTCAAATGCTAAAACTGCTGTCGGTGGTGGTGTTGCGACGAGCCAAGTGGCACAGCAATTCCATCAAGGTAGCTTACAGTTGACGAATAACTCCCTTGATATGGCGATTAAAGGGGGTGGCTTTTTCGTTACTGCTTCTGAACTGGGTACATTAGACCACTCGTTTACCCGTGCTGGAGCATTTAAGGTAGATAAAAATAATTACATGGTTGATTCTGCTGGTAATTATTTGCAAACTTTCCCAGTGGATAAAGATGGGAACTCAACATCAGTGAGTTTAACGACGGCTAAGCCGGTACAAATACCAGACACTGCGGGTAGCCCTGTAAAGACTGAGAATGTTACTTTACAAATGAACTTAAATGCTAAGGAAAGTGCACTCGACCCCGCGGCATTCGATCCTCTAGATGCAAAAACCTACAATAACGTTACATCAATGACAATTTATGACTCACTCGGTGAGCCACATATTATGACCACTTATTTTGTTAAGCCCAAAGATGGTTCGTACAATGGTGAGAACAATTGGGTGGCTTACTATGCTGTTGATGGAAAGCAAGTAGATCTAGCCGGTCCTGCTGGTACTTATCAAACAGATACCACCGGCGATGGTACACCTGATGCAACGGGCACAGCTCAAACTGCTGGTGGTTGGAAAGGCTCTGTACTCAAGTTCAATTCTGTTGGTGTCTACACTGGTAGTGATCCTGCTATAGTCAAGACTGAGGCTTTGGGCGTCAGTGGTGCGGGTGTTTTAGGGCCAGGTGCCGATGGTACTCAAGAGTTGACTGTGAAGTTTAATGCCCCAACGCAATATGCTGCTCCTTTTGGTGCAACTGAGTTGACGCAAGATGGTACGACTGTAGGTCGCTTAACTAACGTTGAAATCGGCGAAGATGGTTTAGTGACCGCGAGTTATTCTAATGGTTCAACCGTGCCTTTAGCACGGGTTGCTTTAGTTCGTTTTGCTAACGAACAAGGTTTAACGCAAGTGGGTAATACGTCGTGGAAAGCCAGTTTAGCTTCAGGTCCAGCGTTAGCGGGTGAGGCAAATAGTGGAACTTTTGGTAGCATCAGTTCATCGGCGCTAGAGCAATCGAACATTGATTTGACGACTGAACTGGTCGATTTAATTTCGGCACAGCGTAACTTCCAAGCGAACTCTCGTACCCTTGAAGTGAATAACACGCTGCAACAAACCGTATTACAAATCCGCTAATCATTACTTTGTTTAACTAAGTGTTGCCGCCAGTGGCAACACTTAGCCTTTATCCTGCCGTCAAATCACTTCATTTTCATATTTTTCAATTCTATCAGTAAATTAAACGTTATTATTTGTTGGCATGATGCTTGCTTGGCTATTGTCATGTAGAAAATTTGACGGAGCAGTCTGTGGACAAATTCCTTTATGTCGCCATGAGTGGCGCTAAGCAAAATATGAATGAGCTGGCACTCCGTGCGAACAACTTAGCCAATGCTAATACCGATGGTTTTAAATCAGATATGGCGCAGGCCAGATCGATGCAAGCCTTCGGTGAAGGGTTGCCTTCAAGGGTGTTTGCGATGACAGAATCTCCGTCAGCTAATTTTCGCTCTGGTCCGATAAAAACCACTGGACGGGATCTCGATGTTGCCATTAAAGGCGATGGCTGGTTTGCCGTTCAGGCGAAAGATGGCAGTGAAGCTTATACCCGTTCAGGTAGTCTCAGTTTCGATGCGACGGGCATGTTGTATAACGACAGAGGCAATCCCGTGATGGGGGACGCTGGCCCGATAGTGCTGCCATTACCTATTGATAAAGTGTCAATTTCACAGGATGGCATAGTGTCTGTTCGCCCTCAGGGGGCGACTGCTGAAGTGATAGAAGAAGTGGCTAGATTGAAGTTAGTTAATCCCGGCAATGCGCAGATGATGCGTGGTGAAGATGGATTATTTCGACAAATGTCAGGCGAACCAGCACCAGCTGACCCTTTCGTCGCAGTTGAAAGTGGTGCCGTAGAGGGCAGTAACGTTAACCCTGTTGATGAAATGGTGTCTTTGATTGATCTTCAGCGCCAGTTTGAATTGCAAGTCAAGATGATGAAAACCGCGGAAGAGAATGATCGCGCTTCATCCTCATTAATGCGTATTAGTTAGGAGATAGATTATGCATCCGGCGTTATGGATTAGTAAAACTGGCTTAGACGCACAGCAAACTGATATTTCAGTGATTTCAAACAACGTAGCGAACGCTAGCACTGTGGGCTACAAAAAAAGCCGCGCAGTATTTGAAGATTTACTCTATCAAACAGTTAACCAAGCAGGTGGTGTTAGTGCATCTAACACTAAGCTACCCAACGGATTAAACATAGGTGCGGGTACGAAAGTCGTCGCTACTCAAAAAATGTTTACTCAGGGTAACATGCTGACGACGGATAACTCACTGGATCTCATGATTGAAGGTCCTGGATTTTTTGAAATACAGCTTCCTGATGGAACCACTGCTTATACTCGAAATGGTCAGTTTACCTTAGATGATACGGGTCAGATTGTGACGCCAGGTTCTGGCTATTTGCTACAACCCGCGATCACTATTCCTGATAATGCGACCAGTATTACCGTTTCAGCGGAGGGTGAAGTTTCAGTAAAAACGCCGGGTACCGCTGAGAACCAAGTCGTGGGTCAGTTGACTATGACGGATTTTATTAATCCATCGGGTCTAGATCCTATGGGACAAAACTTATATACGGAAACTGGTGCGAGCGGCACGCCAATTCAAGGTACCGCTTCGTTAGATGGTATGGGTGCTATTCGTCAAGGCGCCTTAGAAACCTCTAACGTGAACGTGACCGAGGAACTGGTGAACCTTATCGAAAGTCAGCGCATTTACGAGATGAACTCCAAAGTGATTTCAGCGGTAGATCAGATGCTGTCTTATGTGACTCAGAATTTATAGAGGCAAACATCATGGCTAGATATCTTGTGTTGGCCGTCGCGTTATTGCTTGCAGCCTGTAGCTCGACGCAAAAGAAACCCCTTGCGGATGATCCCTTTTACGCGCCGGTATACCCAGAGGCGCCGCCGACAAAAATTGCCGCAACTGGCTCTATTTATCAAGACAGCCAAGCATCTAGCTTGTATTCGGATATACGCGCCCATAAAGTCGGTGACATTATCACTATCGTATTGAAGGAATCGACTCAGGCGAAGAAGAGTGCAGGCAATCAGATCAAAAAAGGCTCAGACATGAGCTTAGATCCCATCTTTGCTGGTGGTAGTAATGTGTCCATTGGCGGAGTGCCAATTGATTTGCGTTACAAAGATAGCATGAACACTAAGCGTGAATCGGATGCGGATCAGAGCAATAGTCTAGATGGCAGTATCTCGGCAAACGTGATGCAAGTGCTGAACAACGGCAGCTTAGTGATCCGTGGTGAAAAATGGATTTCAATCAATAATGGTGATGAGTTTATTCGTGTCACTGGTCTCGTTCGCTCGCAGGACATTAAACCCGATAACACTGTCGATTCAACGCGAATGGCTAATGCCCGTATCCAATACAGTGGCACAGGCACTTTCGCAGATGCTCAAAAAGTGGGCTGGTTAAGCCAGTTCTTTATGAGCGACTGGTGGCCCTTCTAAGGAGTCGTATCATGAAATATAAACTGGTGTTAGCCGTTGCCATGCTAGTGTTTTCTCTACCTAGTCAGGCTGAACGAATTAAAGATATTGCCAATGTGCAAGGTGTGCGTAGTAACCAGTTGATTGGTTATGGCTTAGTGGTCGGTTTACCGGGAACGGGGGAAAAAACCAGTTATACCGAGCAGACCTTTATGACTATGCTCAAAAACTTTGGGATTAATCTTCCTGACAACGTCAAACCGAAAATTAAAAACGTTGCAGTGGTAGCCGTACACGCGGATATGCCTGCCTTTATCAAACCTGGTCAAGATCTTGACGTGACGGTATCTAGCTTAGGCGAAGCCAAAAGCTTACGCGGTGGCACCTTATTACAGACCTTTTTGAAAGGGGTAGACGGTAATGTGTATGCGATCGCCCAAGGTAGTTTAGTGGTGAGTGGTTTTAGTGCCGATGGTTTAGATGGTTCAAAGGTGATTCAAAATACGCCAACTGTAGGTCGTATACCCAATGGCGCAATTGTTGAGCGTAGTGTAGCAACCCCATTTTCAACTGGCGATTATTTGACGTTTAACCTACGTCGTTCGGATTTCTCTACTGCGCAGCGCATGGCCGATGCGATCAATGATCTATTAGGTCCAGATATGGCGCGTCCTTTAGATGCGACGTCTGTTCAGGTAACGGCTCCACGTGATGTATCACAACGAGTCTCCTTTTTAGCAACGCTTGAAAACCTTGATGTTGTTCCCGCAGAGGAATCTGCCAAAGTGATCGTTAATTCACGTACTGGAACCATAGTGGTTGGGCAAAACGTACGCTTACTCCCTGCGGCGATTACCCATGGCGGCATGACTGTCACGATTGCGGAGGCGACACAGGTTTCGCAGCCAAATGCCTTGGCTAATGGTCAAACAACCGTCACGAGTAATAGTACGATCACAGCGACAGAAAGTGACCGTCGTATGTTTATGTTTAATCCAGGCACTACGCTGGATGAGCTGGTTAGAGCGGTTAACTTAGTCGGTGCAGCCCCTTCAGATGTGTTAGCAATACTTGAAGCATTAAAAGTGGCAGGAGCTTTGCATGGTGAACTTATCATCATCTAATTTCTGTCGGGAAAATCATGGAAAAGCTTTCAAGTTCATCACATTTTCTTGACCTGGGCGGGCTAGATTCACTCCGCGCCCAGGCTCAGAAAGATGAGAAGGGCGCCTTGAAAAAGGTCGCCCAACAATTTGAAGGTATTTTCGTGCAAATGCTGATGAAAAGTATGCGCGATGCCAATGCGGTTTTTCAGTCTGATAGTCCACTCAATAGCCAATACACTCAGTTTTACGAGCAGATGCGCGATCAGCAGTTATCGGTCGATTTATCTGACAAAGGTGTATTGGGCCTTGCCGATATGATGGTGCAGCAACTCTCTCCCGAAACAAGTCATTTCACGCCTGCATCGGTATTGCGTGACGATGGTGGCATGAAAATGCTCCACGACGATAAAGCGCTTAATGTGCCTATGCAGAGTTCAGCCGCTCCTGTGGTTGAACCCACAGTTGTAAATCATGGTGTGCCGGCTGCTATCGCTCGGCCTGTATTTGAACCGGATAGAGCTGAAGATGCAAATTCATCAATGGACATTGATGCGCCTAATCGTTCACTGGCTATCGATACGCCTAAGCCGAGCTGGAGTGAACAATCACTTTCAGTGGTAGAACCTGTGATTAGCGGCCAAGTTTTGCCGACGGCAGCATTTAGGGAAACCCAAAAGATTGTCAGGTTTGGTAGTCGAGAAGAATTTTTAGCGACCTTATATCCACATGCTGAAAAAGCCGCAAAAACATTAGGTACTCAACCAGAAGTATTGTTGGCGCAATCGGCACTGGAAACTGGCTGGGGACAAAAAATCGTCCGCGGCAATAACGGTGCGCCGAGTCATAACCTATTCAACATTAAAGCTGATCGTCGTTGGTTAGGTGATAAGGCTAACGTCAGTACCTTAGAATTTGAGCACGGTGTTGCTGTTCAGCAAAAAGCTGACTTCCGAGTTTATAGTGATTTCGAGCATAGCTTTAACGATTTTGTGTCCTTCATTGCCGAAGGTGAACGTTATCAAGATGCGAAAAAAGTGGCCGCTTCCCCTACTCAATTCATCCGAGCTTTGCAGGATGCGGGTTATGCCACTGATCCTCGATACGCTGAAAAAGTGATTAAAGTGATGCAGTCGATCAGTGAAGAACTGAAATCAATTCTGCCAGGAGAAGACAAATGATGAATCTTACAACCCTGTTTGTTCATAGGAGTGTCAACTAATGGCCGTTGATCTACTGAATATAGCGCGAACTGGGGTGCTTGCCTCCCAGTCGCAACTGGGTGTTACCAGTAATAATATAGCTAACGCCAATACCGCTGGTTACCACAGACAAGTAGCAACGCAGTCGACTCTTGAATCGCAGCGTTTTGGTAGTAGCTTTTATGGCACTGGAACTTACGTTAATGACGTTAAGCGTATCTACAATGACTATGCTGCAAGAGAGTTACGCATTGGTCAAACAACGTTAAGCGCCGCCGAAGCCAGCTACGGTAAATTGAGTGAGCTAGATCAGCTGTTTTCACAGGTAGGTAAAGTTGTGCCACAAAGCTTGAATGACCTGTTTTCGGGGCTGAATAGTGTGGCTGATTTGCCTGCAGATTTGGGTATTCGGAGTTCGACCCTAACAAACGCACAGCAAGTTGCCAGCAGTCTTAATCAGATGCAGTCGTATTTGAATGGCCAGCTTAATCAGACCAATGACCAGATCACAGGTATGACTAAGCGTATCAATGAGATCAGTACAGAACTGGCAAATTTAAACCTAGAGTTAATGAAGTCGCCGAATCAGGATGCGCAGTTGCTTGATAAGCAAGATGCACTGGTTCAAGAGTTAAGCCAGTATGCTCAAGTGAACGTTATTCCATTAGAAAATGGTGCTAAGAGCGTAATGCTCGGTGGTTCAGTGATGTTGGTCTCTGGCGAAATTGCTATGACGATGGGAGTCCAAGCGGGTGATCCATTTCCGAATGAGCTTCAATTGACTTCAAGTATTGGTTCGCAAAGTGTCACTGTTGATCCGAGTAAACTTGGCGGTCAGTTAGGGGCCATTTTTGATTATCGTGATCAAACGTTAATTCCCGCGGGTCATGAGCTCGATCAATTAGCCTTGGGCGTGGCTGATAACTTCAATAAAATGCAAGCACAAGGTATTGACCTCAATGGGCAAGTTGGTGCCAATATCTTCAAAGATATCAACGATCCTATGATGTCTTTGGGCCGTGCAGCAGGTTTTTCTGGTAATACGGGTAATGCAACATTAGGCGTCACCATAGATGACACCAGTTTATTAACTGGTGGTGCCTACGAACTGTCATTTACCGCGCCTGCAACTTATGAGCTGAGAGATTCGAAAACGGGGGCAATTACGCCACTGACGTTAAATGGCTCGACTTTATCGGGTGGATCTGGATTTTCAATTGACATAAAAGCGGGCGCTATGGCGTCTGGCGATCGTTTTGCCATTCGCCCAACAGCGGGTGCTTCAAATGGCATTGAAGTGATCATGAAAGACCCTAAAGGCATTGCCGCCGCATCCCCAAAGATTTCAGCAGATGCCGCTAACTCGGGCAATACCCAAGTGAAGTTGACTCAAATTAGCAATCGTAATGCCGCAAATTTCCCTGTAACAGGCAGTGAGTTGACGATAAAGCTCGATACCACAGTTGTGCCTCCAACCTATGAAGCATTCGACGCCGCTGGAACATCCCTTGGGGCTGCAGCCCCTTATACTCCTCCGAGTATTAGCGCTTTTGGTTTTACCTTTGAAGTTGAAAGCAAAGCGGCTGCAGGCAATGACAGATTTACCTTCGATTTATCCTTCGCAGCGGGGGATAACTCTAATGCTGTCGCTATGGCTAAGTTGAGCGAAAGTAAGGTGATGAATGGGGGAAAGTCGACCCTAGCTGATGTGTTCGAGAACACTAAGCTCGAGGTAGGCAGTAAAACGAAAGCGGCTGAAGTGCGTGTTGGTTCGGCAGAGGCCGTGTATCAACAAGCTTATGCGCGAGTTGAGAGTGAGTCGGGCGTGAACTTAGATGAAGAAGCGGCAAATTTAATGCGTTTTCAGCAAGCCTATCAAGCCTCTGCGCGGATCATGACGACTGCACAGCAGATTTTTGACACCTTATTATCCTCAGTGCGTTAGGAGATTTAATTATGCGATTATCATCCGCGCAGATTTTTAATCAAAGCATTACCAGTGTGCTGCAAAAGCAAACGGCGACCAGCAAAATTCTTGACCAATTGAGCAGTGGTAAGAAAGTCAATACTGCTGGTGATGATCCTGTGGCGTCACAGGGTATCGATAATCTGAATCAGAAAAATGCACTCGTTGATCAGTTTATTAAGAACATTGATTATGCAACGAATCACTTACAGCAGACCGAAAGTCAACTTGGCCAAGCAGATAAACTAGTGTCGAGCATGAAGGACATGATGCTACGGGGTTCTAATGGCAGTATGACAGCGGCAGAGCGGCAAACAATTGCCGATGACCTGCGCAAAAGTCTGGATCAATTACTGACAATTGCGAATACCAAAGATGAATCGGGAAATTATCTCTTTGCAGGTAATAAAACTGACACGCAACCGTTCGCATTCGATAATAATGGTCAGATTATTTACTCAGGCGACTCAGGCGTTCGTAATAGCATGATTGCTTCAGGTATTCAGCTTAATACTAATGTGTCTGGAGATACCGCTTTTATGAAGTCACCTAATGCAATGGGTGATTATAGCGTCAATTATTTGCCGTCCCAACAAGGTGATTTTAGTGTATCTAGCGCTAAGCTAGCTAACGCGACACCTTCTCTCTCTGATTACACTGTTTCATTTCTAGATGATGGTGCTGGTGGCATTAATGTCGAAGTCACCGACAACGCTATTCCCGCCAATATCATCTCCCCCGCAGCGGCGTTCGATCCCGCTGTGCCAGTCACTTTTGACGGTGTTGAACTAAAAATTGCCGGCGAGCCGAAGATAGGTGACAGCTTTACCCTTCACCAAGAACAAGAGGTTAGCATTTTCAATACCTTAAATAAGGCGATTGCTCTTTTTGAAAACGCTGATCAAGTGCAGACGCCATCTGGGCAGTCTGAGTTGGCACAGTTATTGAATAATGTTGGGAGTGGTGTCAAACAAATGAGTCAGCAGCAAGGCTTATCAGGTAACAGTTTAAAGATACTGGAAAAATATACTGATAAGCACACTGATGAGAAATTGATTAACACCTCGGCATTATCCAAATTGGAAGATCTTGATTATGCCACTGCGATAACTGAATTTGAGAAGCAACAACTCGCTCTCAATGCCGTATCCAGTGTGTTTAGTAAAGTGGGTTCCGTATCGCTGTTTGATTACATCTAGATCGAATGCCTTCTGAACCGAAAGCACTAAAACAAGACGGTTTTCAATGATGAAGGCATCAAGGTCTAAAGGTTAAGTAATTAAATTAAGCAAATAGAGTTAAGCACGTTAAGTAAAGTTGCAGCAATTGATGGCAACAAGATTTAGCCAGGCTTCCACGTCTTGGCACCCAACTTAGAAGAGGAATGTAACATGGCTATTTCAGTAAACACGAACGTCACATCGATGAAGGCGCAAAAAAGTCTTGGTGGTGCTAATGGTAATTTGCAAACGTCCATGGAACGTTTGTCATCGGGATTACGGATTAACAGTGCTAAGGATGATGCTGCGGGTCTGCAGATCTCTAATCGTATGACAAGTCAGATTAATGGGCTAGATGTTGCTATGCGTAATGCCAACGATGGTATTTCGATAGCCCAAACTGCTGAAGGTGCAATGCAGGAATCGACCAATATTCTGCAACGTATGCGAGATTTATCACTGCAATCGGCTAACGGCTCTAACTCTGCAGAAGACCGTGAGTCTATGCAGAAAGAACTTTCTGCATTGCAAACAGAATTAACTCGTATTGCCGATACAACATCATTTGGTGGTCAGAAATTACTAGATGGCAGTTATGGTACTCAGAAATTCCAAGTAGGTTCGAATGCTAACGAGACTATTTCTGTATCGATTGGTGATGTGTCAGCAGGTTCAATTGGTCAGAATCAAAAAACAGGTGCAGGCAGTGTATTTGGTGCTGCTGCGGCGGCAGGAACAGCATATGGTGTTGCAACAGGCGCTAGTAACATTGTACTAAGCGGCCCTAATGGCACATCTACGGCAACAGATATATCAGCTATGGATGCAAAAGCTGCAGCTGAAGCACTAAATAATTTAGGTACAGGCGTTAAAGTTTCGACTAAGGCATCTGTAGAGTTGACAGGTTTCACT